>JAZUCI010000001.1:0-13547 GCA_045639045.1 Christensenellaceae bacterium
CTTGCCACCGACCAAGGGTTAGAAGGATATTTTACCTTTTTGAAACTGATGAAAAAGCGTTTCGCGTTCCGATTCGTAAAAACCAAGCTTGGCGCGGAATGTTGTTTTAGCGCTGAAGATTTATGGTTAAACTTTTTTACGAAGGATGCGGAAGTTTCTTTCCGCGTGCAAAACGAAGGGTTTCAAAACTTAAACGAACTATTATCCGCCGCAAATCATCGTTACGGCGGAAAGGATGAAAGATGATTGAAAAATATTTGGCACAACTAAACGCTGAACAGGAAAAACCCGTAAGGGATACCGAAGGCGCGGTTTTGGTTATCGCGGGCGCAGGTAGCGGAAAAACCCGCGTGCTTACCACCCGCATTGCGTATATCGTGCAAGAATTAAACGTTTCGCCCGAGCGCGTGCTTGCTATCACGTTTACCAACAAAGCGGCAAACGAAATGAAGGAACGTCTTGAAAAAATGGAAATTGATACGGACGGAATGTGGGTGTGCACCATCCACTCCATGTGCGTTCGTATTTTAAGAAGGGAAGCCTCCGTTTTAGGCTTTGATTCCAACTTTTCCATTTACAGCGAACAGGATAGGGAACGGGTAATCAAGCGCATCTTAAAGGATGCGGAAGTTCCCGAAGAAAGCCGCGAAAAAATGCTCAAATCCGTAAAATTCCATATTGCGGAAGCCAAAACCAAGGGCTACACCCCCAGGGAATATGCCGAAGCACACGTGGACGAGGATAAGATTGGGGAAATTTGCCGCTATTACGCCTTATATGAGGACGAACTGAAAAAATCCAACGCGATGGATTTTGACGATTTACTGATACATACCGAGCGCCTTCTTGCCACTAGCGAAGAAACGCGCAAAAAGTACGCAAACCGCTTTTTGTACGTGCACGTGGATGAATTTCAAGATACCAACGCGGTGCAATATCGCATCGTAAAGCATTTGGTTTCCGTACACGGCAATTTGTTTGCCGTGGGGGACGACGACCAAAGCATTTACGGTTGGCGGGGCGCGGAAATTAAGAATATTTTGGGTTTTCCCAAGGATTTTCAGGGCGCAAAAGTATATAAGTTGGAAAGAAATTACCGTTCTACGGCAAAAATATTAAACGTAGCCAACTGCGTAATTAAGGAAAACAGCCAAAGAAACCAAAAGGAACTTTGGACGGATAAGGACCGCGGCGCGGAAGTTATGGTGCAAGTCAGTAGGGATGAAAACGCCGAAGCGCGTTTTATCGCCGCCAATATCCGCCGCGCGTTAGATAACGGCGCAAGCCCCGCGGATTTTGCCGTGCTTATGCGTGTAAACGCCCTTTCGCGTACGGTAGAACAAGCCTTTGTGGATTACGATATTCCCTACCGCGTTTACGGGGGATTTAAGTTCTTTGAAAGAAAGGAAATTAAAGATTTATCCGCGTATTTGCGCATCCTAAACAACCCCTTGGATAACGAAGCGGTGCTTCGCGTTTTAAACGTGCCCAAACGGGGCATTGGGGATACCACGGCGGAAAAACTGCTTGCCTACGCTAATTCTTACGGGCTTTCGGTGTTCGACGCGGTAATGGAAGCGGAAGGAACGGGCATTAACGCGGGCGCGGTGAAAAAAGTAACCGATTTTGCAAAGCTTATCCGTTCTTTGATGATTAAAATGCACACGTTATCCCTTTCGGAATTGGTGAAAGCGGTAATTACGGACACCCAATTTATGTCGCAGTTTATCGAAAATACCGAAGAGGACGAAAATAAAAAGGAAAACGTGTACGGCTTTTTGGGGGCGGTGCAAGAATTTGAAAAGGCAAACCCGGGCGCAACCCTTGCCGATTACTTAAACTCCATCACCCTCTCTGCGGATACGGACGAAATGGGGCTTACCGAAAGCGTATCTCTTGCCACCGTTCACGCGGTAAAAGGCTTGGAATTCACCACCGTATTTTTAATCGGTTTAGAAGAAACTTTATTCCCCGTTAGCCGCGCCATGGATAGTAGGGAAGAATTAGAGGAAGAACGGCGTTTAATGTACGTAGCCGTTACCCGCGCAAGGGAAAATTTGTGCCTATGTTCTTCCGAAACACGCTTTCTGCACGGTGCAAGAAGCGGCTATTCGCGTTCCCGCTTCTTAAAAGAGTGTATCCCCGCGCTTGCCGAACGCGAAGCAAGAAAACTTGCGGGGCAAACCTATTCGGCGTACAGCGCGTATAACGAAAAACGTTCTTCCCCCTATCAAAATTCTTATGCAAAGGCGGGGAATTTGCAACGCGTAACCCTGCCCGAAAAAAAGGAACAGGCGGAATTTGATCCCTCCTCCTACTTCGGCGCGAAAAAAACGGTGGCGCAAACCACGGCAAAAAAGGGATTCGTTACGGGTAGTAAAGTGGCGCATCCCAGATTTGGGGAAGGTACGGTAATTGAAGTGAAGGACGGCCCCAACGGTGGCACCGTAACCGTGGCGTTCCCCGGCGCAGGGATTAAAACTTTGGCGGTTGCCATCGCGCCCTTAAAACAGTTGTAAGGTAAAGCTATGAAAGAAATGAGAGAGTTAATTGATACCCTTAACCGCTTAGGTTACGAGTATTACGTTTTGGATAACCCTTCGGTTTCGGATAGGGAATACGATAAGCTGTACGATAGATTGGTTGCCTTGGAAAAGGAAACGGGGGTGGTAGAACCCGATTCTCCTACCCGCAGGGTAGGTGGGGAGCCCCTTGCCGCTTTTTCTAAGCACGAGCATATCCAACCCTTGTATTCCTTGGATAAAGGGGTAACCGAACAGCAAGTGCGTGATTTTTGCACGCGCGCGGAAAAAATTGCAGGCAAGTGCGATTACCGCGTAGAATATAAATTCGATGGGTTAACCGTATGCTTAACCTATAACGAAGGCAAATTTTTGCGCGCAACCACCCGTGGTAACGGCATCGTGGGGGAGGACGTAACCGCGCAAGTTTTAACCATTCCCTCCTTTCCGTTAACCATTAGTTATCAAGGCTTGGTGGAAGTAAAGGGGGAAGCGGTTATCCGTCTTTCGGTGCTTGAAAAATACAACGCTACGGCGGCGGAACCCTTAAAAAACGCGCGCAACGCCGTTGCGGGGGCAATCCGTAATCTGGATCCCAAAATCACAAAAAGCCGTAACCCCGAAATTTGTTTTTACGACGTGAATTATATACAAGATAACAGCATTCGTTCGCAGGATGAAGCAGTTGCCTTCTTAAAGGAAAACCGTTTCCGCGTGTTCCCGTTCTACCGCGCGGCAAAGAGTGCGGAAGAACTGATGCAAATTATCAATGAAATTGACGTAGAGCGTAAAAAATTAGACGTATTAACGGATGGCGCGGTAATTAAAATTAACGATTACGCCACCCGTGAAGAATTAGGCTATACCGAAAAATTCCCGCGCTTTGCCATCGCGTATAAGTTTGAAGCGGAGGAAGTGGAAACCACCTTGCGCGAAGTGTTTTGGCAGGTGGGAAGAACGGGGAAATTAACCCCCCTTGGGGTGGTTGATCCCGTAGACCTTGCGGGTGTAACCGTAAAAAAGGCAACCCTAAACAACCTTGGCGATATTGAACGCAAGGGCTTAAAAACGGGCGCAACCGTGTTAATTCGCCGTAGCAACGAAGTCATTCCCGAAATTTTGGGCGCGGTGTCCGTACCCGAAACGGCAACCGAAATTCTTCCCCCAAAAACTTGCCCGTACTGTGGCGCTACCGTAGAAGAAGACGGGGCAAACCTTTTCTGCCCCAACCCCTTATGCGCGCCCCGCGTTGCGGCAAAATTGGCGCATTTCGGCAGTAAGGACGCAATGAATATCGAAGGGTTTTCGGAAATGACCGCATCCCTTTTATACGAAAAATTAGGCGTTCATACCTTTGACGGATTATATCGCTTAACCGAAGGGGATTTGAGCGCTTTGGAAGGTTTCCAGGAAAAGAAAACGGGGAATTTACTTTCCGCAATTCAAGCATCTAAAACCCCCGCGCTGTGGTCGTTTATTTACGCGCTGGGTATCACGGGCGTGGGCAAAAAAACCGCCAAAGATTTAGCCAAGCGGTACGGCACCCTTTCCGCTTTGCAAGGCGCAACGAAGGAAGATCTTCTAAACGTGGACGAGGTAGGCGAGGTTATCGCCACCGCCGTAGCCGAATATTTTGTCGGGGAAGGCGGAAGGGAAGTGGAAGCCTTGTTATCCGTGGGCGTAACCCCCGTGGAAAAGGAAGAATGTGCAAATGGCCCCCTCACGGGGGAAATCGTTGTGCTTACGGGGAAACTTCCCACCTTAACCCGTGGGCAAGCCGCCGCGCTTATTGAACAGGCGGGTGGGGAAGTCGGCTCCACCGTAACCGCCGCCACCACCTTGGTCGTCGCGGGGGAGGACGCAGGCAGTAAATTAGAAAAAGCCAAGAAGCGCGGCATAAAAATTATTGACGAAAACGCGCTGAAAAGCTTGCTAAATCCTTGAAATTTTTATAAAAAAATGGTATAATACGCAGTAGGAGATAAAATTATGTACAGTATGACGGGCTACGGCAGGGCAGACTTTTCTGCTGACGTAGATATAACGGTAGAAATCAAAACGGTAAACAACCGCTATTTTGATATGAACTTAAAAGCGCCCCGCGCGTTTTTGGCGTTTGAAGAAGCCATCAAAAAGGCGGTACAAGCCAAATTTCCCCGTGGGCATGCGGACGTGTTCGTTTCCTTCCGCGATAAGCGCGAACGTCCCGTAACCGTAACCACGGATACGGCGCTTGCCAAGGCTTACGTAACCGCGGCTAAATCCCTTGTGGAAGCCACGGGCGTTAGGGACGATATTACCGCGGTAACCTTGCTTCGCCTTCCCGAAATCGTAAAAACCGAAACGGAGGAAGGGGATAACGAAGTGCTCCTTCCCATTTTGCTTTCCACGGTAGACCAAGCGATGGATAAGCTTTGCGAAATGCAAAAAACCGAAGGGGAAAAACTGAAGCAGGATATGCTTTCGCGCGTTGCCGTAATTGAAGAAACGGTGGGGAAAATCGCTTTGCGCGCTCCCCAAATTTTAGCCGAGCACCGCGAAAAAATTCTTGCCCGTATGCGCGAAATTTTGGCGGGCGTTACGGTGGATGAAGGTAGACTGTTAACCGAAGCCGCTATGTTTGCGGATAAATGCAACGTGGATGAAGAATTAACCCGTTTAGGCTCGCATATCGCGCAGTTCCGCGAAATCGTGAAAGGGGAAAACGTTGGGAAAAAGTTGGATTTCCTAGTGCAGGAATTTAACCGTGAAGCCAACACCATTTGCTCGAAGAGTAACGACGGCAAAACCACCGAATACGCGTTATCGTTAAAATGCGAGATAGAAAAAATTAGGGAACAGGTGCAAAACGTACAATGAGTGACAAAGGATTACTGTTGGTGCTTTCGGGCCCTTCGGGGGTTGGGAAAGGCACGCTCGTCTCCTTATTAACGGAAACGGATAAAAACGTAACGGTTAGCGTTTCCGCTACCACGCGCGCGCCCCGCGAAGGGGAAATACACGGCAAAAGCTATTTCTTCTTATCGCAGGAAGAATTTGCCCGTATGGAAGAAAAAGAGGAATTTTTGGAATTTTCCCACCACTTCGGCAACGGATACGGCACCCCCAAGCAAACCGTACTAAACGCGATGGCGGAAGGGAAAACCGTAATTTTGGAAATAGACGTAAACGGCGCGCTTGCGGTAAAACAAGCATTGCCCGAAAGCGTTTTAATTATGATAGCGCCCCCCGATTTTAAGGCTTTGAAGGATCGCTTAATTAAGCGGAATACCGAGTCGGCGGAAGTGATTGCAAACCGTATTTCCCGCGCCGCGTTCGAACTTTCCAAAACCGAATTATACGATTACGTAGTGGTGAACGATAATTTAACCCAGGCGTTAGAAAATATTCAAGCAATTATGTTGGCAGAAAAAAGCAAAACCGCCCGTAGCGGCGAAACGATAAAGAAAATAATGGAGGAATAAACATATGATTAACGAACCTTCTGTTGAAGAATTAGCAAAGAAAATTGGCTCTAGATACGGTCTTTGCACCGTTTGCGCAAAACGCGCGCGCCAAATCATCGACCAACCCAAGCCTTTAGGCGAAGAAGTTGCGCCCCGCACCGAAAAGCCCATTACCATGGCGGCGGAAGAAATTTTAAGCGGCAGAGTAACTGCAACCAAGGACTAAAAGCGCAAGGAAAATGTTCAACGGCGGGCCGTTGAACATTTTTTGTGATGGAAAAAAGGGGAAATTCTTCCCAAAGATTAGTTAAAAACACCAAAAAGGAGGGGTAAGGTAATGTTCTATCGCGTTATCGTGGATATTCAAGCAAAAGACGTAGACCGTATCTTCGATTACCGTAGCGCGGAAGAAATTCCCGTGGGTAGCCGCGTAACCGTCCCTTTTGGTAAAAAGGAAATTGAAGGATACGTGGTGGGCGTATCCAAAACCACCCAAGTTCCCTTAGCAAAGATGAAGGACGTAATTCGCGTGGTGGATTCCATCCCTGCCATTACCCCCGAAATGCTGGAAGTAATGCGCTTTATGTGCGCGCGCTACCACGTAACGGCAGCAACCGCGCTTCGGCAGTTTTTACCCACCGAAATGCGCCGCGGTATGGTAAAGGAAAGCGTTTTATATGCCGTAACGGTAAACCCCGATTTCGACGCGCAGTCTTTTATCGCAACAGAAAAACGCGCAAAAAAGCAAGCGGAACTGTTAGCCGTTTTGCTTCGTGGGGAAGCCGAATTTATCCTTTCGGAACTTAGAAAAAATCACGGTGCGGCAGTTGTAAACGGTTTAATTGACCGCGGTGCGCTGCTGGTTACCGAAAAACAAAAAATGCGTACGCCCATGAAGGGTTTGGGCGCGCCTACCGCACCCCTTACGTTAAAACCCATGCAGGAAACCGCCATCCGCAAAATTTTAACGGATGAAAGAAGAACGCATCTCCTTTTCGGCGTAACGGGTAGCGGAAAAACCGAAGTATACCTTCGCTTGATTGAAGAAGCAAAATCAAGGGGCAAAACGGCAATTATGTTGGTGCCCGAAATATCCCTAACCCCCCAAATGTTACAGCGTTTACGTTCCCGCTTTGGGGATAGCGTTGCCATTTTACATAGCGGGCTTTCCGCAGGCGAACGGTTTGACGAATGGTGGCGGCTCCGCCGTGGGGAAGCAACCATTGCGGTTGGGGCAAGAAGCGCGGTGTTCGCGCCCTTGGAAAACGTGGGAATTATCATCGTGGACGAAGAACACGACGGCAGTTATCAAAGCGATAGCAACCCCCGTTATTTTACCAAGGAAATTGCGGAAATGCGCGCCGAATATAACGGATGTAAATTAGTGCTTGGTAGCGCAACCCCTTCGGTGGAAAGTTATTTGCTTGCCAAAGAAGGCGCGTATCAAATGGTAACTATGCCTTCGCGCGTAAACACGCGCCCCCTTCCCGAAATGATTTTCGCGGATATGCGAAAGGAAGTAAAAAACGGAAACCACACGTTGTTTTCTTCGGTGTTGAAAACCGAAATGGAAAACGCGCTCAGCGAAGGGAATCAGGTGATTTTATTCTTAAATCGCAGGGGGTATTCCTCCTTCGTGCAATGCCGCACTTGCGGTTACGTTGCCACTTGTGAAGATTGCGACGTATCCTTAACCTATCACGCCAAATCCGCAAGGCTGAAATGCCATTACTGCGGGGCGCAATACCGTATGCCCTCGGCTTGCCCTTCGTGTGGGGCGAAATTGGAATTCGGCAACGTGGGTACCGAACGCGTTTGCATGGAGCTAAACGAACTGTTTCCAAATGCAAAAGTAATTCGTATGGATAACGATACCACCCAAAATAAGGAAGGGCATTACCGCATCTTAAAAGCCTTTTCCAACCGTGAAGCGGATATTTTGGTGGGTACGCAAATGATTGCCAAGGGGCACGATTTCCCTATGGTAACTTTGGTGGGCGTGTTGGATGCGGATATGGAACTGCATTTTTCGGACTACCGCAGTGGGGAGCGGACCTTCCAGCTCGTTACCCAAGTTGCTGGTAGAAGCGGTAGGGCAGAGCGCGCGGGGAAGGTAGTTTTGCAAACCTTCACCCCCGAAAATTACGTGTTGGATTTTGCCCGCAGATATGATTACGTGGGCATGTGTGAATCCGAACTTGCCCTTCGTAGGGAAACGCTTTTTCCCCCGTTTTGCACCATCCTTCGCATTTTGGTAAGTGGGGAGGACGAGCGGAAAACGATTGAAGTAATTAGAAAGATTTACGACGGGGTAGCCGCCGTTTACGATAGGAATAAGGAGGATTTCTTGTTTTTCCATAAATCCAAATCCCCCCTATTCCGCTTACAAAACAAATACCGCTATCAAATTTTGATGCGTATCAATCCCAATAATCGCGCCTTGGTAGACGAAATATATCAAGCGGCGCTACCCGCGGCAACCGCTACCGAACAGGTTATCGTGGAAGAAAACCCCAAAAATATGAACTAAAAGGTGGAAAAAATTATGGCAATTCGCAATATCGTGCAAGAAGGAGATCCCCTTCTTCGTAAAATTAGCAAACCCGTAGAAGTGTTTGACGAGCGTTTGGCTACGCTTTTGGACGATATGAAGGATACGGTAAAAAAGGCAAAGGGCGCAGGGCTTGCGGGCCCCCAAGTGGGCGTACTGAAACGCGTTTGCGTGATTGACTTGCCCGAAGGCTACTTTGAATTCGTAAACCCCGTAATCCTATCCGAAAAGGGCAAACAAAAGGGGCAGGAAGGCTGCTTGTCCGTTCGCGGAAAGTTTGGCTACGTGGTTCGCCCCAAGCAAGTAGCGGTGGAATATTATAACCGTTTCGGGGAAAAGCAAACGGTGGTTGCGGAAGGCTTTTTTGCCCGCGCTTGTTGCCATGAAATCGACCATTTGGACGGCGTTTTATACGTAGATAAAGCTTCGGAGGTGTGGTTTGATAAATAACGGCAAACAAGCAAAAATCGTATATCTCGGCACACCCGATTTTGCGGTTGCCCCCTTACAGGCTTTGGTGGAAAACGGTTACAACATCATTGCGGTGGTAACCAACCCCGATAAGCCCGTGGGAAGAAAGCAAATTTTAACCCCGCCCCCCGTAAAGGAATACGCGCTCTCCCAAGGGATTCCCGTATACCAGTACGCCAAAATTCGCGCGGAAGGATTAACGGATATGCGTTCCCTTGCGCCCGACCTGATGATTACTTGCGCGTTCGGTCAAATCCTATCGCAGGAACTTTTGGATATTCCGCCCTTTGGCGTATACAATATTCACGGCTCCCTTCTTCCCAAATACCGTGGGGCATCCCCCATACAAGCGGCAGTTTTAAGCGGGGAAAAGGAAACGGGCATTACCGTTATGAAAACGGATATCGGCGTGGATACGGGGGATATGCTGTTAAGTAAAAAAATCCCCGTGGGGCGGCACTCTTCCGCATCTCTTTTTCAAGAACTTTCCCCTTTGGGCGCGGAAGCAATTTTGGAAGCGATGCCCCTTATTTTATCGGGAAATCCCACTTTGGAAAAGCAAGAAGAATCCCTTGCTACGCTAACCAAAACCATCAAAAAGGAACAAGCGGAAATTTGCTGGGATCAGCCTGCGGAAAAAGTGGACGATTTCGTTCGCGGAATGTACGATTGGCCGGTGGCGTTTACCCACTTAAACGGGGAAGTCGTTAAAATTTTGGAAGGGGAACCCCTTTCGCTTGCCCACACGGAAAAATCGGGCGCCGTTGTATCCGCGGATAAGCGCGGAATTATCGTTGCTTGCAAAACGGATGCTTTCGTTATCAAACGTTTGCAGTTTACGGGCGGTAAGCCTTTAACGGCGGCAGATGCGGTCAACGGCAGAAAAGTGGCGCAAGGCAACGTTTTCGGTAAGGATTTATGAGTAACTTTTTTTCTACCGCCTACGATATTTTGAACCGCGTATACGCGGAAGGCGCGTTTTTGAAAATTGCCTTACAAGATTTATCCGAGGAGGCGGAAAACCGCGCGTTAGTTACCAAACTTTGCTACGGCACGGTGGAAACGGATGCAAAATACCACTTGCAAATCACCCGCCTTACCAAAGGCAAACAGTTAAAACCGCACGTTCGCTTAATTCTAAAAATGGCAATGTTTTTGCTGTGTGATTTACGTCGTCCCCCGTACGCAACCGTAAGCGTAGCGGTGGATTTTTCCAAAACCAAGGATAAGGGCGCTTCCGCGGGGTTAATTAACGCGGTACTTCGCAATTTCCTTCGTGAAGGCATGCAAATCGTGCTTCCCGAACGGAAATACGAACGCCTTGCCGCAACCTACGGCTATCCCTTGTTTGCGGTGAAACGCTTATTCCATACTTATGGGGAGGAAACCGAAAAAATTATGCAAGGCGCAACCCCCGTAAACTCCCTTCGTTTTCATAAGGAAACGGACGGGGCAACCTATTTAACCGAACGGGGAATTGAGTACGAGGAAACTGCCTTTCCCAACGTGTTTTTTGCGCGTGGGTTTACTAGGGACGAAGGCTACCATAAAGGCTTATACACCTTTCAATCGGTGGGCTCGGTTGCCATTTGCGATATGATAGAAAGCGCGGATACTTTGCTAGACGTATGCGCCGCCCCCGGCGGTAAATCCGTATATCTTGCGGAAAAATTTGGCGCGGTTACGGCGGGGGAATTACACGCCCACCGCGTGGGGCTAATAGAAGATTACGCAAAGCGTATGCGCGCAAGCAACGTAACCGCCGTAAATCAGGATGGAACGGTGCTTAACCCTGCGTGGAAAGAAAATTTTTCGGCGGTTTTATGCGACGTACCTTGTAGTGGTTACGGTGTGTTAAAGGAAAACCCCGGTATTTTATTAAGAAGTTCGGATCGTGATTTTTCCTCCCTTACCCCCGTGCAAACGGCTATTTTGCAGACCGCTTCCGCTTACGTGAAGAAGGGTGGAAATTTATACTATTCCACTTGCACCCTGTTTAGGGAGGAAAACGATGAAATCGTGGGCGCGTTTTTAAAGGAAAACCCCCATTTTTCGGTGGAAAAAACCACCTCACCCTTGCCAAGCAAAAGCACGAAGTACGGCTTGCAATTTTTACCGCACACCGCTTTTGGCGCGGGATTCTATTTTTGTAAATTAAAACGGAACGTATGAAAAAGATTATTCAAGACCTAACGAAAGGGGAGTGCAGGGAACTAATGCTCTCTATGGGGGAAAAAGCCTTTCGCGGCGATCAGCTTTTTGAAGGAATCACCCTAGGTAAATCCCTTGGCGAAATATCCAATATTCCCAAGCCCCTAAAAGAAAAACTTTTGGAAACGTACGAAGATAGCGCCGCCCAAATCGTGGAACGCTTAATCTCTACGGACGGTACCGAAAAATATTTGTTCCGCCTTGCGGACGGCAACGTGATTGAAGGCGTTTTGATGAAGTATAAGTACGGCAATACGCAATGCGTTTCCACGCAAGTGGGTTGCCGTATGGGTTGCAAATTTTGCGCGTCTACCTTGGGCGGCTTGGTTCGCAATCTAACCCAAGGGGAAATTTTATCCCAAGTTTTGTTGGTAAACCGCCTTTTGGGCGGAACGCTAAAAGAACGCAAAGTAACCAATATCGTTTTAATGGGTAGTGGCGAACCGCTGGATAACTACGATAACACGGTGGGCTTTTTACGCTTAGCTTCTTCCCCCGAAGGGTTAAATATCAGCCCAAGAAATATCAGTTTGTCTACGTGCGGTTTGGTTCCGCAAATGCGCCGATTAACCGAAGAAGGTTTGCCCGTCAATTTAACCGTTTCTTTGCACGCGCCTTTTGACGAGGACCGCAAAAAGATTATGCCCGTAGCCAACGCCTATTCCATCCGTGAAATTTTGGATGCGTGTTCGTATTACTTTGAAAAAACGGGTAGAAGGTACATTTTTGAATACACCTTAATTCGCGGAAAAAACGACGGGGAAGCGCACGTAAAGGAGTTGGTTCGTTTACTTTCGGGGCGCCCCTGTTTGGTTAACGTTATTCGCTTAAATGAAGTAAAGGAAACGGGGCTTGTTTCCACACAGGAAACTCACGCGCGTGCGTTTATAGATAAGTTAACGCGCGCGGGGCTTACCGCAACGCTTAGAAGGTCGGCTGGCGCGGATATCCAAGGCGCTTGCGGGCAACTTCGTAGAAAATACTTGGAAAACCCCACGGAAATTCGCGCGGGTAGGGAGGATGAATATGAATCGTGATATTTGGGTTGCGCCCTCGGTGCTTTCCGCAAACTTTACGCGTATGGAGGAGGAAGTTCGTTCTATCCAACAAGCAGGGGCGGACCTTGCGCACTTGGACGTAATGGACGGGGTTTTCGTTCCTAACATCACGTTTGGTATTAAAATGGTGGCGGATATTCGCAAAATTACGGATATGCCGTTAGACGCGCACCTTATGATCGTGCATCCCGAACGCTACGTAGAACAGTTCGCAAAAGCGGGCGCGGATTATATCACCGTTCACTACGAAGCGTGTGAAGATAATCTAGTCCCCACTTTGCAAAAAATTAAAGCGTGCGGGGTAAAGGCGGGCGCCGTTATCAATCCCGATACGCCCGTGGAAAAAATTGCGGATGCCATTGCATACTGCGATATGGTTCTTTTGATGAGCGTTTTCCCCGGTTTTGGCGGTCAATCATTTATTGAAAGCGTACTTCCCAAGGTGGAAGAAACCAAAAAACTCATTATGCAAACGGGTAAGGATATCCGTTTGGAAATCGATGGGGGTATCACTCCTACTAACGCGGGCCGCGTAATTTCCGCAGGGGCGGACGTCCTCGTTGCGGGTAGCGCGGTGTTCGGCGCGCGCGATCGCGCGGAAGCGATCCGCTTAATCCGTAACGCGAAGTAATTATGAAAGGGATCGTTCTTTTGGGTGGGGAACCCTATCAAGGGGAAATTTCCACCGAAAACGCTTTCGTCGTCGCTTGCGATTTGGGGTATCGGGATGCGTTAAAACGTGGCATTACTCCCGACCTTACGGTGGGGGATTTTGATTCGCTCGGTTTCGTTCCGCCCAATGCAAAAACCTATCCCGTGGAAAAAAACGCCACGGACGGGGAAATCGGCGTTACTGAAATTTTTAATAGAAAAAAAGACCTTGGAATTACCGAAATAGAGGTGTATAACGGGGGCGGGGGTAGGGAAGATCACTTCCTTGGCGTACTGCAACTAATTATTTTTGCACTAAATCGGGATTTGGGGTTGACAATTTATACGAATTGTTGTAAAATTTACGGAAGGAAGGGCTCTTTTTCGGCAAAAACCGTCAAGGGCGCAACCATTTCCTTGGTACCTTTTTCAGGGGAAGTGCATATCGTAAACAGTAGGGGGTTAAAATACCCCGCATCCGGCGTAACTTTACGGCAGGGTGAAACGCGCGGCATTTCCAACGTTGCTTTAGATAACGAATTTTCGTTGGAATTCACGGGCGGTCCGCTGCTTGTGTTCGAAGTTACGGGGGAAAGGAGCGTGTATGATAATCGTTTGCGTTAAGCCACCCAAGGTG
>JAZUCI010000002.1:0-4060 GCA_045639045.1 Christensenellaceae bacterium
GACCGCTTGGCCTCCGACTTCCCACGGTCGACGTAGGTCTTTCCGCGGGCGCGGGCGTAATTTATTCCTTGGATAAAGCCAAAGGGAACGCCCTAATTATTACCAACGCCCACGTGGTTGCGGATGAATCCGAAAACGGCGTTTCGGATCACGTAATTATGTGGCTTTACGGTATGGAATACGGCAGGTCGTTTTTGGTGCAAAACAGCCATTTACCCGTAGAAGCGATGGCGGAATTGCTAAACGCCAACGGTGAAAACTATGATAAATACGCGCTTCCCGGTAAGGTAATCGGTATGAGTTTGCAATACGATATCGCCGTAATCGAGGTAACGGGAAGTAACGTGATTAAATCTTCGCCCGTTCGCGCGGTAGATATTGCGGATAGCGAAGATATCGTGGTGGGCGGTAACGCCATTGCGGTGGGAAATCCTTCGGGCGGCGGCGTTGCCGTTACCAACGGGATTATCAGTTTGGAATCCGAAACCATTGCGCTGGAAGAACCCATTGGCTCGGCGCGCGTTATCCGTATCGATACCGCAATCAACGGGGGAAACTCGGGCGGCGGCTTGTTTAACGAATACGGTCAGCTAATTGGTATTGTAAATGCAAAGCGCCAAAGCAGCAGTATTGATAATATCGCGTATGCAATTCCTTCCAACGTGGCAGTTGGCGTTACGAAAAACCTGATTAAAAATAGGGAAGAAGGGAAAATTGCTTCCTTCCACCGTTGCTTAATGGGCATTACCGTTACTTACGAAAACGTAACCGTTAGCTACGATTCGGAAACGGGAATTACCAAAGTAAACCAAGATATTTACGTTGCGGAAATATCCGCAGGCAGCGCCGCAGAAGGCATTTTGCAAGTGGGGGATATCGTCAAGGAAATTAAAACGGGCAACGAAACCCAAACGGTAAACCGCATCTATTCCTTTGACCTATTGTATCAATGCGTGCCCGGCGATACGGTACAACTTACCGTTTTACGTAACGGCGAAACCTTGGTTAAGGAAATTACCTTTACCCAAGAAAACGTTACCGTCGTTCAGTAAAACAGTAACGCTTTATTAACGAAAAACATCCTAGATTTTTTACAAAAGAATCTCCTTAAAAAAGTAACGCCCGTGCGAAACCGCACGGGCGTTACCGTTATATTCGGTTATATAAAATTCTCTTTCGGTACGATTGCGCCGTTTTCGGATAGTCGGTTTTTTAAGGTTTGTATATTCACGGTTTTCACGTTGCCCGAAGGCAAGGAAAGGGCGGCGGCCGTTCCAACGGCTTCCCCCATTGCCATACAAGGCGCTTTTACGCGCAGCGCACCCATCACGCGTCGGTCAAGCCCTGCGCATCTGCCCGCAACCAAAAGATTGGTAAATCCCTTCACCGTGAAACTGCGGTAGGGGATTGCGGGGATTACTCGTGGGGGCAGGGGTTGGTTTTCTTCATCAAACGCTTGCCCTTTTTTATCGCTGTGCAAATCCATATTGTAATAGCCGTAGCAAACGGAATCTTCGTACAGTTTGCCCATTAAAAAGTCGGTAACGCTCATTTCGTAATCGCAGGTAATTCGGCGCGTTTCCCTTGCGGAAACTTTTGCCGCGCCCGGATAAACGGAAATTTCCGCTTGCGTTTTTGCAAATTTCAGCATCCTTGCCATGCGCTCCCGACCTTCGATTTCCGCGTTCGTCAACGCATCCGCATCCGATCCGTCAAAGGAAACGTGGTTGGCGTTATCCCCGCCTTCTATAAAAAAGTTTTTAATCGGCGCGTGGTATTCGGGCCAAAAATCTCCGTGAAGAAGTTCCCCCTTGCTTCGCGCATCGTCAAACGCCGTTCGCAAAGCTTCTTCGTTCAATGTGCCTAAATTTTCGGTTTGGAAGGCATATCCGTACGTGCCTGGTTGCAAAACCTCGCTTTTTTGGTATTCCGCGCCGCAGAACACCGCAAAATCTCCATCCCCCGTGCAATCGATAAACACACTTGCCTTAAACAAGCGCAATCCGTTTTTATCCGCCGCAAGTAAGGCGGTTACCTTTTCTTCCTTTACAACCGCGTCCACCGCTTTGGTGTGGAAAAATAGCTTTACGCCGCTTTCTTTACACATGGCAAGCATTTCCGCTTCGGCCATGGCGGGGTTCACCTTTACGTTGGAAGGGATTCCGCCAAGCGAAGTGTCAATTTCATTAAAATTAGGAATTTTGGCAAAGCCTTGCTTTTCCAACCGCTTACACAGTTCCCAGCCGATGCCCGAAATCACCTGTTTTTTGTAGGCGTAAAAAATACCGATTTGTGGGTTTAGCCCCGCCGTTAAAACACCGCCAAGTGCGCCTCCGTCCTCAATCAAAGCGGTATTCGCGCCCGTTCTTGCCGCGGCAACGGCGGCGGTAAAGCCTGCAACGCCCCCGCCTACTACCACTACGTTAAAGGCTTCTTGCCTTGTAATCTCTTTTTCGTATCGCATTGGGTATTCATTACTCCGTTTTTTCGTAGTATAGCATACGCGCGAATGAAATGTCAATATTTTTGTAATTTTTCAAGGAAGAAGGTTGACGAACCCCATTTATTTATGTTACAATAGCAAGCGTACGAAACGGAGCGTTATCGAAGCGGTCATAACGAGGCGGTCTTGAAAACCGTTTGGGTTAGCGCCCACGGGGGTTCGAATCCCTCACGCTCCGCCAAAAACGGACATCCCAACATTTGGGGTGTCCGTTTTTGATGTGCGTAAGGCGAAAGAACCGAAGGTTCGGCCGTCATATGGCGGGCTATCGTGATGGGCAAAGGTTGCCGAGGGGGTTCCCCCTTTAGGGGGTGTCGGCAATATGCCTCACGCAAAGCGGAATGTCAAAGCAAAGCGAAAGGCTTTCTTTTTTCTTATAGAAAAAATCAATCCTTTCTATTTTTTGCAAAGGCTGTGCTATGCTCCGCGTATCGGGGTAGCGAAATAACGTGACGCTCCGCTTGGCTTTGCCTTCGCTCTCGCTAATCCGTCGCGTGGGAAGTCCACGCTCCTCGCGAATCCCTCAGGTGGATTCCTTTAGGGGGTGTCGGCAATATGCCTCACGCAAAACGCGCAAGAAGAGGAATAAAAAATCAAATCCACAGTTCTTTACGTAGGGAATGGGAGCTACTCCGTTTGGGGCGCTCCCTTTTCTTTGCTTTTTCTAAAAAATTGCGCGGAATTTCCTTTTTTTTCTTACTAGATATTGACTTAGTACGAAAAAAGTGGTATTCTTATAAAAGATTTTAACTTTAAGGAGAACGTGTTTTATGGCAAACACCCCCAAGGACATCTTAAAACTGATTCAAGACAACGACATCAAAATGATTGACTTCAAAATGGTGGATATCAACGGGCAATACCGCCACGTAACCATCCCCGCGCAAAACTTTTCGGAAGATACGATGAAAAGCGGCGTTGGGTTTGACGCATCCAACTACGGCTACGCGGTAGTTGAAAAAAGCGACATGGTATTTATTCCCGATTTAGATACCGCGGTTATCGATCCTTTCTGCCAAATCCCCACCCTTTCCATGACGGGGAACGCGATGATCATCGATACCCCCGCAAACCGCCCCTTGGCGCAATACCCCAGAAACATCGTTTTGGCGGCTGAAAAATATATGCAAGATTTGGGCGTTGCGGATACCATGTATATTCTGCCCGAATTTGAATTCTATCTTTTCGACCAAGTTGGTTGGGAAGTGCAACCCAATAGCATTGCGGTAGGTTTAGATGCAAATCAATCTTACTGGAACAGCGCAACCGAAGGCAAGGGCACGGTAGTTGCAAAGCAAAAAGCGTACCACATTGCAAAGCCCTTCGACGCGTCTTACGAAATGCGTAGCGAAATGTGCATGCTGATGAAGGATGCGGGTATTGAAATTAACTACCACCACCCCGAAGTAGCGGCTTCCGGTCAGTTTGAAATCGAACCCCAACTTGGCAAGATGAGCACCATGGCGGATGCTACTATGTGGATTAAATACATTATCCACAACACCGCGTTGAAATACGGCAAAAGCGCAACCTTTATGCCCAAGCCCATCTACGGGG
>JAZUCI010000003.1:0-37658 GCA_045639045.1 Christensenellaceae bacterium
TAATCGGGGGTGGATTCCCCTTCTACCATAACCTTGGTTGCCTTAATTTCAAAGGGTTGCTTGTTTTCGGGGGTAAGAACTAAAACGCCCGTAACCACCAAGGAAGCGCCTACGTTTTGCTTTACGATTTCGTCGTATTCCGCAAGATTTGCGCGTTCCAAAACCACTTGGCAATTTTTGAAATAACTGCCGTCGTTCAGTTCTACGAAAGCAAACGCTTTGCTATCGCGTAAGGTACGTACCCAGCCTGCTACGGTTACCGTTTTGCCGCCGAATTCTTCGGGGTTTTTGAAAATTGCAGATAAATTCGTTTTCTTCATACGTTCTCCATTTGGGGCGAAGCTTTTGCTTGCCCTTAAAAATACAAGATGTTGGGGTGGTTTTTTACCCTTCCCCACGCCTTTGGGGAAAAATGAGAATACCACACGGTAAAATTATACCATATTTCCGTAGGAAATACAAGCGTATAAAAAGCAAAATTTCAACTTTTTTGGGGGGATTTTGGCGGTTTTTTTCTTTCGCGCGTGCGCATACGCAAATTTACGGCAACCGCAAGGGCTTTACGGGTGTTTTCGCGCAAATTTGCAAATAAAAAACCACCGTTTTTTGCCGTTGCAAAATACGGTGGTATACACTTAAATTTTTCAATATCAAACGCGGTTTTGACAGTGCTTTGCCAAGATTAGTGCCCCTTGCGGTCGCTTTCTTCTTCCACAATCGCCTGGCGCTGCGCGGTTTCGTGAAAAACGGGCGTTTCTTCCTTTAACGCGGATAGGTACGCCCCGTACTGCGCTTCGGTTAAACGCGGTATGCGCTTGCTTTTACGCTTTTTACCCATTTGCTTTCCCCCTTGGTTTTTTATTAGTATTCCCCGTTCACCCTTTTTTATGCGGGCGCATATTTTTTAGTATGTTTTTTGATTTGCATTGCGATACCCTTTCGGCAAACGCCCCCATAAATAGCCCCCACGTTTTTAGCAAGAAAGAAAGCAAAATTTTAGCGATTTTTTGCGAAGATTTACCCCAAAATTTGCGCGCGGAAGGGATGGAAAAACAGTACCTAAAATACGAAAATTCCCTACTAAACGGCACGCTAACACCTTACCCAAACCAAGGAAAAAAACGGGTGATTTTAGGAATGGAAGGGGCAAGCGGATTGAAAGATTGCGGCGCGCTTGCCTTATGGCAAAAACGGGGGCTAAAAGTCCTTTCCCTATGCTGGAAAACCAACCGCCTTGCCACGGGTTGGGAGGGGAAAATGGATGAAGGCGTTAGCAAGGAAGGGTTCGCGTTTTTAAGGGAAATGAGGCGGCTAAATACCGTGGGGGACGTATCGCATTTAAGCCCCCTTTCCGCCATGCAAACGGTAGAAAGCGTGGGGCGAGTAATTGCAACCCACTCCCCCTTTTACAACGTATTTCCCCACCCAAGAAACCTGCCCCAAAAAGTAGCGGACGCGCTTTACGATAAAGGGGGCATCGTGGGGATTACCCCCTACCCACCCTTTTTAGGGGGCGATATGCAAGCGTTGTTAAGCCACGCGGAATACGGCTTAAAGCGGTACGGAAACCGCTTCCTTGCCATCGGCACGGATACGGACGGAACGAAGGGTGTTTACTGCAAGGAGTTAAAGGGAAACCTTCCCCTTATGCCCCAACTGTTCCGCGCGTTAAAAAACCGATTCAGTAAGAAAATTGCCTACCGCGTTTGCTATGAAAACGCCGCGGAATTTTTTAGCGAGATTTTTTGAGTAAAAAGAAAAACGGCAACCCCTTTTTGGGGCGCCGTTTTGCAATATAGCGTAGAAACATAAGAAAGCGTAGAAACGAGTTATGCAAGGCTCGTCGGTAAATACAGGCGAGATAAACCTTGTTGGTTATCGAGATTGTATTTGCCGACAGCAAACGAAGCAGAACGAAGTTTATACGGTTTCTTATTCGGTGCGGAGCGCCACAACGGGATCCTTCTTCGCCGCAATGCGCGAAGGAATTAAGCCTGCAATAAAGGTAAGCAGCATACTGATGCCAACCAAGATAAACGCGCCGCCCACGGGGAGTTTCGCAACCGTGCCGATTTCCGCAAAATGGTTAATGATTAGGTTGATGGGCAGGTTTAAAAGCAAGGTTACCAAAATACCAAGCGCGCCCGATAAAAATCCTACGATTAAGGTTTCGGCGTTGAATACGTTGGATACGTCCTTTTTGCTTGCGCCAAGGCTTCTTAGCACCCCAATTTCCTTGGTGCGTTCCAATACCGAAATGTAGGTAATAATACCAATCATGATGGAGGAAACGATTAAGGAAATGGAAACGAAGGCAATTAAGACGTACGAAATTACGTCGATAATCACCGTGATGGATTTCATCATAATACCCATCAGATCGGTGTAAACGATTTGCTTATCTTCTTCCTTATCCGCGTTATAGGTATCAATTAAATCCACGATGTAATCCTTGTTTTCAAAGGAGGTAGGATAGATGTAAATAGCGGAAGGCTTGGATTCATCCGCAACGCCAAGAATTGCCAAGTTGTTTTCGTACGCTTGCACGCCGTCTTCAGGGGTGAAGGGTAAACCCGTAAATACGTTTACGGTGCGGTCTGCCTTTTGTTCGGCAATAATTTGGCTATTCGCTTGCGCGGAAAGCATTTTATCGGTTAACGCTTTGTTATAGCCGATAACCCCCGAAATACTACCCGAAGAAACCCCTTCCTTTAAGCGTAAAATACCTTTTACCTTTAAGGTAGTTGCCTTTTGGTTGATATTTTCGGTTTGCAACACCATGGGGTTTTCCACCCAAGCGGAGCCTACTTTTTGATAGAAATCATACCCTTGCATTACCGTAAAGGTTTTTTGGCATAATTCTTGGTAAGTGAAAGTGGGAACGGGTTCGCGATCTGCATCCGGATCGAAAACCACGCCCGTTTGCATAAACACCATAGAAGCCGCCATTTGCTTTTTCTGTTCTAACGGCCAAATTGTGTGGGTGGGATCTTGCATAGTTAACGCGAAGAACGCGGAATCGTAAAGCAAGGGGGATAAATCCATCATACCGAGATAGTATAACGTGTAGTCGCTAATGCGGTTATATTGATCCACCACCAGCATTACTTCGTCTTCTGCGGTTTCGCTTGCCCAATCCCCGTACAATAGGTCGTACTGCTTTTTCAACAAATCGCGATTATCCAGCATTTCCGAAAAAATGGAAGGCAAGAAGGCTGCCATCATGGAGTTATCTTCCCCACCGCTAACCGAATCAGGCATCAGCTGCAACAGGGGGTCCTTCATTTCCGAATACGTGCCGTTTTCGTTCTTTTTTAAGAAGCGCAAAATTAAATCGTAATTATACTGAACGGCGGAAACCTTGGTGTAATCCACGTTCGCGTCCAAATAGGTTTTTAAGGATTTTAAGTCGTTCGTTTTTACCGAAGAAACCGCCATATCCATAATGGAAGCAAGCCCTTCGCTTACCGTAACTTTATCGGTATCAGGATATTTTTTACCCAATTCTTCCCCCGACATCATGGAAGACATCATGCTGGCAAAATCCATCGTGCTGGAAGAAATTTCCAAAGGATAGTTGGATAAGGTATCCCTTTGCACCGTATCTATGTAATTTTGGAAACCCGAAGAAAGGGATAAAATCAGCGCGATACCGATAATACCGATACTGCCCGCAAAGGAAACGAGCGCCGTACGCGTTTTTTTGGTGGAAAGGTTGCGTAAGGAAAGCCGAAGGGCGGTAAAGAAGGACATTTTCGCCTTTTTCTTTTTCGCCTTTTTCGCCGCCTTTTTATTTGCGGGTTTTTCCGTTTCCAAAGCCGCGTCCATAACGGGCGCTTCCGCTTCTACAGGAAGTTCTTCCACCACTTCTTCAGCAAAGGCTTCCGCCGTTTGCATAGCGGCAAGTTCTTCTTCGGTGCAAGGATTACTATCCCCCGTTACGAGCCCGTCGGACAAAGTAATGATACGGGTTGCGTATTCCTTTGCCAAATCGGGGTTGTGGGTTACCATAATTACCAAACGGTCCTTGGCTACTTCTTTAAGTAAGTCCATAACCTGAACGCTGGTTTCGGTATCCAAAGCCCCCGTGGGTTCGTCTGCCAAAATTACCGCGGGATCGTTAACGAGAGCGCGCGCGATTGCCACGCGTTGCATTTGCCCGCCCGAAAGTTGGTTGGGGCGCTTTCTCAGTTGCGCGCCAAGCCCCACCTTTTCTAACGCTTTTGCGGCGCGTTCCTTTCTTTCCTTTACGGATACGCCCGATAAGGTAAGGGCAAGTTCTACGTTGCCAAGTACCGTTTGGTGGGGAATTAAATTGTAGGATTGGAACACGAAGCCTACCTTATGGTTGCGGTAGGTATCCCAATCGCGATCCTTATACTTTTTGGTGGAAACGCCTTCAATTAGCAAATCCCCCGTGGTATAACGGTCCAAACCGCCCACGATGTTTAGCAAGGTGGTTTTACCGCATCCGCTTGCACCCAAAACCGCAACGAATTCGTTTTTGCGGAAAGCAAGGGATACGCCCTTTAACGCTTGTACGCTAAAATCCGAAGAAGCGTACGTTTTTGTTACGTCGTTTAGAACTAACATTATGCTACCTTCCTTAAATGCACGCGCGTAAGCGCGCGGAAATTTCATGAAAAAACCCCGCATCCACCCCTGCAAAGCAGGGGGGCGGGAAAGGCATGGGGAACAAATTAGGGAGAAAAAAATGAAAACAAAAAAATCTATTTCCCCAAGCCTTGGGAAAGAGTATATACTCCGATCCTTAAAGAAATATGAAAAAATACGCATTTTCCCCCAAAGGGGAAAAACGTGCGGGCAGTTTACTGCCCGCAAGATTACGTGATGATTGGAAAACGGGATTATTCTTCTTCGTCCCCGTCCTCTTTTTCGCGGTCCTTTTTCTCCTTACGGAACAACCAGTCCCCCGATTCCTCTTCTTCTTTTTCGTTTACGGTCAATTTTACCTCGATTACCCTACGGCTATCCGTTTTGGTAATTTCCAAATGCAAATGCTTGTAATCGAAGAAATCCCCTTGGGCAGGGATACGTTCCATTTGCTCGGTAACCCAACCGCCCACGGTGGTGGCTTCAAATTCGTCCGCGCCGTCCATTTCCACTAAGTCGAAGAAATCGTGCAAGGGCGCGTTGCCGTCTACCGCGTATTCGTTATCCGAAAGGGAGGTAAACAGATTTACCACCTCGTCGTGCTCGTCCCAAATTTCCCCAACCAGTTCTTCCAAAATATCTTCCATGGTAACAAGGCCTTTGGTGCCGCCGTATTCATCCGTTACGATGGCAAGATGCACCTTTTCGCGCTGCAACTTGTTTAGAAGGGAGGAAATTTTCATGTGCGGGGTTGCAAACACCACTTTGGTTAAAATGGCGCTTACGTCCGCATCCCCACGGAAGTACGCGGAGAAGAAATCCTTTTCGTGAATAATCCCGATTACCGTATCGATGTTTTCTTCGTATACGGGAATACGCGAAAATTCGTATTCTAGGAACATGGTTTTAATTTCTTCCATAGGCGTGGCTTTTTCCACCGCGATTACGTTTACGCGGGGCACCAAAATATCGCCTACGTCCAAATCGGTAAATTCGATTGCGGAAGAGATTAACTGCGTTTCTTGGTCGGTTAAATCGCCGTTCTTTTCGGCTTCGTCCACGATTACGAGCAATTCTTCTTCGGTAATCCCCTGTTCTTCCTTGGCGCGGAACATTTTACCAACCAGCCATTTCCAGCCCATAAAAATCAAGTTTAAGGGATATAGTAAAACGAAGATAAAGCGCGTGAATCCCACGGTTGCCATAGCAAAGCGTTCGGGATTCTTTTTCGCAAGCAATTTGGGGGTAATTTCCCCAAACAGCAAGATAACTATGGTTAAAACCACCGTGCTGAGCGTTGCCCCCAGCGACTGGCTTTCGGTTAAATATACGAAAAACAGGGTGGATAAGGAGGTTGCCGAAATATTTACGATGTTGTTACCCACTAAAACTGCGGAAAGCAAACTATCGTACCGTTCAACGAAGGCGTTTACGTTTCTCGCCTTTTTGCTCCCTTCGTTTGCAAGGGTTTTGATACGGATTCGGTTAATGGAAGAGTAGGCCGTTTCGGTAGCCGAAAACATGCCAGAAAGAACAATAAGAATAACTAATACCACACAGACTATGGGTATACTGTCGCTAGTCATTTCTATCTCCTTAAATAAAATATATGATAAATTGTATCATATTTCCCCTTAAAACACAAACGTTTTTTCCGCTTTTTTCACGCTTTTTATTCATTTTATACAAAAAGCACCCCTTTTGCTATGCAAAAGTGTGCCTTTCGTAAGGATTACCCGTATCATTCGGTATAAAACGCTTCCTCGCTATCCTCCCCGCCGTTCAGCAGTAAATCAAACTCCCCGTTAATATCAAAGGTGGTTACGCTATCGTACGCGGCTAGTTTACTTACCGAAACTTCGTACGCCGTCATGGTGCGCGTTTCGGTATCCGAAATCTTTTTTTGATATTCCCTGCTTTGAATTCTGCCCGAAACCGCAATTCGCTCGCCCACGGTTAAGTTTTTTACGAAGCGCGCGTTTCTGCCCCAAGCAATGCAAGGGATGTAATCGGACTTATTATAGGCGCGGTTTACCGCCACCAATACGTCCGCAATCTCCCTGTGAAAGGGGGTGGTGCGGTATACGGGGGGCTTGCAAATATACCCGCAAAGCACTACGTTGTTGGGGTTTTTATATTTATCCCCTTCCACCGTTTCGCGCACGAACACGGTAAGCATTAAACGGCTTTTTCCATCCACCAATTTGTTATAACTGCGGAACTGCCCCACGGCGGAAAGTCGATCCCCCACTTTTAAGTCGCCTTCTGCAATCAGCCGTTCGGAAACGGTTACGGGCAAAATATCCGCTTGCCCCGAAAGGCGTTCCACCTTCAGTTTCATTTCGTAAAACCCTTCGCCGTACACTTCGTGCGAAAATTCCGCTTCGGTTACGATTTCCCCCGATACGTACACTTTATTGTTTCTTTCATAAGTAGTATTCATTTGGTCCTCCGTTTTTCTATGGTTTTACGCTAGCGAATGCTGCCTGCCGGTAACGTCCATTTCGTAGTTATCCTTGTAAATTAAGTGGTCGGCGCGCGCAAATTGATACCCTTTGGATAGCAACGCTTCAAAAATT
The DNA here is from genome assembly GCA_045639045.1 of Christensenellaceae bacterium. GTDB lineage: Bacteria > Bacillota > Clostridia > Christensenellales > Borkfalkiaceae > SIG402. Next base: position 7,194 of record JAZUCI010000003.1, read on the forward strand.
AAGGGCAAACTTTCGGCGGTGTGCAAACCGTTGTTGTGCATTAAAATAATACTTCCGTTTTGCACCTTGGAAACCACCCGTTTGGCAATTTCCCCCGCGGATAAATCCTTCCAATCTAGGGAATCCACGTCCCATTGCAGGGTGTAAATCCCCAAATTTTCGGCGGTTTCGATTAGCGAATCGCTGTAATCCCCGTAAGGCGCGCGGAATAAGGTTACGGGTGTACCCGTGATATCCGAAATCGCCTTGGAGGAGGAAATCAGTTCGTTTTTTTGCTCCGCCTTGCTTTGCTTACTCATATACGCGTGCGTTTTGCTGTGCGTGCCAATCGCGTGCCCCGCTTGATGGATTTTCGTTACGTACGAAGGGTACTTTTTCGCCCAAAATTCTACCAAAAAGAAGGTGGCGGGGATTTGGTATTCTGCCAAACATTCCAAAATGGCGTCCGTATAATCCACACCCCAAGCGGCGTCAAAAGTAATGGCAATCCTTTTATCGGGCGTTTCCACCGAATAAATGGGTAATTTTTTGGTGGGCTTGCCGTATAGCGCGGCGTACGCGCCCGTTTTTCCCACGGCGCACACCGAACAAACGAAAACAAGCGCCAAAGCCACCCCTAAAAAAACCGTTTTGCGTTTTCCCACAAACACTTTCACCTAGCGCCCCTCCAAAATACCCCGTTTTTTAGGAAGAAGTTTGACGGGTTTTGTGTTTTTCGGTCTTTTTTTGCCGAAAACGAATTTTCCGCGTTCCTTCTTCCCTTTACGGTATGCCAAAGGGCGTTAATTTAGAACGAAGAGAAAGGGGAAACGGGCGGTTTTTCCCTTTCGCCCCTATTGTGATACCCAAAGTATAAAATAGAATTAAAAAAAGCGGACTTTTTACCAAACTTGGCAAAAGTCCACTTCAATTTTTATTGATATTTCTTTCTATCCTTTTTTTACGAAAGCCCTAGCGAAAGGGATTTGCGAAAGAAAAATTTTATTCTTCGTCCTCGTACACGCGGGGCTTGGGAACAACCGCAAGAACCGCGTCGATAGCCGCTTCCAAGGGGGATACGTCAATTTCTTCCGCCTTGCCCGCATCCATAAGGGCGGTATTTTGGGGGCGGATGGGAAGTTGCGCCAAAAGGGGCAAACCAAAGGTTTTTACCGTTTCCGCCACGTGGCTTTCCCCGTATAGATATACCTTTTCACCGCAATGGGGGCATTCGGTATAGCTCATATTTTCCACCACGCCCAAAACGGGAATATGCATCATATTCGCCATATTTACCGCTTTGGCAACGATCATCCCCACGAGTTCTTGGGGGGTGGTGATAACGATGATGCCGTCCACGGGAAGGGATTGGAACACGGTAAGGGGTACGTCCCCCGTTCCGGGAGGCATATCCACGAACATATAGTCTACTTCGTTCCAAATGACGTCCGTCCAAAATTGGCTAACCATACCCGCGATTACGGGGCCACGCCAAACCACGGGCGCGGTGGGATCTTCCAAAAACATATTGGAAGAAATAATTTCAATGCCGCCCGAAGAACGCGCGGGCAAAATGCCGTATTCGCTGCCGCCTGCCCCTTCGGTAATGCCGAACATTTTGGGTACCGAGGGTCCGGTTACGTCCGCATCGATAATTGCCGTTTGAAAGCCTTTTTTCGCGGTTGCGGAAGCAAGTAAGGCGGTTACGAAGGATTTTCCAACCCCGCCTTTGCCACTAACGACGCCAATCACCTTTTTCACGTTGGAAAGGGCGTTGGGGCGCTTTAAGAAACTTTTTTGTTTGCGTTCCCCGCAGTTTGCGCTGCAAGAGGCGCAATCGTGATTACAATCTGCCATAACGTTACTCCTTTTCTTCTAAATTAATGGAAAACCCGTCCCCGGGTAAGGTTAAAAATCCGCGTGGGGAAACCCCTACCGTACCCACCGAAACCCCTTCGGGAAGGCAGGAACGCTTGAACTGTTGACTAAAAAATCTGCGAAGGAATACCGAAAGCCAACGCTTTACCGTTTCCTTACCGTAATCCCCTTGGAACACGTATTCGGCTACGCGAAGGGTGGTTTCGGGCGTGTAGCCCTTTTTCATAAAGGCGTGCAAGAAGAAATCGTGCAATTCGTACGGACCTACGATATCTTCGGTTTTTTGGTCGTTTTCCTTTCCCTTTACGGGCAACAGTTCGGGGCTGACGGGGGTATCTAACACGTCCAAAAGCCGCGCGCGTACTTCTTCCCCTTCGCAAAGCGCGTGCGTTTTTACCAGCAAGCGCACCAGCGTTTTGGGGATGGAAGCGTTGACCGCGTAATTGCTCATATGATCCCCGTTATAGGTTGCCCAACCAAGCGCAAGTTCGGATAAATCCCCCGTACCGATAACCAATCCGCCTTCGTGGTTGGCAAGGTCCATTAAAACTTGCGTACGTTCGCGCGCTTGGGCGTTTTCGTAGGTTACGTCCGTTTGCGTTTCGGGATGCCCGATATCGTTTAGGTGCAGTTTTACCGCTTCCTTTACCGAAATTTCTTTCAGTTCCGCGCCGAACCCTAAAGCAAGCGCAACCGCGTTACGATAAGTTCTGCCCGTGGTGCCGAAGCAAGGCATGGTTACGCATAAAACAGCCTTTCTATCCATACCCAAAATATCCGCCGCCTTGGCGCATACGATTAAGGCAAGGGTGGAATCCAAGCCCCCCGAAAGCCCCAAAACCATACGCTTGGCGCGGGTAAACGCCACGCGTTTTGCAAGCGCTTGCGCTTGCAAAGTAAGTACGTAATCGGTATATGCTTGTTCTTCCCCGTTTTTGGGAAGGAAGGGTAGCTTTGCAAACTGACGGCTAAGCGCCACCCTTCTTACGCGCGCCGTGAAAAAAACTTGGGTAACCCTTTCGGTAGGGATACAATTTTTACCGAACGAAAGGGCGGTGGTATCCGCTTCGGTAACCGAAACGCCATCCGCAAAAGGCTTGCTTTCGGCAAGCGCTTCCCCGTTTTCGTAAACCGCAGTTCTGCCACCGAATACGCCGTCCGAAACGGATTCCCCCGTTCCCGCTTCCGCGTAAACCGCGCAAACCTTGTAGGTTTGGGTAAGATATTTTAGCGCGGTGGTTAGGCGGGATTCCTTTGCAATCCCTTCTTCTTCCGCATTTAATATTGCAAGAATATTTGCGCCGCTTGCAAGCGCGTTTACCACGGGGGCGTTCATAAAAAACGCGTCCTGACCTACCGCCGCCGTTACCGAAAACGCGGGCATATTTTTCGCGGTAAAGGCGATATTGCCCATGGGAATTTCCTCCCCGCCGAACAGTACGTTTTTAGGCGCGTGATCGCCCGAGGCAAACTGCTTTTCGCCCGCGCGAACGCCAAACGAAGCGTGACTGCGTTTGGGCACGAAACCCAAAATTTTGCCCCCGCAAACGCCTGCCGCCACGTTAAACACCGCGCCGCCCGCTTTTACGGGAAGACCAACGAAAAACAGCAACGAGGTATCCTTGGTTTCCTTGGCAAGCGCCGTTAGTTCGCTTTCCGCTTTAGAAAGCAAAGCGGGATGCGCCGCCATATCCCCCACGGTTGCGCCCGTAAGGGAAAGTTCTTGCGTTACCAAAAGGGAAACCCCTTCTTCCTCCGCTTGAAAAACTGCGTTTTTAATTTGCGCCGCGTTCGCCGCTACGTCGTTTAAGCGTACGGGCACCGAAAGCGCTTTTACTTTAATAAATCCGTTTTGCAAAAGTTTATACCCCCTTTGCGGACTTGTAATTTTCGCTACGTACAGTATAGCACAACCGCGCGCATTTCACAAGCGGAAAACACTAAAAAAATCCGAAAGTTGCCTTTCGGATTTTAATATTTTTTAGTTCACGCGTTTCCCAACGATATATCTGGGGCGGTTTTTCACTTCTTCGTAAACGCGGGATAGGTATAGGTTGGTAAGCCCGTGGCTAACGAGCAAGCCTGCGGTTAAAAGGCTCATCGCGGGGAACAAATACGCGGTTAGCCCCACGTGGATATCCCAAATTAACAGTAAGGGGAAAAGCCCGAAGCAAAGCACGGATAACACCCCAAGCAAAATGCCGAATTTCATGGCAAGGGTTAAGGGATAATCGCTGTTGGAAACGATGCCGTCTTCCGCAAGTTTTACAAGTTTTTTCAGCGAATATTTGGTATTCCCGGCAACGCGCGCTTCACGGACGAATTCCACTTCGGTTTGCTTAAAGCCAATCCACGCCGTCATACCGCGCAAATACCGCTTGTGTTCGGGCATATCCAAGTACGCGTCCACCGCTTTACGGTCGAACAGTTTAAATTCGCCCACGTTTTGGGGAATAGAAAGCCCCGTAAGTTTTTTGATGATCTTCAAAAACAGGGTGCTGGTCCATTTTTTGAACTTGGTTTCCCCCTTTCTTTTCGCGCGTCTGCCGTGAACGATATCGTAGCCTTCCTTCCATTTTTCAATCATTTTCAAAATGGTTTCGGGGGGATCTTGCAAGTCTACGTCAATGGGAATTACCGCATCCCCGCGCGATTCCGCAAGACCGCAATGAATTGCCGCCTGTTGGCCGAAATTACGGCTGAAACTGATTAAACGGATACGCGCGTCCTTTTCGCAAATAGCGGTTACCAGTTCTTCCGTTTTATCACGGCTGCCGTCGTTTACGTAAATTACTTCAAAAGGTTCGCCCGTTTTTTCCATAACGGGTACGATTGCCTTGTAAAAGGTTTCCACGCACGCTTCTTCGTTAAACACGGGAACAACGATAGAATATATAGGTTTGGTCATGTTCTTTCCTTCCTTAATGGTTTTTAATCATTATACCACATTTTCAAAAAAAGAAAAGGGGGTTTTTGAAAAAATCCCCTTAATTTTTTATCCTTTTGGATAAAAGCGTTCCCCTTTTTCAAAAATTTTGCCGTTTAGATAGGCTAACGGGCTTTCCTTTTCAAAAGAAAACGCCAAATATACCGAACTTAATTCCTGTTTTTCGCGTTTGTAAGCGCGGTTTTTTTCGCCGTTTCCGTACTTTCCATCCCCCACTACGGGGAAGCCGTGATACGCCAAATGGGCGCGAATTTGGTGCGTTCTGCCCGTGTGTAAGGTTACCGAAAGCACCGAAGTACCCTCCCCCAAATCTTCCACCACGCTATATTCGGTAATTACCGAAAGCGCGCCTTTTTTGGGGGCGGAATAAATGCGAACCAACCCTTTTTTTTCGTCCTTCATTAGGTAATCCGAAAGGGTTGCCGATTTGGGATTGGGCAAGCCGAACACCCTGCAAAGATACTTTTTTTGGGCGCGTTTTTCACGGAAAGCGGATATTAGTTCGCTTTCGGCTAGGGGATTTTTTGCGTAAGCAATCAACCCCGCGGTGTTGGTATCCAAACGGTGTACGGGATATATTTTTCCGTAAACCAAAGTTAAAAATTCGGTTAAATTTTCAAAAGAAGCGCCCCGTTTTTTATCCGCAACAAGGATATTTTCGTCCTCGTAAACCAAGGTGTACGGCGCGTATTTTTCTTGCGAAAAATATACCGAAACTTCATCCCCCGCTTGGAGCTGCGCATCCTTTTTAACCGGAAAACCGTTCACTTTTACGTCCTTTTTATCGCACAGTTTTTCTATGGCGAAAAAGGGTAAAAAAGTAAACTCCCTAAAAAATAAATTTTTTAGCGGTTCGTTTTTCGTTACTTTTACTTTTTTTAGCATTCTTTTTCCCTATGGAAAACGGATTTCCCTTGCCATTCCGCTTCCCTTTCCACCCCTAAAATATCCGCAATGGTGGGCGCGATATCCAAAAGCGAAAGGCTTTCGCCTTGCATCTCCCCTACGTTAAATCCCTTACCGCTAAAGAACATGGGAATATTCATATCTTCGGGAAGGTCGCTTCCGTGCCCACGGTCGTGCCCACCGTGATCGGCAAGCAATACGATATGATATTCTTCCCCAAAACGGGTGAACATACGGTAAACGCAGTCTAGCGCGATACGGATGCGGCGCAAATACTCTTCGCTCATCCAACCGTTGTCGTGCCCGCCCTTTTCATCCGTTTCTACAAGGTATAAAAAGGCGAAATCGGGCTTATCTTCGGTTAAAAGGCGTTCGCAAGCATCCGTAAGCGCAGTATCTCCGCTTTCGCGCGCGTATGCGTTTATATAAGTAGAAAAGCGCAACGCCTTTGGGCGGGCGATATCGCGAAGGGGTTCCCAACCGTAGAAAAACGCGCAAGATTTACCCGCTTTGGCTGCCGCTTCGAAAATGCCTTCCACCTTGCATTCGGGGTTAAGGGTGAAGTTGTTGTTCATAATCCCGTGCATTTTGGGGGGAATGGAGTGCGTAATGGAATAATGGCAAGGCAAGGTAATAGAAGGAAATACCGAGCGCGCGTTATACGTGTAAGCGCAATGTTTTTCCAGAAAAGAAAGATGGGGGCTGCCGCAAGTTTTCAAGCCGTCCACACGCATTCCGTCAATTAAAATCATCAAAACTTTGTTTTTCATTTTATCCATAGAATCCTTTTTCCGTTGGTTTCGTTTGGTGGTTTTGCGCCTTTCGATCCGCGTTTAATCGCGCAAAGTAAGGCGGCGATTAAGAAAACGCGGTTTGCCCGAAAGCAAACCGCGCGTTTTTATTTGGTTAGCAAAACCTTATTTCTTCATAGATTTTTTGTAAACGATTTCCAAAACTACGATGGCAACCAAGCACGCAAACGCGATGCCGATGAAGATTACGGATAAATAGTTTTGGGAAATCCAAGTTTGTACTTGGTTTACCTTTGCGGGTTCGATTACCGTGAAGGTTTTTACCACTTCGGTTTTGTTCAAATATTCGTCCACAACGGTAACGGTGTAACGGTAGGAACCTTTTTCGGTGGGGATGAAGGAATCGCCTGCATCTTCAATTTTTTCCCATTGAGTGGTTTCCGCGTTGAACTTTTCCAAAACCTTTTCGGTTTCGTAAGCGGAAGTTTCGGTAATGGTTACGTCCGAAAGGTTGAAGGAAATACCAACGTATTGGGTTTCCTTAAAGTTTACGGTTACCTTGGGAACGGTGGTATCCTTAACGGTTACGGTAAATTCGGGGCAATCGTCGTAGTTTGCGCGGTTTTCCGCAAGGTCTACGGGAATTAACTGAATGCGATACGTACCTACTGCCGAGGGGGTAAAGGAAGGTCTACCCGTGGTAACGGTGGTATACGACCAAGTGTTTGAGGAAGGCGCCATATAGCGCATTACGTAACGAAGAAGGCCGGTAGGCGCGTAATCGTCCTGTACGGGGGGAATGGGAAGCTTAAAGCTTTCGCTCATAATAATTTCGCTTTCCATTTCGGTAAGCATATCTTGGTACGCGCTTACGGCGCTGCTGATATACGCGGGCGCGGTGGTATCCGTACCTTCTGCTTTTACCGTAATTTTCTTTTCAACGGATTTGTTCGAAGCATCCTTTGCGGTAAAGGTAAGTTCGTATTCCCCAGCCTTATGGAAAATAACTACGGCGTAGGTATCCGAAACGATACCCTTTTCAAAGTACTTGCCGTAATCAGCCGCAGCAATTGCGCTATCCGTGGGTTTTACGTTTACCGTCATGGTAACGTTAGAAACCGCGTCTGCCATGCAGTAATAGAAGGTTGCGCGGTAGTTTACGGGAACGGTTTTGTTGGTGAACGCGTCGTGCATTACGATAACGGGCGCTTTGCCGTCTAAAACCGCGTCCCCCGTTTTTTGGAAGGTTTCGCCGTTCATTTCGGTAAGCGTGAAGGTTACGGGCGTAGCGGTTTCGCTATAAACGCCGAACGTACCGTAAGGCATATACACGGGTTTGCCCGTGCCAACTTCAACGCCGTTGATTTTGAACACGCCCGTATTCGCAACGTATTCTACGGTTAAGGTTTGCGCGTTTGCAATTTCCTTTTTAGCGCCCGTATTTACGCCTGCTTTTACCGTGGTGCCGTCCGAAGTCAACACAACGTCGTTCGTGGTGGTGGTATCCATGGCGTGTTTGCCTTTGAAACGAAGTACCAATTTTTCAAAGTTCAAAGAATCCAAAGCCAAAACCGCTTTAAAGCTAGTGAAATCCACTTCATTAGCAAGCGTTGCGGAAGAATCCTTTAACAAGGTGGTCTTCAAACCGCCGTTCGTACCAATTTCCATTTGTACGGAAGAATCGCTGGTGGTCCAAAGGGAAGAAACGGTAACGCCGGTTTCTTCTGCCGCCATTGCCGTTACGGCGCCGAAGCAAAGGGCTACGGCACAGCAAACGGACAAAAGAAGAATTAAAAGTTTGCTTTTTTTCATATCTTTACACTCCTAGTGAGTCTATAATAGCCTTTCTATTTTACAAGAAACCGCGCGGTTTGTCAATGATTTTACCCCAAAACATACGCACTTTTCTATAATTTTAGGAATATTTTATAGAAGAAGCGCCTATTTTTCCCTACGGGAAGGGCGAAAAAGCGTTTTTACGGGAGAAAAAGCCGTGGCAAAGATTTCTTTTTTACTTTTAACCGCCTTTTCGGTAAGTTTGGATTCTTTTTTTTGCGGATTTTCGCTTACCCTTGCCGCCCGCGTGGAAAATAAGGCTTGCGGCGGAACCTTTCGCATAAAACTTTTAATTTGCGTGCTATCTGCCGTAACCTTGCTTTGCGCCCTTGCCGCCTTTTTGGGAAACACCCTGAAAGAACGCGAAAAAACGCTTGCTTTACGGTTGGGCGGAATTTTTTTGCTTGCGATAGGGTTTGTGGGATTGGGAAAAGCCTTGGGGGAACGGAAGGGGCGCCCCACCCCGGCTTTTTTGCGTTTACAAAAAAGCGTCCCGCGCGTTTTCCCCCTGTTTACGGCGGGGCTTGGGGTGGGTACGGACGGAGCAATCGCCGTATTTTCCCTTTCCGTAATGGGATACGGCGGATTCCTTTCCGCCCTTACGGTAATTGCTTGCCACGCGCTTTTAACCGAAGTAGGCGCAAGGGTTGCCACCTTACCGAAGGAGGGAATTTTGCCGCGTTTGCGCATATGCGCGCCTACCGTTTTAATTTTTTTGGCAATTTCTAGATTTACGTAAAAAAGCGGTCCTTTTAGGACCGCTTTTCTTTCCGTATTCTTTATCAGTTTTCCCGATTCTTTTTCAAGTATTTTTGGTAGATTTCATCGTACAGGCTTTGGGGATATTCCACGTTGCCTTTGGGGTTAGAGGGCAACAACTCCCCTTCCTTTGCCACCTTAGGATTGCAGCAACGGGTATCGAAACGGTAGTGTTCGCGCTCAGCGGGATTACGGAAATTGGGAATTGCTTCGGGCGCGCCCCCGTTTAGGTTAGAAAAATAGCCGAAATGACCAACGAAATACGCGTCTAACGCTTCGTAAACGCTGATAAAATCCGCGTCCTTTTCCCCACGAATTGCCTTTACGAAGTTTTTCATGGTGTAGTAATCCCCACCCCAGTGTCCAAAATCCTTCGCGTTTTCAAAATCTTCGGGGCGGGTATCGTAACTTAGGGTGCTACCGCCCACGCAAGCGGGAACGCCTTGGGCAAGCAGATGCACTTCCCCCAAATCGTGCGAATAGCCTTCCCTACCGCTTTCCACCCTACCCTTGGTGCCGTACATAGAATACCAAATGGAACTTTGCGAGGGGGCAACCCCGTGCGCGCTTTTTACGATTCCGCCGTTTTCCATAGTTACCATTTCAATGGCATAAGCATCCCCTTGCGCCCCCATACGGCGCACCTTATCGTTTAAGGGAACGGCAAAACCGCTGACCTTAACGGGGCGAAGCCCCGTGATATGGAGAATAGGCCCCATAGAATGGGTTACGTAGTAAAACGCGCTCATTAAATTGCGCCAATGGTTGGGTTCACCGTACGTGATTTGCGGCCAAATGCTTTCGCAATCGTGCAAATATTCGCATTCTGCGTATTCAAACGAACCCAGCGTTCCGTTTTGGTATAACTTTTTCATTTCTTGCGTGGCGGGGAAATAGCAATAGTTTTCCGCGTAGTAATACACCTTTCCGCTTTGTTCCACCGCTTCACACAGTTCTACCGCTTGCGCCAAGGTTTCCACGGGCAAGCACTCGCTCATTACGTGAATTCCGCGCTTTAAGCATTCCACCGCGAAAGGCGCGTGTTCGTTAGCGTAGTTTGCCAAAACCACCGCGTCCATATCCGCAGAAAGGAAATCGTTGAAGTCCTTATACAGCGTTACCTGATGTCCGCGTTCTTTTAGCCAGTTTTCACAGTACGAAAGCACCGCGTCCGATTTATCGCAAATGGCAACCAAGGTTACGTCCTTTGCGTTCACGCAGTAATTCACCATACTAAGCCCACGGTGTCCGCCCAAAACGCCAATCTTAATTTTTTCCATAATTCTACCCCCTTAGGTGGTTTTTACGTATTGTACACCCAAACGCGCCCAAAGTAAATGGATTTTTTTATTTTTGATATGGAAAATTTTCACATTATCCCTTTACAAACACGAAAAAAAGGGATATACTTACCCTATGGAAAAGAAAACGAGAAAAACTGAATCGGATTTAGCCGCCGTTCAAACCGAAGCGTACGCAAGGGCGCATTTTGCCGACCAAGATTTATCCCTTGGAAAGGTGTGCGAAGCGTTGCACTACAATTACGGTTATCTTTCCGCCGCCTTCAAAAGGCGGTACGGCCTTTCGTTTAGCGAATTCGTTAGCGAGTTACGGCTAACGCACGCGGCGGGGCTTTTAACGAACGGCGAAGCGCCCGTAAGCGAAGTAGCCAAAAGCGTAGGGTTTAAGGACGCGCTGTATTTTAGCAAGGCCTTTCACCGCCGATACGGGCTTTCCCCCACCGAATACCGTGAAAAACACAAAGGGGAACAAGGGTGGTATTCGCGTTTTTACGTAACCTAAACCATGAGTTTTTTATCTTTTTTCTTCGGTTGCTTGACAACGGAGGGAAAAAAGTGTTAAGATATGCCTATTCTATGACTATATTGAAGGAAGTTTAACCAATGAACGCCTACGACGTAACGCATATTCCCGAAGGATATACCTCCGTTTTGGATTTACAGGAAACCGAACGCGCCATTAAGTTCGTAAAAGATACCTTTGAACGCGAACTTGCCGAAGCGCTTACTTTAATGCGCGTTTCCGCGCCCCTTTTCGTAAAAGCGGAAAGCGGCTTAAACGATAATTTAAGCGGTGTGGAACGCCCCGTTGGGTTTGACGTGAAGGAAACGGGGGAAAACTTGGAAATCGTGCAAAGCCTTGCTAAATGGAAACGCCAAGCGCTTGCCCGTTACCAAATCCCCGTACATAGCGGTTTATATACGGATATGAACGCCATTCGCCGTGATGAAGATACGGATGAAATTCACAGTTTGTACGTGGATCAATGGGATTGGGAAAAGGTAATTACCGCAAATGACCGTAACCAAGCCTACTTAAAGGAAAGCGTTTCCGCCATTTACGGCGCAATCGTAAAGACCTTTACGGCGGTGGAAGAAAAGTATCCCGCGCTTCCCTGCTTTTTACCCAAGGAAATCACCTTCGTTACCGCGCAAGAATTGGAAAACGAATATCCCGACCTTACCCCCGAACAGCGCGAAAACGCGCACGCGAAAAAACACGGAGCCATTTTCGTAATGCAAATCGGCGGAAACCTTGCTTCGGGCAAGCCCCACGGCAACCGCGCCCCCGATTACGACGATTGGACGTTAAACGGGGATATCATCGTGTATTATCCCTTGCTTGGCCGCGCGGTGGAACTTTCTTCCATGGGAATCCGCGTAGATGCGGACGCGCTGAAAAAACAATGCGAACTTTCGGGAAAAACGCATATGCTTGCGCTCCCCTTCCAAAAAGCGCTATTAAATAACGAATACCCCTTAACCATGGGGGGTGGCGTTGGGCAATCCCGTTTGTGCTTGCTTATGCTAAACAAGGCGCATATCGGGGAGGTACAATCTTCCGTATGGCCCGAAGAAATGGTTACCCTTTGCGCGAAGAAAGGCGTTATTCTGTTATAAACTTACGAATAAGAAAAAGCCCACCAAAAATGGTGGGCTTTTCTTTTACTTTCCTTACAAAATTGCCATATTCCTTAAAATGATATAGGTAAGGTACGCGGCGTAAACCAAAATTAAAATTACACCTTTCTTCTTACCGATGGTATCACCCTTCCACGCAAACAACCATACCATAACGGCGGAAAGCGCCATAACCGCCAAATCTACCCAAGAAGAAGTTGCCACGGCAATGGGCGTAATGATACCCGATAAGCCCAAAATAAGCAACACGTTAAAGATGCTGGAACCAATGGCGTTCCCTACCGCAATATCGTTTTCCCCCTTCTTTGCCGCAACCATACTGGTAACGAGTTCGGGCAAGGAAGTACCCACCGCAACCACGGTTAAGCCAACGAGAAGTTCGCTCATCCCCAGTTTTAACGCGATGTGTTCGGCGGCGTTTACGGTAAGGGTACCGCCACCGATGATTGCCGCGCCACCCAAAAGGATGAACAGTAAGTTAAAATACCATTTCCGTTCCTTTTCTTCCCCTTCGGTAGGCATTTCTTCTTCCCCACGCTTACTGCGGATAATTAAAAAGGCAACGTAGGCGAACATCAACGCAAAAATCACGATACTTTCCAAACGGGAAATCACGTTGGGGGTAATCAAAAACGCAAACGCGGCAAGCAACGCGTAAATACCCAAAAGTACGGGGATATCGTACTTTTTCATACTTTTAGAAACCACCATGGTGGTAAACAGCGCGCTTGCGCCGATTACAACGAAGGTGTTGAAGATATTGCTGCCTACAACGTTGCCAAATCCCATATCGTTTTTACCCGTAAGCGCCGCGGTTAAGCTAACGCTTAATTCGGGCAAAGAAGTACCGACGGATACCAAAGTAAGCCCGATAATTAAGGGGGAAATTTTCATAGCGCGCGCTACCGAACTTGCGCCGTCCACGAAAAAGTCCGCGCCTTTAATTAACAGCGCCATACCCACGATAAGCAAGAGAATTTGTAATAAAGTTTGCCACATATTTCTTTTCCTCCCGAAAAAAAAGACCTTTACCGAAACGCCAACATCAAGCGGTTCGGTAAAAGTCTTGAAATCTATAACGCACCCGGGCTTTCGCCGTACTGACGGATTGCGTGCCGTTCCGCTTGCGCGGTAACGGTTTCTACTCCCTTTTTCCACGAATACTATACTACTTTCCGCAAAAAAACGCAACCGTTTTTAGGGGATTTCGATAAACTTATAAAACTTTTTCTAAAAAATCTGCAAGCAGGTTTCCGCCCTGTACTTGCGCCTTCCACGAAGGATGCCCGTTTGCGCCCTGCGTATCCCTTGGGAAGGCAAACGCGTAAACGGGGGCGGCGCTTTCCGCTTTTACTATTTCCGCCACGCGAAGAACTGCTTCCGCTTGCGCGGGAACTTTATCCATAAAGCCGTAGCCAAGCACCATAACCGAAGTGGGGTGGCGCCTTCTTACCTCACGGCAAAATTCGGTTAATCCGCTTGTCAAGCCTTCGGCAGTACCTTGGTTTTCCAAAATGGCGCAGCCGTCGTTCGTGCCGATGTTTACCACCACGATTTCACTATCCCGCGCGGGGGTATAGGGCGCGCGATTATACATAGAATAGCCAAAACAAATTTCCCCAATCGTATATTCGGGCACCCAAATTTTTTCGGAAACCGAAATGCCGGAGTAGGAGAAAATATCGTGTTCGGCATTACGGCGCTTACACAAAGTGTAAGCGAAGCCCAAAAGGGGGTTTTGCGTTTCCTTTTCGTAAGGCGCGGTGGGTTTCCCTTCCACACCGTATCCGCAAGTAATGCTATCCCCGTAAAAGGTAATCAGTTCCTTTTTGGGGGCGGGCAAGGGGGAAAATTCCCCTGCTACGGATATAATTTGTATTCTGCCGTGCTTTTGTTCGGTCAGTTTATAAAAGGTAAGGAAGGTGGGGTTTTCTACCGCATAGGAAATTTCCCCCTCCCCTTCCAAATACACCTTTTCTTGCTTTTCATCCACTACCCAAGCGCCGTATACGGGTTCGGTAACGCGGTATTTTACACGGAGTTCCCCCGTGATTACCGCGCTGAATCCCGCAAGGGTTAAATCCAGCCACACACCGCCATCTTCCAAGAACGCGCGGCCCCGCCAACGAAGGTGGGGGGCAGAAAATAACCTTTCGTTTTCAAAAATTTGCATAAGTTCACCTATTGAAAACGGGGTGGAAACCCACCCCGATTCATTACCATTCTTGGTTGATATCTTTTACTTCAAAGTCTGCTTTCGTTACGGGAGCATCCGCAATAACGGTAACGGTTTTTTCCGCGCCCTTTTCTAAGTCGAAGAAGTTATCCGACAAGGTCATAAAGGTATCCGTTAAGGGGCGAATACGGATATAACGCGCGTATTCGTTTGCCTTAAAGGTAAATTCGTACTTGCCTTCCGCCACTTGCTTGAAATCGTAGGTGTAATCCGAAGCAAAGGTTTCGTTTACGGCAAAGGTGGTAAAGTAGGTTTTTACCCAAGTGTTGCCTTCTGCGGTAACGCGTGCGTAAACGTATTCACCCGCCTTGGGTTTTAAGTATTCCTTTAACGCCTTTTGGCTTGCAGCCGCAAGTTGCATAGTGCGTTCTTCGCTCTTTACGTAGGTACCGTCAATTTTTCTAATACCGTATTCCACTTTTGCGGTTACGGGGTAGGAACGGCGGTTATATACGTGTACGCCCACCTTTTTCCCATCCGCGGTATCGAAAATTACGGGCGCTACGGGCGCGCCGCCTTGGGCGATTGCGTACATCATTCCCTTGGGACGGAAATAATAGTCTACCATTGCCCAGCTACCGTTCGGCCAAGTATCGTTAAACATCCAGGTAAGGTAACCCGCGCAACCCTTGGATTGGGAAAGACCAAGGTCTAAGGCAACGCGTTCCTTGGAAGTAATTGCGCTGTACTTTAAGAAATCGCGCAAGGTGTTGGGCTTACCGAACAGTTTGGTTACGTCCGCAAGTTCATCCAAAACGAAGGGCGTAGAACCGCCGAAGGGGTTGCAGCCGAATCTTTCCTTAATATACGCGGAATCTTCAAGGGGCCAAACCGGTTCGTTTTCGGTGCATTGCATTAAGGTTTCGTAGCAACAAGCTTCGGGAATTGCCGCTTCCGAAACGAATTGCCCCCTATCCCTATTTACGCAAACGGTACGGATTCGATCCAAGGGCTGTTTTAAGAAATGTTCGGTAGTGGAAACGTGCTGATCACCCGAGTTAGGCATATCGTAGGGCAAGGTGTAACCAAAGGGACTGAACGGAATGTAGGTGAAATCGGTCAACGCGTGTACCAAACCGCGGTTGTGGTAGATGCTAAAGTTGGTGCGCGCCTTATCGTTGATGCTGAAGGGGGAACACAGTTCGTTACCGCCCGACCATATAACGATACAGGGGTGGTTTTGCAAACGCTTTAATTGGTATTCCAATTCGGGCACCATTACGTCGTTGATAAATTCGTAGTTATCCGCGGGAACGTCCGAACAAGAAAGCATAGTTTCTTGCAACAGCATAATCCCGTTTTCATCGCAAAGGCGGTAGAAGATATCCTTTTCGTAAACGCCGCCCCCCCAAATGCGAAGCATATTGATGTTAGCGTGTTTCGCTTGCAAAATATGACGGCGGTACATTTCGTCCGTAACCGTACCCGTCAAGCAGTTTTGCGGTACCCAGTTGGAACCGATGCAATATACGGGAAGGTCGTTCACGTAAAGGCGGAAATCTAAGTGCTTTGCATCCAAAACGTCTTCCTTATATTCCACCTTGCGGAACGCCATATAATCTTCGTACACGTCCAAATTTCTGGCGGGACCGCTCAAGGTAATTTTATAGGGATACAAATTTTGTTCCCCCATACCGTTGGGCCACCAAAGTTTGGGGTTTTTGATTTTCGCGTTGATAACGGTGGTCTTGCCCATTGCGGGAACGGTAATCGTTTGCCCGTCAATTTCCAAGGTGATATCGTAAGAGCAATGTCTGCTTTTTAGGTCTACCAAGAAAGTGGCGTCCCCGTTAATGTTTTGTTTTACGCGAACGTTTTCAATGGCGTTAAAATCTTCCCCGTACAAAAGCACGTCCTGCCAAATGCCGTACGCGGGGAACCCGGGCGCCCAGTCCCAACCGAACTGATAGCGCGCTTTTCTTAAGAACATAGCGTTGGGTTCAAAAATACAAACGTATTCTTCCTTATTTTCCTTCATGCGGGGGAATACGCTTTTCAAATTTACGGTAAGCACGTTATCCTTTAATTTGATATAGCGTTTTACGTTATATTTGTACCCCATGAACATGTTTGCCGTTTCCCCAAGACGGATACCGTTTAAGGTGATGTCCGAGAAGGTGTCGATGCCCAAAAATTCCAAGAAAATCTTTTCTTGCCCAAATATTTCCATGGGGCAATCGAAGGTGCAAACGTATTCGTAATCGTTGTGCGCGAAATCCTTGTATTTTTTATAGTTAAAGTCCGTATAAACTTTATTTTCACCCAAAACCTTCAGCATATCCGCAGTTACGTCCCCGGGAACGGTTGCAGGGAAATATTCCCCGCCAATATCCGCTTGACGGAACTTCCAGTTTTCCGTAAGTTTTACGTAATCTTTTCTCATAATTTCCTCCTGTTGGGCTTTTACGAAAGCCTACTTTTTAATTATACACGAAACACGCGCGCATTGCAATACATTTTTCCTTTTTTCTTTCCTCTTTATCGTAGAACTTTTCCCTTGCGAAAAGTAAACCAAACGGCTACAAAATAAAAAACGCCCCACTTCCGTGGGGCATAAAAAATTTTTTAACTTTTATTTTTCGGTCGTTTCTTCGGCATTGGGCAAAAGTTCGCGCATTTCTTCCTTTACCGAAGGCGCGTTTTCTTTTAAAAGCGCGTCTAAAAATTCCGCGTTTGCTTCGGGATACGCCGAAAGCATGGGGGCTACCTTTTCCCCTTTTAGGCGGGCAAAATAGTTTTTGGTAATTTTTACCACCAAACCGCCCAAAAGCAGTAACGCAATTAAGTTGGGCAACGCCATAAGCGCGTTAAACATATCGTCCAGCTGCCAAACGAAGTCGGATGCAACCAAAGCGCCCACCATTAACAGCCCAACGTACAAAATTTTAAAGCAGTTTTCCGCAATTTTTCCGCGCTTGCCAAACAGGTAGCGCACGGATTGTTGACCGTAATAGGACCAAGCCAAAATGGTGGTAAACGCAAACAGGGGCAACATGATAGAGAACAGCACCGTTCCCACCGTGCCGAAGGTGTTGCTAAAAGCAAATTGCGCCAAAAAGTTCTTTTCTAAGCCGCCGTTGCCCGCAACGTTGGTAAAATCGTAAAGCCCCGTTTTAATTGCCACGCAAAGTAAGGAAAGTGCGGTTAACGTACAGATAATGAAGGTATCGATAAATACTTCCAAAATACCCCAAAGACCTTGTTTTACGGGTTCCTTATTTTCCGAAGCGGAGTGCGCGATACAAGAGGAGCCAAGACCTGCTTCGTTAGAGAAAACGCCGCGCGCAAAGCCGTAGCGCATTGCCATCATAATGGTGTAACCGAAAAAGCCCCCGCTTACCGCGCGGAAGGAGAACGCGCCCTTAAATATAAGGGCAAACGCCTTGGGAACGGCAGTTACGTTTACCGCAATTACCGCAAGCGCCATAATGATAAACAAAATTGCCATAAACGGCACGACGACCGAAGCAACCTTACCGATACGCTTGATACCGCCGATAACGATAAGCGCGGTAACCAAAACGATAACGATACCCGTTACGATAGCCACGATTTTAGCAAGCTGACTATCGCTACCGGCAATCGCCCCTTGCAAGGTACCCGAAATGGAGTTGGACTGTACCATACCCATCCCTACGGCGGCTAACGCGCAGCATCCTGCGAAAATTAAGGCAAGCCAACGTAGCTTTAAGCCGTTTTCTATGTAGTACATAGGGCCGCCGTTCATTTCCCCGTCTTTATCCTTTTTGCGGAAGAACAGCCCTAACACGTTTTCTGCGTATTTGGTAATCATGCCGAAGAACGCGGAAATCCACATCCATAATACGGCGCCGGGGCCACCCGAAATAATCGCGCCCGTAACGCCTACGATATTCCCCGTGCCGACGGTACCCGAAATAGCCGAAGAAAACGCTTCAAACGCGGAAACGGTTTTTTTATCCTTTCCCTTTTCCTTATCGCCCTTTTTCTTTACGCTTTTAAAGGTTTCGCCCAAGGTTGCGTTTACAACCGTGGGGAATTTTTTTACTTGCATCGCGCGCATTCTTACCGTAAGATATACGCCCGTGCCCAAAATTGCCAAAATTAGGGGAATACCCCATAAGATATTTTCGTTGATAAACGCGATAACTTTGGTAAACGCTTGCATATTTTCCCAACCTTTCGTTCTTCGTGCTAAAACAGCCGTGTAGTATTCTATCACTTTTTCATAGAAAAAGCAAGGGTTTTGATATAGAAACTACTCTTTACAAAAGAAAAGCAAATTTTGCATAATTTTTAGCAATTTTTCATCACTTTTGTTTGAAAAATACCGTATAATAGCCGTATGGAAAACGAAGGAAGAAAACGCGTGGAAACCCCAAAAAGCAGACAGTATCAAATTGTGCTAAAACACCCCGCATTTTCCGCCAAAAACATAAGATTTGCTATTGAATACTTCTAAAATCTATGCTATTCTTATAAAAAACTTACGTATTCCACGCTTAAAAAAGCGAAATGAGGAGAAAAAATGTTTTTTCAAATGTTCGGCCTGATTTTCGGCCAAGTTTTCACCCTGTTTTTATTGGTTGCTTGCGGATTCGTTTTAGGCAAAATGAAAATTATAAACAGCCAATCTTCCCAAGCAATCGTAACCATTTGCTTATACGTTGCCATGCCTTGCGCCATTGCGCTTTCCTTTTACAATACCGCGCTTTCTCCGCGCGCGGAAATTATTAGCGTGTTACGCGAACTGTTATTTTGCTTTATCGCCTTTTCGGTTGCGCATTTTATTATGATTTTTTCGGCGCGTGCGTTGTTCCGAAAAGCGCCCCAGGATAAAAATAACGTAATGCGCCTTGCGGCGGTTTATACCAACTGTGGGTTTTTCTCCCTACCCGTAATCGCCGCGCTTAGCGATTCACACAAAGGCACGCTATACGTTGGGGTGTACCTGGCGGTTTTCAACCTTTTATATTGGACGCACGGCATTAAACTGTTAAATCCCGAAGTAAAAATTAACGCGAAACGTCTGTTTCTAAACCCCGGTATGATTGGGGTTTTGGCGGGGCTTGGCTTTATGGGAATTGCGCTTACCGGGCTTCCCCTTTCCGCCATTACCACGCACGCGGTGGGGGCAACGCTATTTCGCGCGGTGGAATACCTTTCGGCAATCAATACCCCCTTACCCATGCTGCTGATTGGGTATTATTTAAGCAAAACGGATTTTTTCGCCGCGTTAAAGGACGGTTTTGCGCATTTTACGGTGATTATTCGCATGGTGGTATTCCCCACCCTGTTCTTATTCGCATTTTACGCCGTGGGAATGCGCGGATTGATGCTGATTGCTTCGGTTTGCGTGTTGGGCGCGCCCGTTTCTTCTTCCGCTTCCATGCTAACCGAACGCTACGGGCAAAACACCGCTTTTACCGTACAAGTGATTAGCGTTTCCATGCTTCTTTCCCTAATTACCCTACCTTTACTGCTAACGGTAGCGCAACTTTTGGGCTAAAACAACAAGTTTTGCATAATAAGGAACAACTTTTAGTGTGTTTTTCCGCAAAAAATATGGTACAATGCATTTAGTAAAAGCGAAAGCGCTTTTTCGTTTGGGCAAGATCGCCTAATTCCCCATATAAGGAGAACACGATGTTAAAAGACGAATTATTGTTTGAAGGTACGGTAATCCCCAACCGTGTGGTAATGCAACCCATGGAAGGGTGTGATTGCTTGGAGGACGGATCCCCTTCCGAACTGACCGTTGCGAAATACCACGCTTACGCGCGCTCGGGCGCAGGGTTGATTTGGTTTGAAGCCAACGCGGTATGCCGTGAAGGGCGCACCAATCCCCGCCAAATGCAACTAACGAAGGAAAACCTTCCCGCCTTTCAAAAATTAGTTTCCGAAGTAAAGGAAACGTGTTTTCAAGATTTTGGATATACCCCCGTTTGCATCCTACAATTAACCCATTCGGGCAGACAAAGCATCGTGCCCATGATTGCTTACCGCAATAAGGTGTACGAAGCAACCCGCCCCGTTACGGATGAAAACATCGTTACGGACGAATATTTGGATACCCTGCCCGCTATGTACGTAAACAGCGCGCTCCTTGCCAAGGAAGCGGGGTTTGACGGCGTAGATATTAAAAGCTGCCACGGGTACTTGATGCAAGAAATGCTTTCCGCATTCGACCGCCCTGGTAGATACGGCGGTAGTTTTGAAAACCGCACGCGACTATATTTAACCTGCGTGCGCGAAGTAAAAAAGGCTGTTCCCCAAGGATTTCACGTGGTTACCCGTTTAGGGGCCAGCGATATGGTGGAAAAGCCTTGCGGATTTGGAACTACCGAGCAAAACGAAATAGATTTAACCGAAACCAAACGGCTAATTTCCCTTCTCCATAGCGAAGGAATCCGTTTGATTAACGTTACGATAGGCAACCCTTACTTTAACCCCCACGTAAACCGTCCCTTCCGCGCGGGCGCTTACACGCCCCCCGAAAAACCCGAAGTGGGTTTGCAACGGTTTTGGGATACCACCAAGCAGTTGAAAACTTGGTTCCCCGATATTTTGTTTATCGGTAGCGGACTTTCCTTTTACCGCGATAACTTAATGGAAAAATCCGAAAGTATGCTAGAAGAAGGCGTTTGCGATTTGGTGGGTTACGGGCGCGTTAGCCTTGCTTATCCCATGCTGTACCGCGATTACTTAAACGGGAACTTCGACCCCAAAAAATGCTGCGCTTCTTGTTCGAAATGCACGGTTTTGATGCGCAAAAAATGCGTTTCGGGTTGCGCGGTGTTTAACCCCTACTACAAAAATTTATTCAACGAAAAATGCAAATAAGGGAGTGTAGAATATGAAAAAAGTTGCTTTAGTTACGGGTGTTGCGGGTGGCATTGGGTTTGCCACCGCCCAAAAGTTTTTAGCCGAAGGCTACGCGGTTTGCGGAATGGACGTTTTACCCCAAATGCCCCACCCCTTAAACGGTGATTTTACCTACGTGCAAGGGGATTTAAGCAAAGCGGAAAGTAGGGAAAACTACGTTGCCGCCGCCTTAAAGGCGTACGGTAAAATTGACGTTTTAGTAAACGTTGCGGGCGTTGCGCCCCGCGTAAGAAACGATTTGCTTCTTATGACCGAAGAAAGTTACGATTTCGTTATGGATATTAACACCAAAGGCACGCTGTTTTTAACCCAACTTGTTGCCAACGAAATGATTAAGGAAGGGGAAACCCAAGGAAAATCCATCGTAAACATTTCCTCCATGTCCGCTTACACTTCTTCGGTAAGCCGTGGGGAATACTGCGTTTCCAAAGCGGGCGTTAGCATGGTTACCACCCTGTTTGCCGACCGCCTTGCCGAATACGGTATTACCGTAAACGAAGTGCGCCCGGGGATTATTCAAACGGGCATGACCGAAAAGGTAAAGGAAAAATACGATAACTTGATTGCGGGGGGCTTACTTCCCATCAAGCGTTGGGGTACGCCCGAAGATATTGCGGCGGCGGTTTACGCGCTTGCCAGCGGGGCGCTTCCCTACGTAACCGGGCAATCGCTGGACGTAGACGGCGGTTTCCATATTCAACGCTTATAATTTGGTGCGCGTATGAACGAACTGAATTTTTTAACCTTCGACGCCGTCGTGGTTGGCACGGGCGCGGCGGGATATAACGCCGCTTGCAGGCTACGCGAACTAAACAAAAACGTTGCCATCGTTACCGAGGGGGTGCTTACGGGTACTTCGCGGAATACGGGTAGCGATAAACAAACCTATTACAAGTTAGGGCTTTCGGGCGATTCCCCCGATAGCGTTAGAAAAATGGCGGAAAACCTGTTTGCAGGGGGTAGCGTGGACGGAGATAACGCGTTAATTGAAGCGGCGCTTTCCACCCGCTCCTTTATGAACCTTTGCGAATTGGGCGTTCCCTTCCCCGTAAACCGTTACGGGGAATACGTGGGCTATAAAACCGACCACGATCCCTTTGAACGCGCCACGTCCGCGGGGCCTTTGACTTCTAAATTTATGACCGAAGCCTTGCAAAAGAACGCCGAACGGCTACACGTACCCGTTTTCGACGCGCTTCTTGCGGTAGAGGTATTGAAGGATGAAGCGGGTGAGGTTTGCGGGCTTTTATGCTTAAATACCGCAAACGGTGAATTTTGCGCGTTCCGTACCCCCAACGTGATTTTGTGTACGGGTGGGCCTGCGGGTATTTACGCGGATAGCGTGTTCCCCGCTTGCCATACGGGAACCACTTCCCTTGCCTTAAACGCGGGCGCAAGCTTACAAAATATGACCGAGTGGCAGTACGGACTCGCTTCCATTAGCCCCCGTTGGAACGTTTCGGGCACCTATATGCAAGTTCTGCCCCGCTTCGTTTCGGTGGATGCGGAAGGCAACGAATACGAATTTTTAAGCGAATACTTTACCGATTGTTACGAAGCGCTTTCCAACGTGTTTTTGAAGGGATATCAATGGCCCTTTGATAGCCGCAAGGTGTTAAGCGGATCTTCGGTGGTGGACTTACTCGTATACCGCGAATGCGTGATGAAAGGGCGCAAGGTATACCTGGATTTCACCCAAAACCCCTTTGGTCTTGCCGAAATTGATTTTACCCGTTTAAGCGAAGAAGCGTATACCTATTTATATAAAGCGGAAGCGTGCTTCGGTACGCCCATTGAACGCTTACTGAAAATGAACGCCCCCGCCGTGGATTTATACAAAGGCAAGGGATTAGATATTACCAAGGAATACTTGGAAATTGCCCTTTGCGCGCAACATAACAACGGCGGTATTGCGGTAGACCTTTGGTGGCAAACCAAAATTAAGGGCTTGTTTGCAGCGGGCGAATGTGCAGGCACGCACGGGGTTTCCCGCCCGGGCGGAAGCGCGCTAAACGCGGGGCAAGTGGGTTCTTTACGCGCGGCGCAATACGTTGCGGCAAGCAAACGCGCGCCTGTTAGCGAAAGCGCGTTTATCCACACCTTGGAAGGCGCTTTAACGAAGAATCAAGCCTTTGTGGAACAATCCCTGCAAGCAAAAACCCCCGCAAACGAAAGTTTGCAAAAGGCGATGCGCCGTATGAGTGATAAGGGGGGCGCCATCCGTGAAGTTTCCGCGATGAAAGAAGGGATTTTGGAAACGGCAAACGACCTTCGTAACCTATCTATCATTGCGGGCGCGCAAAAGGAAACCTTACAATTTGCCTACAAATTAAAGGATGCGCTTACCGTTCAGTACGCCACCCTAACCGCCTTTTTGGACTTTGCCGAGCAAGGAAAAGGCACGCGCGGTTCCGCCCTTTACGGGGATAGAAACGGGGATTTGCGCGAAGGGTTAAACGAAATTTTCCGCTTTAAGCTTGGCGGTGGCGAAACCTATCAAAAGGTGCAAGAAGTATCCTTTGACGGGGAAAAATGTTCGGTTTCTTGGCGGGAGGTTCGCCCCCTACCCGAAGGCGGAGACTTTTTTGAAAACGTTTGGAGAAGATACCGCGAGGACGGAAATATTTACTAAGCCTAAAAAACGACCATAAAAAAGAGCAATCACGCATCTGTGATTGCTCTTTTTTGTAGGTTAAAACGCTCCGTATTTCTTTTCCAGCCGCTTATTATACGCTTGCAAGCTGCTTAGCGCCGCTAAGCCCTTGCCGTTGCCCTCGTGCCAGCTGTATTCGGAAATCCCCGCGCCGTTTTGCGCAAAATAATAATATTCTTCTTCGGTTAATTCGGAAAGTTCCTTTCCTTCGGGATTTAGCTCGCTATAATCCTTTTCCTGTATGGTAATTAGGGGATCGTAATTCCATAATAAGGTTACGGGCATACCCGTATCTAAGGCGGCTTGCCCGATTGCGTCGTAAACCGCGCGTTGGCGTTCTATTCGCATTTCCTTCGTATCCCCTGGCAGGAAGGCTTGTCCGTTTTTAATGCCGCACTCCCCTACGTACGCCGCCATGGGGATTCCCTTGCGCGCGGAAACCTCTGCCGTGGCGCTGATAAGAAGGCTGAATTGCTCCTTCCACGTTAAATCCTCACGGTCCTTTAGGTATCCGCCCGAAAGAACCACCGATTCGGGGCTAAGCTTATCCGTATATCCCCCGTAGATATGCCCCGAAACACCGTTTACGGCGCCGCCGTTTAATAGCTCTAACGCCAAAAGGTGCTGGGCGTAGGTATCCTTCCCCCAACTGTTTTTATTTAGATAGGTTGTATACTGCCCTGCGCGGAGCATCGCATCACCCGTCATAATCACGCGGTCGTAATCGTCCAGCTCGGCAACCAGGTTTGCCCAGCGCGCTATCCCGTCCGCATAAATTTGGGTATCAATTCTACCAACGGCGGGGGTCCATTCCTCCCAGTTTGGCAAATCAATATCCAAATTGCTTTCGTTTCCAAATTCCCACGCTAAAATTGCAGGATGGTTTTGGTACCGCTGTACCGTTTCGACAGTAATTTTATTTAACAGCTGAACGCTTTTACTGTTTTCATCCGTCCACGCCTGGTTAAAACTTTCCCCGTAATATTCCATCATCCAAGTAAAGTTCCAAAACAATGCGGGGATAAGTAGCATATCCATTCGTGCGGCTTCATCCAATAGCTTATCTAATACCGCGTAATAGGTTTCTTCCTTATCAAAATAGTAATTGATATCCCCGTGGATATACTTTCCGCGGTTAAAACGAATTACACGCACACCGTAATCCTTTAGGGTGGCAAGGGAGGCTTGAACGGTAGTCCACGGATTTCCGTACCCTTTGGTTGCCACTAAGCTGGTAAACAAGGTGTAATAGTTTACACCCACCGTATGAACGGGTTTACCGCCATAAATCATTTCCCCGTTTGCGTTTGCCTTTGCGCCCCCAACCGTTAGGTTGGTTTTTACTTCTTCCACGGTAAATTTACCGGGCACAAAAACAATATCGTACATTTCTGAAGAAAGCCCGGCGGGGGTAATATCGTACTCGCCCGCAATTATCGTATCATACGGATATTCAAACGTTAGATTACCCGTGCAATTTTCTAAGCTTTCCCCCATTTGCAAGATGTACGTTTCTTCCTGAAACGCGTACGAAACTTCTGCCGTGGGATGCATCTGCTTAACGATATACTGCGTACGGCTTAAATCCCCCGCGGTAACGAACACCTGCCCCTTGCCGATGGTAATGGTTGCGGTAAGCGAAAGCGCTTTGTACCCTTCCGCCGTAATAATTACGCGTGCCGTTTTTCGTTCGGCGGGCTTGCTTGCCGTGTTCGTAAAGTATTTTGCGGTTGCAAATTCGGGAACGTTTTGCGCAAGCAAGGTGTGTACCGTTCCGTCGAACGGGAAGGTGGCATCTTCAAAGATAATCCCTTCGAATTCCTTTAGCGAAGTATCATCTTCGGAGGGGATTTCGGGTGCTTTTTCTATGGTTAAAGTTGCGGTTAGCGAATGCGTATAGCGTGAAGTACCTATTTTACGCATTTGCGCGATTACGGTGTACTTACCCACCGCAATTTTTCCGTTGTTCGTATATTTTACCTCGTAACCATCGGGTAAGTTTTCTACGGATAAGGAATGTTCGTTGCCATCGTAAATTACGGTTTTATCCGCAAAAACGACCGCCGCAAGCGGATCCACCGAAACGGACGGACTGGGAATTACCGTAGGCTTTACCGTAGGAATTACCGTGGGTGCCACCGTAGGCATTATGCTAGGTGTTACCGTAGGTAACACACTGGGAATTACCGAAGGAATAACACTAGGAATAATACTAGGTTCCACAGTGGGAATTACCGAAGGTACAATGCTGGGTGTTACACTGGGCTCTACACTAGGAACAATGCTAGGCTCTACGCTAGGCGTTACACTGACGGCTGTGGTAGGAAGCGTTGGGCTTTGGGAAGCAGCAGGCGGTTTATTTTGCTGACTGCCACCACTTCGGCATCCCGAAAAGAAAACAGCAATCGCCATTACTAAACATATGAAAAGCAATTTTTTCATTTTCCGTTTCTCCCGTTTTAACTAGGATGCAAATTAGAAGGAACCGTACTTAATTCTTAATTTTTCGTTATATTCTTGAATACTTGCCAATGCGGCTTGCCCTTTATCGTATTTCTCGTTCCAACTCCATTCTATCCCCGTACCGTTGCCGTGTTGGGCGAACTTTTGATAATCGGATAGATATTCCTTCTGCATTACCCCTAAATCCATCCCTTCGGGGTTTAATTCCTCGTAAGAGCCTTGCTTAAGTACGATGTTAGGATCGTAGTTCCAAATTAGGGCAACGGGCATACCCGTAGATAAGGTTGCTTCCCCAATCGCATCGTATACCGCGCGTTGACGGTCCATACGGTCCTGACGGCTATCCCCGGGCAAGAACGCTTGGCCGTTAGCAACCCCGCACTCCCCAACGTACGCCGCCATAGGCATTTCTTTTACCCTTGCCACTTCCGCCGTGGCTTGCAAGGTAAGAAGGAAGCGGTCTTCCCAAGTTAAATCATCGCGGTCTTTTAGGTATTTCCCGGGCAGGGCTACGGATTGCGGGGTACTTAAATCCGAGTATCCCCCGTAAATGTGCACCGAAACGCCGTTAATTTTATCAGGGTTAAACATTTCCAAGCCCAAAACGTGTTGCGCGTAGGTATCGGGGCCCCAGCTGCTTTTGTTTAGATAGGTGGAATACTGCCCGTTTCTTAATTGCGCGTCCCCCGTCATAATCATACGGTCGTAGGCATCGTACTCCAGCACCCAGTTAGACCAGCGCGCCATACCGTCCGAATAAATTTGGGTGTCAATTCTACCCACGCTTGCGGTGTGATCCTTCCAGTTAGGAAGGTCTACACCCAAATTGTTTTCGTTACCGAATTCCCACGAAAGAACTGCGGGATGGTGTTGATAACGGGCAATCATTTCCCCCGTCACCTTTTTAATTAGTTGCATGGTTTGACTGTTTTCATCCGACCACGCGTCGTTGAACATTTCTTCGTAATAGTTTAATATCCAAGTATCGTTCCAGAAAAACGAGGGGATTAGCAAAATATCGTTCCGCGCGGCTTCATCCATTACCTTATCCAATACGGAATAATAGGTTTCCTCTTGACCAAAATAATATTTTACCGCTTCTTCCTTGGTAAACACGCCACAATTAAAGCGGATTACGCGCACGCCGTTATCCCTTAAAGTGGTAAGTCCTTCCGAAACCTTCTTCCACGGGCCTGATACACCGCCCGTAATAAGCAAGGAATTAAACAAGCTGTAATAGTTTACGCCCACCGTGTGGATGGGTTTGCCGTTATAAATTATTTCTCCCTTTTCATTTGCCGTTGCGCCCCCAACTATTAGGTTGGTTTTTACTTCTTCCACGGTAAAGGTTCCGGGAACGTAGATTACGTCGTACATTTCGGAAGAATAGCCCGAAGGCAAAATATCGTATTCGCCCGCGATACGGGTTTCGTGGGGATATTCAAAGGCAAGTTGACCCGTGCAGTTTGCAATTTGCGCGCCTTCTTGCAGAACAAACGAACCTTCCTTAAACCCGTAGGTAATCACCGCCGTGGGGGTTAAGGGTTTTACCACGAATTGCGTACGGGATAAATCCCCCGCGGTTACGAACATTTGCCCTTTCCCAATGGAAATGGTTGCGGTAAGGGTAAGCGCTTTGTACCCTTCCGCCGTGATTAGCACGCGCGCCGTACGGCTTTCCAAGGGTTGGCTTGCCGTGTTCGTAAAATATTTTGCGGTTGCAAATTCGGGTACGTTTTGCGCAAGTAGGGTATGCACGGTACCGTCGCAAGGGAAGGTGGTATCTTCAAAGATAATCCCTTCGAATTCCTTTAGCGTGGGATCTTCTGCGGGGGGAACTTCGGGGGCTTTTTCTATCGTTAAAACGGCGGTTAGCGAGTGCGTATAGCGGGCAGTACCCTTTTTACGCATTTGCGCAATTACGGTGTGCTTACCCACCGTGATTTTACCGTTGTTAGTATACTTTACCTCGTAATCCTCGGGTAAATTTTCTACGTATAAGAAGTGTTCGTTGCCATCGTAAATTACGGTTTTATCCGTAAAGGTTACCGAAGCAAGCGGATCAACCGAAGGAATTACGGTGGGTTGTACCGAAGGCGCAACGCTGGGAATTACCGAAGGTACAACGCTAGGCGCTACCGAAGGTATAACGCTGGGAATTACCGAAGGTATAACGCTAGGCTCTACCGAAGGTATAACGCTAGGCTCTACCGAAGGTACAACGCTGGGAATTACCGAGGGTACAACGCTAGGCTCTACCGAAGGTACAACGCTAGGAATTACCGAGGGTACAACGCTAGGCTCTACCGAAGGTACAACGCTGGGAACTACCGAAGGTATAACGCTAGGCTCTACCGAAGGTACAACGCTGGGTTTTACCGTAGGCGTAGGCGATGCCGTGGGTTTTACCGTGGGCGTAGGTTGAGCCGTGGGTTTTACCGTAGGCGTAGGCGATATCGTAGGCGATACCGTGGGCGTAGGCGCCGCGGTGGGCGTTACCGTAGCCGTAGGCGAAAGGCTGGGTACGGGAATTTGCCCAAAGGTTAAGCCGCACCCCGCCGAGCACAACGCTATCGCTATTAAAACGCTAATACATAGCAGTCTTTTCACAGTTTTTCTCCTTACCGACCGTTAAAATTTGCCGTATCGGTCTTCTAACAAGGCGTTTACTTCCCCAATTGCTTCAAAGAACACCTTGCCTTTTTCAAATCTATCGCTCCAACTCCATTCAATGCCGTTACTGCGTTGGTTGTAGTAATCCGCAGACATACTGGGGGTAATATCCGCGTAATCCCCTTCAAACAAGTCCGAAACGGCGGGGTCGTAGTTCCAAAGCAAGGCAACGGGCATACCCGTAACCAATTGCGCCGTACCAATTTCCAGCGCAACCGCTTTTTGTTTTTTCAAACGGGATTCCTTGGTATCCCCGGGCTTAAAATCGTTGCCGTGCCCGATACCGCATTCCCCAACGTAAGTGGTTACGTTTTTGTTCATAGAAGTGGATAGTTCCTTAGAAGCGTTCATCAAATATCTAAACATATCCACCCAAGTTTTCGCGGATAAATCGCTTAAATAATTGCTTGTGCTAATTAACGTGGGGTCTTGCTTCGCGCCGTCCGCGTATCCCCCGTAAACGTGCGCGCTAACCGCGGAAATTTTCCCGGGGTTGTGCAACGCCAATACTTCCAAGTTTTGCGCGTAGGTGTCCTGCGCCCAACTATTTTGATGGTATTGATGGTATTGCGAACCGCGAAGCGACGAATCCCCCGTGGTGATGATTCTATCGTATTCATCCGCTTCATCCACAAGGTTTGCCCAATATTCCAAAACTTTGGTATGTTTTTCTATGGTTTGCTTGCAAGTCATCCAATCCTTCCAATTGGGAAGGTCGTTATTTAAGTTCCATTCGTTACCGAATTCCCAAGCAAACACCGCGGGGTGATGCTGATAGCGGGTTACCAAAGTTCTTGCGTAATCCATCATGCATTGGAAGCCTTGGGAGGTGTTGGTGGCGGGGTCTTCAAACACTTGGTCGTACGTTTCCCCAAAATAATCGTCCTGCCAAAACGCCCAATAGAAGGAAGGAATTGCCAATATATCGTTTTGGGCGCACGCGTTAAACACGCCGTCCATTACCGTCCAATAGGATTCCTCGCTACCAAAGAAATATTTGGTTGCTTCAGAGGCGTAGAATACGTTCGCATTAAAACGAATCACGCGAACGCCTGCTTCTTTCAGCGCGGCAAGCCCGTTTTCCATTTCGTAGAAAGGTCTGCGCCCCGCCAAGGAGTTAGCAAATAGCGAATAGAAATTCACCCCTAAAGTATGCACTTCCTTGCCGTTATATAGCATCGTTCCGTTTTCGCCCGCTTTTGCGCCCCCCGCAACTAAATTGGTCGTTAAGGGGGAAACGGTAACCGTTCCGTTTTCATAAATAATATCGTAAATTTCCGAAGTAAAGCCGTAGGGAATTAAATCGTACAATCCGCTTTGGGTTACGTCAACGTTTTCAAACGAAAGCGTTCCCGAAAGCAATTCGGAACCTTCCCCCACCGCAATCCGTTCGGTAAGGAAGGTATCGCTATACGTAATGCTTGCGTAAAAAGAAGAATCGTTTACGAACATCCGCTTGGTTGAATCCAAGCCTTTTACCGTTGCTTCGGGCTTTTTCACCGAAATTAACGCGGTAAGGGTTAAGGGTTCGTAATTCGGGTCTAAAATGGATAGGGTTGAAGTCGGATCGTAGCCAT
>JAZUCI010000004.1:0-1696 GCA_045639045.1 Christensenellaceae bacterium
TTAAAATAGAAACATTTAAAAATCAAGAAACAATAGATTGCGAAGTTGTTGTTTATTTTGAACATATAGAACAATTTCTAAATATCGTTGAAAAATATGAACTAAATGTTTTGATTCTACAAAATAACATAAAAGTATTTATAAATGATAACGATGGTGATTTTATTATAATTAATTCTAACCACGAAAAGTATAACACAATAAGAAAACAAATTTAAAAATTGCTTTTATGAGCGAAGAAGGGCAAGATTATCTATGAATAATATAAAAGAAATAAAGTAAGAGCAGTAGTGTGGGTGGGCGCGGAAGGGTTTCCTTCCGCGCTTTTCTTTTTACCGTGTCATTCTTCGCCTACCTACGTGATGGGCAGGGCGGAGAATCTAAAAAGAGATTCTATCACTCCGCTTTGCTTCGTTCCAGAATGACATACGGGGCAGGATTCTACCTTGTCATTCTGGAGCGTTAGCGATAGAATCCCTTGCCGCCCTTTACAAAGGGGAGGCTTGTTTTACTTGCCTTCCCCTTGGGGCGGTGGCGGGGTGGGGAAATTCATTTTTTATAAAAATTATAAAAAGAAGGTTCTTTCCCATGCGAAAAGCTTGTAAAACGATTGACTTTTCTACGAAAAAAGGGTATAATTACCATTGGAGCGTGGGGAAAGCCCCGAAGGAACGCTTCATGCTAAAATTAAAAATTATTTATTGGAGGGACATAAGATATGTCTAAGAACACGAGAGTTGCAATTAACGGATTTGGCCGTATCGGTCGTTTGGCTTTCCGCCAAATGTTCGGTGCAGAAGGTTACGAAGTCGTAGCTATTAACGACTTAACCAGCCCCAAAATGCTGGCTAACCTTTTAAAGTATGATACCGCGCAAGGCGGCTACTGCGGAAGAATGGGTGAAGGTCTTCACACCGTAACTTCTAAAGAACCCGTTTTTGCTGAAGACGGTAAAACCGTAACCGTTCCCGGTTCCATCACCGTAGACGGCAAGGAAATCACCATTTACGCTATGCCCAAGGCGCAAGACCTTCCCTGGGGCGAACTTGACGTAGACGTTGTTTTGGAATGCACCGGTTTCTACTGCTCCAAAGAAAAATCTATGGCTCACGTTGCTGCAGGCGCTAAAAAGGTTGTTATTTCCGCACCCGCTGGTAACGATTTGAAAACCATCGTGTTCAGCGTAAACGAAAAGACCTTAACCAAGGAAGACCAAATCATTTCTGCTGCTTCCTGCACCACCAACTGCTTGGCACCCATGGCTGATACTTTGAACAAGTACGCTGCTATCCAAAGCGGTATCATGAGCACCATCCACGCTTACACCGGCGACCAAATGATTTTGGACGGCCCCCACAGAAAGGGCGACCTTCGCCGTGCAAGAGCAGGCGCTGCTAACATCGTTCCCAACTCCACGGGCGCTGCTAAAGCAATCGGCCTTGTAATTCCCGAATTGAACGGCAAGTTGATCGGTTCCGCACAACGCGTTCCCGTTGCTACCGGTTCCACCACCATCCTTACCGCTGTTGTTAAAGGCACCAACGTAACCAAGGAAGGCATCAACGCAGCTATGAAGGCAGCAGCAAGCGAATCCTTCGGCTACAACGAAGACGAAATCGTTTCTTCGGACGTAGTTGGTATGAGATACGGTTCCTTGTTCGATGCAACCCAAACCATGGTTTCCAAAATTGACGAC
>JAZUCI010000005.1:0-1383 GCA_045639045.1 Christensenellaceae bacterium
CAAGGAAAAAGCGGTGCTCCCCGTCGTTTTGGGTTGCGTTTGCGTATTTTCCATGCGCTTTTTCGCCCACTTTATCGCAGGCATGGTATTCTTCTTGGAAAACTCCGTTTGGGTTTCCTTGCCCGAATGGGCAATGGGCAACGCCGTGGCGTATTCCTTTATCTATCAATGCGTGTACATCCCCGCCGACGCGCTAATCGCCACGCTCGCGCTCGTTTGCGCCGCCAAATCGGGGCTCTTGGATAAGCTCACCAAGCTCATGCTCGGCAAATCAAACCCCGCGAAAAAATAAACCCCACAAGCCTTCCTTCGGGAAGGCTTTTTTAGTGCCCTTGCCGCGTCAATTCGTCGTACCACTTCTTGGCTTCGGCATCACCTTGCTCCGCAGCTTTTTTGTACCAACTCTTTGCCGTGGCGTAATTCTTCGGCACGCCGTTGCCATAACGATAGCAATGCCCCATATACAATTGACCGCCCTTATTTCCTTGTGCCGCCGACAAACGGAACCATTTCAAAGCTTCCACGTAATCTTTTTCAACGCCTTCACCCCAGTAATAGTAATAGCCTATAATCCCTTGCGCTCTTGCAAGATTTTGTTCCGCCGCCAAACGAAGCAATCGCATTGCTTCCGTATAATTTCGCGCTATGCCCTTATTCTCGGCATAACAAGTACCCAAACTACATTGTGCTCTTGCAAACCCTTGGTCTGCTGCAAGGCGGTACCACTTCACCGCTTCCGCATAGTTTTGCGCTACGCCGTTGCCATAATAATAGCAATCGCCCAAATTATTTTGCGCATTCGCATCCCCTTGGTCTGCCGATAAGCGGAACCATTTCACTGCTTCCGCGTAGTTTTGCGCTACGCCGTTGCCGTAATAATAGAACTGACCCCACCAGTTTTGCGCATCCGCATCCCCTTTATCTACAAACACGCGCATAATCTTTAAAGCTTCTGCATAATCCTGCTTTACACCGTTACCATTTGCATAGCAAACACCTAAATTAAATTGTGCATTCTCATAGCCTTGGTCTGCCGCAAGGCGGTACCACTTCACCGCTTCCGCATAGTTTTGCGCTACGCCCTTGCCTTTTTCATAGCAAAGCGCCAAATCGTATTGCGCTCTTGCAAACCCTTGGTCTGCCGCAAGGCGGTACCATTTCAACGCTTCCGCATAGTTTTGCGCTACGCCGTTGCCGTAATAATAGCAATTACCCAAATTATTTTGCGCATACGCATCCCCTTGGTCTGCCGCAAGGCGGTACCATTTTACGGCTTCTGCATAGTTTTGCGCTACGCCGTTGCCTTCTGCATAGCAAACACCTAAATTATATTGTGCATTCTCATCCCCTTGGTCTGCCGCAAGGCGGTACCATTTCACCGCT
>JAZUCI010000006.1:0-1150 GCA_045639045.1 Christensenellaceae bacterium
GTTTTTTGTGTTTTTTCTTGCGGTTTTTAGGCGGAAAATCAAAGGGGAAGGGGGTGTTTTTTTTGCTTTCCTATTGCAAGGCTATTTCTTTTATGATATAATTTTTCTATATATAGAAAATTTGCTGTTTTTACGAAAAGACGAAGCGGGGGGGGTAATACCTTGGGTAGAAAACTTTCTTTTTTCATCGTTTTTATTATTTATTTGCTTGCTGCGGCGGTGGGCATAGGGACGTATTTGCTTGTTTCGGGCGCGGTGTGGCTAAAACTTTTGGTTGCGGACGTTGTTGCTACCGTGTTTACCTTTCTATGTAGCGTTGCCTTCAAAAACGCTTCGGTGTACGATCCGTATTGGAGCGTGCAACCCTTGGTAATCCTGTTTGCCTTCGCAAAAAATATTACCCTTTCGGGTGCGCTCGTTTTACTTGCCGTTACCCTTTGGGGGGTGCGCTTAACCGCAAACTGGGCATACACCTTTCACGGGCTAAAACATCAAGACTGGCGATACACTATGCTGTGTGAAAAAACGGGGAAGTGGTACCCCGTAATCAACTTTATCGGCATTCATATGGTGCCAACCCTTGTGGTGTACGCGGTAACCTTGCCCGCGGTGTACGTATTGCTTGCGCGCGTTTCCTTTGCGCCTTGGGTGATTACGGGCCTCCTGCTTTCGGTAGGGGCTACTGCCTTGCAAGGAACGGCGGATATTCAAATGCATCGATATCGCAAAAACAAAACCGCGCCCTTTATTCGCGTGGGGCTTTGGAAGTATTCCCGCCATCCCAACTATTTGGGGGAAATTACCATGTGGTGGGGCGTGGGGCTATACGCCGTACTAACGTTGGGTTTCCGCTGGTATCTACTGCTTGGGGCGGCGGCAAACACCGTGCTATTCTTTGCGGTCAGTATTCCCATGGCGGATAAACGCCAAGCGAAAAAGGAAGGATTTCAAGAATACAAAGCGCAAACGCGCATGCTGTTACCTATTCCGAAAAAAGGGGGAAAGTAAAATGAAAACTTTACTGAAAAACGGAAACGTAGTCAACGTATTCACCGAAGAGATAGTAAAAGCGGACGTGCTAATTGAAAACGAAAAAATTATCGGTGTGGGGGATTACGCCGCGTATCCTTGCGACAAGGTGGTGGATTTA
>JAZUCI010000007.1:0-5924 GCA_045639045.1 Christensenellaceae bacterium
AGCTACATCCACATGGGTGGTAAAGTTGGCGTTTTGGTTGAAGTAAACTGTGAAACGGACTTCGTTGCTCGTGGCGAACTTTTCAGATCGTTGGTTCACGATATCGCGTTGCAAATCGCTGCGGCGAAACCCTTGTACGTAACCAAGGAAGAAGTTCCCGCTGAAGTTCTTGCAAAGGAAAAAGAAATCCTTTTGCAACAAGCGCTTAACGAAGGTAAGCCCGCTAACATTGCAGAACGCATGGTAGAAGGTAGAATTAAAAAATACTACGAAGATAACTGCTTACTTGAACAAAAATTCGTTAAAGATCCCGATAAGACCATTAACCAAGTTGTTGTAGAAGCAACCGCTCAAATCGGTGAAAAACTTTCCGTTCGCAGATTCGTTCGTTTTGAAATGGGCGAAGGCTTGGAAAAGAAGAGCGAAAATTTGGCAGACGCAGTTGCTGAACAGGTAGCTAAAGCGCAAGCGTAACGCATGCAGTTTGCAGGGAACACAATGGTTTTGTGTTCCCTGTTTTTGAATCAAGGCTTTGCTTTGGCATTGCCGAAATATCAAATTTTAGGGGGAAAGCGTATGGCAAAAGCGTACGGAAGGGTACTAATTAAACTTAGCGGGGAAGCGTTGTCCGGCGGTAGCGGCTTCGGCATTGATAGCGCGGTGTTGAATCGCGTTGCGAACGAGCTGGTAACCGTTGTTCAATCGGGAACCGAGGTAGCCGTGGTTATCGGCGCAGGCAATTTTTGGCGGGGTAGACAGGGCACGGAAATGAACCGCGCTACCGCCGACCATATGGGTATGCTTGCAACCGTTCTTAACGCCCTTGCCTTGCAAGACGCGTTAGACCGTTTGGGCGCCCCTTCGGTGGTACAAACCGCGCTTACCATTAGCTCGGTAGCAACCCCCTTTAACCTTCGCGTAGCCAAAGAAGCGTTGGAAAATAAAAAAATCGTAATTTTCGCTTGCGGTACGGGTAGCCCTTACTTCACTACGGATACGGGCGCATCCCTTCGCGCGGCGGAAATTGAAGCGGAAGCGTTGCTTCTTGCCAAAAACGTAGACGGGATTTACGATTCGGACCCCAAACAAAATCCCAACGCGAAAAAGTACGATAAAATTTCCTTCCGCGAAGTGCTTGACCAAAACTTAAAGGCGATGGATTTATCCGCAACCACCATGTGCATGGAAAACGGCATTAAGGTTTTGGCGTTTGGGCTTAGCCAAGAAAACGCCATCGTAAAGGCTGCGGCGGGTGAAACTATCGGCACTTTAATTTATTAAGTAAATAGAATCAAAAAAACACCTTCCGCTGATAGCGGAAAAGGAGGCAAATAATGGAAAACGAACAAATGGAAATGATGCTTTTGGAACTTTCCGAAAGAATGGATAAAACGGTACGCGTATTAAAGGAAGATTATTCCGCAATTCGCGCAGGCCGCGCAAACCCCCATATTTTAGATAAAATCACCGTGGACTACTACGGCCAACAAACGCCCTTAAACCAAGTGGGTAACATCTCGGTTGCGGACGCGCGTTGCTTGGTTGTTAGCCCTTGGGATACCAGCCTTTTAAAAGAAATTGATAAGGCGATTTTGGCTGCAAATATCGGTTTAACCCCCACGAACGACGGCAAGGTAATCCGTTTGGTGTTCCCCGTGTTAACCGAAGAACGCAGAAAGGATCTTGCAAAGCAAATCAAAAAAATGGGCGAAGATAGCAAGGTGGCTATCCGCAATATCAGACGTGACGGTATGGAAGCCATCAAAAAGGCGAAAACCGCCAAAGAAATTACCGAAGACGACGCTGCATCTTTAGAAAAAGAAGTAGAAAAATTAACCGCAAAGGGCGTTGAATCGGTAGATAAGGCAGCGCAAGAAAAAGAAAAGGACGTTATGTCCGTATAATCGGCATGAAAAAGAATCAAACAATGCGTATCCCAACGCACGTCGCGTTTATTATGGACGGAAACGGGCGTTGGGCAAAGCGTAGAATGATGCCACGTTCTTACGGCCATAAAAAGGCGGTGGATACGGTTACCGAAGTGGTAGAAGCATGTTTTGAAAAGGGAATCCGTTACGTTTCCCTTTTTGCTTTTTCTACCGAAAATTGGAATCGCCCCAAGGAAGAAGTGGAAGCGCTTTTTAATTTGCTCCGTCAATACTTTCAAACGGGGATTAAGCGTTTGTTAAAAAACGGCGTGCGCCTACGCGTTATGGGGGATTTATCCCGCCTTCCCGCGGACGTTCGCGAAGAGATTGAAAGCGCAGTAAAAGGTACCGAAGAATTCACTCAATTCGTTTTAAATATCGGTATCAACTACGGCGGCAGGGATGAAATCGTGCGCGCCGTAAACCGCGCCCTTTCCCAAAACGTAAGCGAAATCACGGAAGAAGGTTTTTCCGCCCTTTTGGATACGGCGGGGATGCCCGATCCCGATCTCATCGTGCGTTCCAGCGGGGAAAAGCGCGTTAGCAATTTTATGATGTACCAAATGGCGTATGCGGAACTGTATTTCCCCAAAACGCTATGGCCGGATTTTGGCAAAAAGCACGTCGATCGCTGTATCCGCGTGTATAATAAGCGCAAAAGAAGGTTTGGAGGGTTAAAAGATGATTAAGCGTAGTATTACGGGCGCTTGCCTGATTGCAGTCGTTACCGCATTTTTCTTTTTAAGGGAAGTGCATATCGCCTTTTTTACGGGCTTTATCGGTTTTCTTTCGGCGCTTGCCGCGTTTGAATTTACGCGCGCGCTTGGCGAAAGAATCCGCCCCTTGCACAAATATACCGCAATCGCGTTTGCGCTTTCGGTTGCGCCCTTGTTCCACTTTTTCTCGGTTATCGGCGTAATGTACGCGTTTATGGGCTTTGCCGTATTGCAGCTTTTGTTTGCGGTAGTTTTAAACGCAGAAATTGAAAGTTTTTCCTACGGCGTTTCGGCTATGGTGTATCCCACCCTTTTCGTGGGCTCTATGCTAATTCTTAACGCCCTTCCCGCAAACTCCACCCTTGCGCTTTTAATGGTGTTCGTGGTTTCTTCCTTTGCGGATACCTTCGCTTACCTTGTTGGTAGCCTTTTGAAGGGTAAAAAGCTTTGCCCCACCATTTCCCCCAACAAAACGATTTCGGGCGCGATCGGTGGCTTGGCGGGCGGCGCGGTAGGCGCGCTCGTACTGTATTTTATCTTCAAAAAATCCTTCGTATACCAAGGGGTTTTACCCGCATGGATACTGATTATGCTAATCGGTACGGTATGCGCCTTCTTAACCGAAGTGGGGGATTTGGCGGAAAGCGTTTGCAAACGGAAACTTGGCGTAAAGGATATGGGTAAAATCTTACCCGGGCACGGCGGTATTATGGACCGTATCGACGGGATGATGTTTAGCAGCGTGTTCCTTGCGTTCGCGTTTACGTTATTTATTTAATTGGTTACGGGGCGCTCCCCGTGAAAGAAATATGAAAAAAATTGCACTTCTCGGCAGTACGGGATCTATCGGCGTTCAGGTTTTGGGCGTCGTTTCCCGTTATCCCGAATTATTTTCCATCGTGTCGCTTTCGGCAGGCTCCAACGCGGAACTGTTTAGCGAGCAAGTAAAAGCGTTTCGTCCCAAGGTTGCTACCTTAAAGGATGCAAGCGCTTTTTCGCGTGTAAAGGAAACCCTTCCTACCTCCACCGAATACGCGGTGGGGGAGGACGCCGTCCTTTCCGCTATCGTGGAAGAAGCGGATATCGTTGTGGTTGCCGTCGTGGGCTTTGCGGGGCTACAATGCGTGCTAAAAGCCATTGAAATGGGTAAGCCCATTGCTCTAGCCAATAAGGAAAGTTTATGCTGCGGTGGGGAATTGGTTACCCGCCTAGCAAAAGAAAAAAACGTGCCTATCTACCCCGTAGATAGTGAACATTCGGCAATTTGGCAATGTTTAGGCTTTGATAAAACGCGCGAATGCGCTTCCTTAACGCTTACCGCAAGCGGCGGTCCCTTTTGGCGGCTAACCAAAGAAGAAATTGCAAACGTAACCAAAGCGCAAGCCTTAAAACACCCCACGTGGAATATGGGCGCAAAAATTACCACCGATTCGGCAACCTTGGCAAACAAGGGGTTAGAAGTAATGGAAGCGCGCTACCTATTTGATATTCCCGAAGAGCGGATAGAAGTAGTCATCCACCCCGAAAGCATCGTGCATTCGGCGGTGAATTTTGCGGACGGGGTAACTATGGCGCAAATGTCCTATCCCAATATGGAAATTCCCATTCAGCTTGCCTTAACCGCGCCCAACCGCATTCCCACCACCGTAAAAAAATTGGATTTAGCAACTCTTTCCAATCTAACCTTTTATCCCGTACCCGAAGAAAAATTTCCTTGCTTTTGCCTGGCGCGTCAAGCCTTAAAAGCGGGTGGCGTTCTTCCTTGCGTGTATAGCGTTGCCAACGAAACGGCAGTTTTCGCTTTTTTAAGGGAAGAAATACGGTTTTCGCAAATTCCGTACTATATTTCGCTTGCAATGGATAAAATAAGTAACGTACGCGCGCAAGATTACCAAACCCTGCTTACGGTAAAAACCGAAGCCGAACGCTTGGTAACTGCAGCCATCAGGGGGAATACATGCAAATAAATTTACTGTCTTTTGCATCGGTTATGAACACCGTTTGGGCAATATTTTTAGCCATTTTAATCTTGTTGATTATGATTACGGTGCACGAATTCGGGCACTATATCGTGGGCAAAATTTTTCACTTCAAAATTAACGAATTTTCCATCGGTTTCGGTCCCGCGCTATTCAAAAAGACCAAAAAAAGCGGGGAAGTATTCGCAATTCGCTTAATCCCCCTTGGCGGCTTCTGCGCCTTTGAAGGGGAGGAGGACGACGAAGAGAATAAAAGTTCTCACCCCGATGCCTTCAACAATAAACCCCCGTGGCAACGGATTTTGGTGCTGATTGCGGGCGCGTTTATGAACTTTATTACCGCCATGCTTTGCATTATCGTGTCTTTCGCGGTGTTCGGTCAGCTTTTGCTTATGGCTTACCGCGTAGAACCCATCCCCGCAGGGCAAGAACAAACCTATTACGAATATTCCTTGCAAGATGAAGATATCATCGTTTCGGTAGAAGGTAGGGATATTTATTTGGTTTCGGACTTGCAAGAAGCGTTAAAAGGGGGCAAAACGGGGGATTCCTTCACCTTTACCGTAATTCGCGATGGAAAGAAAGTAAAGCAGGAAGTACGCCTTCGTTCGGATATTGAAAACGCATCCGTTGCGGAAACCGCGCATCTATTCCGCGCTATCGGCGTGCAAGAAGCGGACGGCGAGTTTGAAATTTATTCGTGTAAAGTAAAATTAGGCTTTTTCCAGACCATCGGCAGGGCGTTCGTGTACGCAATTCGCATTGCGGGTACCATTTTTACCGTATTGGGGGAACTGCTTACGGGCGTTCTTGGTTTAAGTGCTATGGGCGGCCCCGTTACCACAATCAGCGTAACTTCGCAAATCGTTTCCCAAGGGTTACTGCAATTTTTGGAAATGACCGCCTATATCGGCATTAACCTTGCGGTGTTCAACTTGCTTCCCATCCCCGCATTGGATGGCAGTAAGGTGATTTTTACTACCATTGAGTGGATTCGCGGTAAGCCCCTTAACCGAAAAGTGGAAAATATTATTCACTTCTTTGGTATGATGCTTATCTTGGGTTTTGCCGTTTTGGTGGATTTATTACAACTGTTTTAACTTTTTGGGGTGGAAGGTTTTGCCTTTTCGCCCCAAATTTTTATATTTTTTTCGCTTATCCATAAAAAAAGATTTGACCTTTTATAAAAATGTGCTATAATAAATAGGCAGTTAGGCAATAAAAACCCTTCGCATTCGGTTACGGCGCCTAATTGTAACCCACGTAATACTCCGTGGGGATATGGCTCAGTTGGTAGAGCG
>JAZUCI010000008.1:0-7210 GCA_045639045.1 Christensenellaceae bacterium
GCCAAATCATGTCGCGCGAAACCATCAACCACAACGTGGAATGCTTCAAAGAACAAATGTCCCGTTTTATTGATTTTGAAGGGGAAAACGCCGCCACCATTGAAAACAATGCGGATTGGCTTTTCAACTTAAATTATATCGACTTCTTGCGTGAAATCGGGGTGCATTTCTCCGTAAACCGTATGCTTACCGCCGAATGCTTTAAGCAACGTATGGAAAAGGGGCTTACCTTCTTTGAATTTAACTATATGTTAATGCAAGGTTACGACTTTTTGGTGTTAAATCGCAAACACGGCTGTAAGTTGGAACTGGGCGGGGACGACCAATGGTCCAATATGCTTGCGGGCGTGGATTTAATCCGTAAAAAGGAAGGCAAGCCTGCTTTCTGCGCAACCTGTACCCTTCTACTCAACAGCGAAGGTAAAAAAATGGGCAAAACCCAAAAGGGCGCGTTGTGGCTGGATGAAAACAAGTGCAGCGTGTACGATTTCTTCCAATATTTCAGAAACGTGGAAGATTGCAAGGTTGCCGAATGTATGCGCCTTTTAACCTTTATGGATTTGGAAGAAATTGAAGAACTGACCAAGTACGCGGATGAACGCATCAACGCGGCAAAGGAACGCCTTGCTTACGAAGTAACCAAGCTTGTGCACGGGGAAGAAAAGGCAAATCTTGCAAGAAGCCAAGCCCGCGCTGCCTTTGGCGGTAACGCCGAAGATATGCCCAAACTTACGGTAGGGTTGGACT
The DNA here is from genome assembly GCA_045639045.1 of Christensenellaceae bacterium. Lineage (GTDB taxonomy): Bacteria > Bacillota > Clostridia > Christensenellales > Borkfalkiaceae > SIG402. The sequence goes on from JAZUCI010000008.1 coordinate 748, forward strand.
GCGCGAACGGGGTAGACCTTTTGATTGCCGCAGGGCTTTGCAAAAGCAAGGGGGAAGCCCGCCGTTTGATTCAAGAAGGCGGTGTGAAACTGAACGAAGATAAACTTACCGACCCCATGGCGGAATTGCCCACCGGCGAATTCATTTTGCATAAGGGTAAAAAAGTACACGTGGCGGTAACCCGCGCGTGAGCGGATATCTTGGCGTAACCAAATCCGCTACGGCGGAATTTACCGAACAGCGTTCGCGCTTTATCGGGTATTCTTTTCCCGTGGAAAGTGAGGAACAGGCGCGCGCGGAGATTGCGAAAATTCGCAAGGAACATTCCCTTGCCACGCACGTTTGCTTTGCCTTTATTGCGGATAAAGCGGGCAATATTATGCGCTATTCGGATGATGGGGAACCCCAAGGTACTGCGGGAATTTCCATTTTGGAAGTGCTAAAAACCAAAGGCATTAAGGAAACGGGCGTTGCGGTAGTAAGATACTTTGGCGGCATTAAACTTGGCGCAGGGGGGCTTGTTCGCGCGTACGCGTATGCCGCGGGGCTTTCTTTGGACGCAAACGAAATTAAGGAAAGCGCCCTTGCCGCTTTTTGCGCGGTGCGTTTTTCGTACGAACTTTCGGATGCCTTCCGTAAAGTGGCGGAACGCGAAAACCTTACCCCCGAATACGAATACGCGGAAGAAGTTACCGCGCGCTTTCCCGTGCGAACGGAAAATGCGCAAAGCTTGTTTTTACGCATTACGGACGCGCTACTTGGCAAGGTTTCTTGCCGTGTGGAACGCGAAGAATATTTTAGATTTTAACTACACGGGTTGCGCCTGCAACCCGTTTTATCGTAAGGAAACGGAATATGGCAATTATTACCGAAATTACCCCCCAAGCAAAGGATAAAACGCGCGTCAACGTATTTTTGGACGGGCGCTTTTGTTGTGGCTTGGATTTCGTTACCCTTGCGGAATACCGCTTAAAAAAGGGGATGGAAATCACGGCGGAGCAGTTGGCCGAAATTCAGCTTGCCGCCGAAAAGGATAAAGCCTTTGCAAAAGCGGTTTCCCTGTTATCCGTAACGGGAAAAACCGAAAAGGATATATATTTGCGGTTAAAGGAAAAGGGCTACGCGCCCGCGATTATCCGCGAAACGATAGTGAAACTTAAAGAATACGGCTACGTAGATAACGCCGAATACGCGCGCGAGTACGTTGCTTCCCACGTAAACAAAAAAGGGGGAAGAATGCTGGCGGCGGAACTGAAAATGAAGGGTGTTTCGGATGCGGATATCTCTGCCGCCCTTAACGAAATTGATGAAGAACAAGGGGCGAAAACCGCCCTAAATAAGTACCTGCGCGGTAAGGAAATCACCTTTGAAAACTTGCAAAAAGCGTACCGCTATTTGCTTTCCAAAGGCTTTTCGGGGGATGCCGTGGGCGAAGCCGTGCAAGCCTTAAAACGGCAAGTAGAGGAGGATTCGGATGCGTAAAATTTATTCTGCTTACGGAATGAAACAAGCCGAAAAACACGCGAACGAAGGTGGCTACGGCTATTACGAAATGATGCTTGCCGCGGGGAAAGCGGTGGCTTCTGCCCTTCCCGTAACCCCAAAGGATCGCGTGCTCGTCGTTTGCGGTGGGGGAAATAACGGTGGGGACGGATACGTTATCGCCCAACAACTTTTCCAAAGAAAAATCCCCGTAAAAGTATATCAAGTTGCGCCCCCCAAAACGGAGGAAACGCTCCGCGCCCAAGCGGAATACCAAGGGGAATACGAAAACTCCCTTGCCACGGGGAAATACACCGCCCTTGTGGAATGCGTGATGGGTACGGGTTTTTCGGGGGAACCCAAAGGGGAAAGCAAAACCCTTTTTCAAACGTTAAATGAAATGGGGAAACAAATTCCCCTTTACGCGGTGGATATCCCCGCAGGCTTAAACGCGGATACGGGGGAAGGTAAGTACGCCGTAAAGGCAAAGCAAACCTTCGCCGTAGAAGGGTTAAAATTCGGGCATTTTTTAGGGGACGGGTTGGACGTATGCGGAATGCTTACCCTTCTTCCCATCGCAATCGGTGGGGAAGCGCAAGCCCTTTTAGCGGATAAAGACTTATTAAAGCAAGCCTTTCCCCCCTTACGACGCAATATGCACAAGGGTACGCACGGCAGGGCAACCTTAATTGCGGGCAGCTGCGCGTATACGGGTGCGGCGCGCCTTGCGGCAGGGGCAACCGCAAGCCTAATTACGGGCGCGGGTTACGCCGAACTTGTTTCGGTACCCGAAGTAATTAGTGTTGCCCAAAATTCCTTGCCCGAACTCATATATACGAACGCCCCTTCCTGGGGTGGAAAAATCCGTTTTCGTAAAAAATTCTACGCGGAAATTTGCGCTCGCTCGCGCGTGATTGCGGTGGGCGCGGGTTTGGGCGTAAGCAAAAGCGTATACCGTTTGGTGCGCTATTTGTTGCGCAATTTTAAGGGTGCGCTAATCGTGGATGCGGACGGCTTAAATTCGCTTGCAAAATACGGGGTAGAGGAACTAAAAACCGCCACGGCGAAGGTGGTTCTTACCCCTCATCCCGCGGAATTTTCCCGTTTAAGCGGAAAACCCGTAAGCGAAATTCTTTCTTCTCCCTACGAAAGCCTTACCGCTTTTGCAAGGGAATACGGGGTAACGTGTTTATTAAAAGGCGCAAGTACGCTGATTTCGGACGGGCTTTCCACCTATCTTTCCGCCACGGGCTCCCCCGCAATGGCGAAAGGGGGAAGTGGGGACGTGCTTTTAGGGGTTGCCTTGGGTATGTTTTCGCGCGCAAGCGGAATAGACCTAACTTCTACCGAACTGTTATCCGCCGCGTGCTATCTTACGGGTAGGGCGGGGGAACTTGCCACCCAAAAAGAAACGGAATATACCGCCACCCCCACGGATACCGTAAACTGCTTAAAAGCGGCAATTAAAGAAATTGCGCAAGGAGAAAGCGTATGCGATTTGAAGAATTAAATCTTCCCCAAGAATTTTTATATGCCCTAAACGAATTAGGGCTTACCACCTGTACCGAAATTCAAGAAAAGATGATTCCCCTTGCTATGCAAGGGGTGGATATCGTTGCAAGATCCGAAACGGGTAGCGGTAAAACCTTTGCGTTTGCCCTTCCCGCCCTTTGCGGTGTGAATACCGAAGACCGCGCCACCCAAGTTTTGGTGCTTTGCCCCACGCGTGAACTGTGCGTGCAAACGGTAAAGGAATTTCGCAAGCTGTGCGTAAAAAAGGAAGGCTGCCGCGCGGTTGCCGTGTACGGTGGGGAAGGGATGGAACGCCAAATTTTCGACCTGAAAAAAGGGGCGCGCATCGTAGTGGGTACCCCGGGGCGTATTTTGGACCATATTGACCGCCGCGTGCTAAAACTTGGCGGTGTAAAAACCTTAATTTTTGACGAAGCGGACGAAATGCTTTCCATGGGTTTCCAAAAGGAAATTGATAAGGTATTAAAAAAGGTAAACCCCGAACGGCAAACCTTAATGCTTAGCGCAACCATGCCCGAAAGCGTGAAAAAGTTGGCGCAAACCTATCTAAATAACCCCGTTACGGTGGAAGTAACCCCCAAAACCTTGCCCATTTACCACACTTACTTTACGGTGGGTAGAAAGGATAAACAGCGCGCGCTTACCGAATATCTTACGAAGTATCACCCCCACACCGCCCTTATTTTTTGCAATACCAAAAAGATGGCGGATACCCTTTCGGGGTATTTGGCGGAAGAAAGGGTGCCGCACGCCCTAATTCACGGGGAAATCCCCCAACCCCGCCGCATTAGCGCTATGGAAGAAATCAAAAAGAACGGCGGCTATTTGGTGGCAACGGACGTTGCCGCGCGTGGCATTGATATTCAAAACGTGGACGTGGTAATTAACTTTGATATGCCCCAAAGCGCGGAAATTTTCGCGCACCGCGTGGGCAGAACCGCGCGCGCTGGGAAATCGGGTAGTGCGGTTACCTTTATCAACACGCCCCCGCAAAAGGGGGAATATACGCGCTTGCTTACCGAAATTGGCGCAACCGCCAAGGAAGGCAAGTTAAGCGCAAGCCTTACGTACGAAGAAGAATTGCCTACGCGCGGTAAATTTGCCGCTTACGGCGGTGATAAAAAGCCCGTAAAAGGCGGATTTTCTAAGGGTAAGCAAGAAAAACCCTTCCGTAAAGAAGGGAAAGGGCAAGAAAAACCCTTCCGCAAGGGCGGTGGGGAAGCCCGTTCGCGCCAAGGAAAAGAACGGAAAGCAAGCGGACTTATGGAATTTTCGCACGGAAAACCCAAAGCAAATTTCCCCAAAAGCAAGGGAAAACCTTCCCCAAAAAGCGGAAATAAGGGTAGAAAATTCCAAAAACCGTAATTTTTTTTAGAAACCCCCTTGTTTTTTGCCGCATAATATGATATCATAAAAACAACAAAACAAAAGGAGAGTGTTTGTTATGAAATCTTTTATCAAAACCGTTGACGATTTGCCTTTGCTTATTAAATTGTTGCTGTGTATTCCTGCAATTTCCGTATTTTGGGGCATTTACCGCCTTTGCAGAAGTATCGTAAAGGGTGATACCTTGCACATCGTTTTAGGCGTTGTATTCATCTTTGTTTCGGGTATCATTTTCTGGATTATCGATATTATTTGTATCCTAATGAACAACAAAGTTTGGTGGATTGACTAACGAAATAAAAACAGTTTGGGCGAAGCCGTTTTTCGGCTCCGCCCATTTTTTATCTAAAAAATAAACAAATATTTGCTTTTTGTAAAATTTTGCCCTTTTTTGCCGAAAAGGGGCAAGAAGGGGTTAGGGCAAAACGTTTTCGTTTTTTACGGGGTAAAACCTATCAAAAAGGGTTAAATAACCTTTCCGCTTCCACTGTTTTGGCGCTTCGGTAAAGAAGCAAAGTTGGGTAACTTGCGGCGGTTTTTTCTTGGGGGTAAGGTAGGAAAGTAGGGATAAAAAGGAGGCGTTTTCTTCGGTTAAAAGTTCTGTTCCTTCCCCTTCTTTTTCACAAAAAATCGTGTAGGTGCTGCCATCCCAAACCGCCCGTTTTTTCCGTTTTACGTCCTGAATGCAAACGGGGGCGGAAAGCTTTCTTACTGCCCCAAGCAAAAGTAAATCTACCACGTCGTCCACAGGCTCTATTTCCGCATAAAAACCGCCGTTTTTTTCTAAAAAGTGCAAAATACCCCCGTATCGCATCAGTTCCAGCTTTGCCATTTGCAAAAATTGCGTAAAGGGATACGCGGGTTTTTTTGGCAAAAACGCCCCTTCCTTTTTGGTGAATAAAAAGGAAAACGCGTACTGCATCACGGCAAGGGGCACCCCTTCGTCCAGCCTTCTTAAAGCCAAGGCAATTTCCCCCAAAAGGGTGGGGGATTTTTCTTTTAGCAGGGCGCGAAAAGCGTTTGCCTTTTCCCCTTCCGTAGGGATTGTAATTACCTGTTTTCCGCGCGCGCTTGCCCCCTTTCCGCGCAAAATCCGGGTGGGCAATTCCTTTTGTTCGTAGCAATCGTAACAAAGGGTGAAAAAGCCGTTTTCCGTGCCGTCGTACCAAAAAATCATTGCATTTTCCCCCCTTCCTTAATTAAACATATGTTCTATTATTGTAGTTTCTTTTTCACAAGATGTCAAGCGTTTTATAAAAGGAAGGGTAAAAATTTTTGCGCTTTTCGTAAAAAACCTGCTTTTCCTACGGAAAAAACCCAAAAAAGCATAGAAAACACTTGCCAAAAACAAAAAAATAGGGTATAATCCTTGTGCTGTGCTAGGTGGGGAGTTAGCGGTGCCCTGTATCTGCAATCCGCTGTAGCAGAGCCGAACGCCTTCCCCGGCCCCTTGGGTGGGGCGCTGGAACCGATAAGGGATTTTGATGGTAAGGTCTTATGCAACGGGTAGCCGTGAACCGTGTCAGGGCAGGGATGCAGCAGCACTAAGTGGAAGTTCCCGTGTGCCATAAGGTAGCTTTACCGGAGTTACCTGTCGGGGTGCCGGCCCGGTCCAATCGGTCAAAGAAGGATGCACAGCCCTTTTAAAATCGTTACGGAAGCAAAGCGCACGTTTCCGTTTTACGTATAAAACGCGGGTGAAAAGCCCGTTTACCGGGAATGCGGTTCTTGCAAAAATGGCAAGGGCCTTGTCTTTTTCGCGCGTGGGCGCGTGGATACGCGTGCCAAGCGCGTAATTTATTCGCGCGTACGCGTAAAGGCAAAATCCCAACAAAAAAACGGGGGAAACCCCCAAAACAAGGAAAAACCGCAGTAAGTGAGAGGAGGAAAAAGCGTATATGTATCGCAAAGTAGACACGGGCATGAATTTCTTGGACCGCGAAAAGGAAGTGCTGGATTTCTGGAAGGAAAACCGCGTTTTCGAACGGGTAATGGAAGAAACCGAAGGTAAGCAAACCTTCACTTTTTACGACGGACCGCCCACCGCAAACGGCAAGCCCCA
>JAZUCI010000009.1:0-5548 GCA_045639045.1 Christensenellaceae bacterium
CCGCTTGGCCTCCGACTTTATTTTCCGCATTTGCGCGGTGGAAAACGGTTTTCGCTTACACGAAGCGTACACCGTGGCGGCGGAAATGGAAAAAACGCTTGCAAACGTTTTGCCCTTTGCCAAAATGCCCAGCTTCGGCTATCTAACCGCCTCGTTTTTGAACGTGGGGGCGGGGATACGCGCTTCCACCACCGTACTTCTGCCCGCGCTAACCAAAGCGGGTAAATTAAAAGAAGCCCTTTCGGTGCTGGATGAAGAAGGCATTGCCGTACGCGGCGTACTTGGGGAAGGAACGGAAAGCGAACACGCGCTATATCAAATCAGTAACGCACACTCGTTTGGGCGCACGGATGCGGAAGTGCTTTGCGGGGTAACGCAAGCCACTTTGGACGTATCTAATTTAGAACTTGCCACCCGTAGGGAAGCCTTTGGGCAAAACCCCAAGGGGGAACGCGAACGCTTTTTATCCGCGGCGCGTGCGCTTTCGGAAAGCAAAAGCCTATCGTATAGCCAAGCCATGCAGCATTTAATCACGGTAATGGAAGGGGTTTCGGTGGGCGCGCTTACGGATGGTGGCGTGGATTTATACGAATTGGGGCTTTCCCTTCGCCCCGCTTCTTTAGCCCTAAAACGGGGTAAAGTGTTAAGCCGAGAGGAAGAAAATTCTTTCCGCGCGGCGGTAATCAAAGAAAATTTGCAAGGATAACGAATTAAACGCCTTCGGGCGATGGAGAACGGATATGTCTAATTACAAAGAATTACTGACTTCTTCTGCGAAAAAAGCCATAGAAAAGGCAAACGCTTTTTCTAAAAGCTACGTGGGTACCGAACATTTGCTTTTGGGTATTTTGTCCGTAGATTGCGCGGCGTGCGGCTTTTTTAAGGAAGCAGGGGTTAGCGCGAAAGGGTATTTGGAACACTTTAAGGCGTTGCTTGGCCGTACCGGGCAATTGCGCGGTATGACCCCCCGTATCAAACGCGTGTTTAACAACGCCCACGAATACGCCCTTTCTTCTAGCACCGAATACGTGGGTACGGAACATTTAGCGCTTGCCATTTGTATGGAAAAGGAATGCGCGGCAGTTTCTATTCTTCGCGCTTTGGGGGTAAACGTAAACTTGCTTGTGGACCGTTTAAGCGCGTACGTATTCCATACCGAAGAAGGAAATGCGGAAGGGGAGGAGGAAAAATCCCTTTCCACCCCCGAAAAAGAGGACGTAGAAACGGAGGAAGAGGACGAACTGTTAAAGTACGGCGTGGATTTAACCCGCCGCGCGCGTACGGGGAAGTTGGACCCCGTTATCGGGCGGGATAAGGAAATAGACCGCATCATTCAAGTGCTTTCTAGAAGAACGAAAAACAACCCCGTTTTGGTGGGTGAACCGGGCGTAGGGAAAAGCGCGGTAATCGAAGGGCTTGCCCTTGCCATTGAACGGGGCAGAACGCCCGAACTTCTCCGCGGTAAAACGGTGTTTTCTTTGGACCTTGCGGGGATGCTTGCGGGTACGCGCTACCGTGGGGATTTTGAAGAACGGTTAAAAAGTATTCTTACCATGATCCGCGCGCGCGGTAACGTGATACTGTTTATTGACGAAATTCACAATATCGTGGGGGCGGGGTCTTCGCAGGATAATAAAATGGACGCCGCCGAAATTTTAAAGCCCTTGCTTGCCCGTGGGGAGATGCAAACGGTGGGCGCCACCACTTTGGACGAATACCATAAATATATTGAAAAAGATCCCGCGTTAGAGCGCCGTTTCCAACCCGTTTTGGTGGAAGCGCCCAGCGTGGAACATACCATTGAAATTTTGAAGGGCTTACGGGATAAGTACGAGGTGCACCACAACGTTTCCATTACGGACGAAGCGATTGAGGCCGCCGCCGTTTTATCCGACCGCTACGTGCCCGACCGTTCCCTTCCCGATAAGGCGATTGATTTAATTGACGAAGCGGCAAGTAAGGCAAGGCTTTCGGGTTATTACACCCCCGAAAAATTGCGCGCCGCCGAAGCGGAACTGAAAAGTTTGCGCCGTGAACACGATAGCGCGATGCGTGAAAACGACGAAGAAACTATGAAAAAATTCGCCCTTTTGATGCAAGAAAAAGGGGAAGAAGTGGCAAAATTAAGGGAGGATTGGACCCTTTCCAGAAACCGCGCCACCGCTTGCATTGGGGAAGAAGAAGTTGCCGCCGTGGTTGCGGAATGGACCAAAATCCCCGTAACGCGCTTAACCGAAACTGAATCCCAAAAACTGATGCGGTTAGAAGAAACACTTGCAAGTAAAGTAATTGGGCAGGAGGAAGCCGTTCGCGCCGTAGCGCGCGCGGTGCGCCGTCAACGCGCGGGATTAAAGGACCCCAACCGCCCCATCGGTTCCTTTTTATTCGTTGGCCCCACGGGCGTGGGGAAAACCGAGTTGGCAAAAGCCCTTGCTACCGACCTATTTGGGGATGAAGGGCAAATGATTCGCTTGGATATGAGCGAGTATATGGAAGCGCATTCGGTAAGTAAACTTATCGGCGCGCCCCCGGGATATGCTGGCTATGACGAGGACGGCATTTTAACCGAAGGGGTAAGAAGAAAACCGTATTGCGTACTTTTGTTTGACGAAGTGGAAAAAGCGCATAAGGACGTGTTCAACCTACTACTGCAAGTGCTGGAAGACGGCAGGCTTTCGGATAGCCGCGGTAGGGTGGTGTCGTTTAGAAACACCGTGGTAATTTTAACCTCTAACGCGGGCGCAAGCGTACAAAATCAACGCGGAGGGTTCGGTTTTACGGGCGCCACAATGCGTACGGAAGAGGCCATTCATAGCGCCTTGCACGCCTTTTTCCGCCCCGAATTTTTGAACCGTTTGGACGAAATTATCGTGTTCCGCCCCTTGGAAAAAGCGGAACTGATGAAAATTGCGGATATTTTACTGAAAAAACTTGCCGCGCGTATGAAGGAAGCGGGCATCCGTATGGAAATTTCCACCGCCGCGAAAGCGTATTTGGTGGAACGCGGTTACGACCCCGAATACGGCGCGCGCCCCTTACGCCGTACCATTTCCCGCCTTTTGGAAGACCGTTTTTCGGAAGAAATCTTATCCGGAAACCTTCGCCGTGGGGATACGGTGTTCGTGGACGTGCAAAACGGCGCCCTCGGTTTTAGAAAAGGGTAAAAAAGAAAAACAAAAAGAAAACCGCCCCAATCACGGGGCGGTTTTTATAGCGGGTTAAAAAATTAGAGAGCGCTTATAAGATAAAGCAGCAAAGAAATAATAGAAAAAAGGTATGCAAAAATAGTTTTACCAACAGATTCGCAACAAACAAAGTTTTTTGCTCCAAGGGATAGAGAAAGAATTCCACATGCAGAAAATCCGCTTGATTGAAAAAAAGTGTTCCATTTAACTAGGGATTCATGTTCTGCCAGCCAACGAACAGACTCAAGCGTGCCGGCCGAATAATGCTTCATAACGGCAAAGTAAATTATGGCAGAAATTAACGCAAGGATAGAAAGGATTAGAGGTATAAAAGATTCTTTCTTTTCATCTGGTTGTGTTATGGGATTTGTGTTCCCTGCTACAAAAGCGTTAGCAGTAAGGCCGCATTTCGGGCAAGGTTCATTTGGGTTGGGAACAAGGGAACCGCAATGGAGGCAAAATTTCATAAAATATCTCCTTATGTAAGTTTTGTTAAATTATATCCTACATTTTGTAGGAAGTCAAGTATTTTCCTACGTTTTGTTATAAACTATACCTATGAAGGATAACGTTTTTGGCAAAAGATTAAAGGAATTGCGGCAAGAAAAGGGGATTTCCCAACGAAGGTTAGGGGAAATTTTCGGCGTTTGCAACCAAACGATTAGTTTTTGGGAAACGGGGAGTAGGGAGCCTGATTTGGATACTTTATTAGCCATTGCTCATTATTTTGAAGTTCCTTTGGAGCAATTATTAGAAGAATAAAACGGCACGCTAATCCGTGCCGTTTTTAATTGCAAAAAAACAAAATCGGTTCCTTGGGCATATACTAAAAGTGAAGTAAAATAAGGAGATACGCCCATGAATCCTTTTTTAGAAAAACCCAAAACGAATGCAGAACGCTTTCAAAATTGGAAGCAGCTATATCCCAAGCCTTACGATAAGCGAAGCGTAGACCCGTACACCAAAACGCGCATTATTTTAATGAACGGTACGGAGTTTGAAGCCAACTGGTTTTCGCATCAGTTTGCGCGGCACGTAACGGATAACGATTTACGGCGGGATTTAGCCTTTACGCGCAATAACGAAAAGCAACAGCAGTTAAAAATTTCCCTGTTAAAACCCGAAAACGAAAGCATTTTGGAACACACCATAGGCTACGAACAGCTTGCCGTGGATTTGACCGCTGAACTTGCCAAAAGGGAACTGGACTGTTACGTAAAAACCGCGTTAGATTTTGCGCTTTTAGAGGACTTTGACCATTTATACCGCTACGCAAACCTTTTGGAAGCCCAACAGGGGATTGCCGCAGAGTGGCTGGTTGGCAGATACACCGAAATCATGCCCGGGCGCCCCACCATATCCCACCACCGTTGCCCGATTGATAACGTAAGGCGCGCCATAAACGCAAAGGAAGCGGATACGCAAACGGTTCTTGCCACCATGATTATTACGGCGGCGGAGCAGCAAACCATGAACTATTATATGAACGTAACCAACTTCGCTTGCGGGGATATGGGGCGGCGGCTGTATCAAGAAATTGCCATGGTGGAAGAAGAACACGTTACGCAGTACGAATCCTTAATGGATAGCAGCGCCACTTGGCTGGAAATGTTGCTTTGGCACGAGTATTGCGAATGTTATTTGTATTGGTCTTGCTATATGACCGAAACGGACGAATATATCAAGCGTCTGTGGGAAGAAAACTTTGAACTAGAATTAAACCACTTACACAGCGCGGTTCATTTACTGAAAAAGTACGAAAATAAGGATTGGTGCGAAGTGATTAAAAACCCCGAATTCCCCGCGCCCTTATCCTTACACGAAAACGTGGAATACGTGCGCAAGATTTTGGGGGATACCGTGCAGTATACTTCGGTGCGCGAAGAATACCGCAGGGTTGCGGATTTGGATGAAAACGCGGATTTCTTTACCTACCAACGAACCGTGAACCCCGAAGTGGATATCGTGCCTTCGCACTTGGTTATTGAAGGGTTTATTAGAAGAAGGGGCGCGGATTACCGCTATCAAGTAGCCCCCAGCCCCGTGCCCGAACTTAGAAACCGCAAACAAGATAACACCGACGTAGGCAGAAAGCCCAACGCCGCCGAAAGCACGCGGTTTTTCTGTAATTAAAATTTTAACAAGTTGTAAGTTAACTATGGGTAGGGAAGGATACTCGGCTATGCCGTGATGATATACCAAGCCCGTGGCTTGGATAAGCAAAAAGAACACCCAAAGGTGTTCTTTTTGTTGGTGGATGGGGGTGGATGCCGCCATACCCTTAAAAGGGAACCCTGGCGGGATTTTTGCCCGTCAAGGAGGTCCGTCATAGGCAATGCGAACCGCGGTGGTCCTCACGCACG
>JAZUCI010000010.1:0-4754 GCA_045639045.1 Christensenellaceae bacterium
GCCTTTGGGGTTTAACCCAACACGCGGGTGATTGCCGCAAAAACTTCGTCAATCTTGCCGTCTGCCTGCACGTTTTTCAAGGTGCCTTGCTTGGTGTAATAATCAATCAAGGGCGCCGTTTGGTTAGTGTACGCTACCAGGCGGTTGTTAACCGTTTCTTCATTGTCGTCTGCACGTTGGATGAGCGCGCCGCCACATTTGGAGCATTCTTTTGCGTCCCCAATAAAGGAAACGTGGAAGGATTCCCCACAAGCGGAGCAAACTCTACGCCCCGTTAAACGCTTCATTAAAAGATTCAGGTCAATATCCAAATTAAGCACGGTATCCACGGTGGTAAAGCCCGCAAGCGCTTCGGCTTGGAAGGTGGTGCGGGGGAAACCGTCTAAAAGATAACCCTTTTCGCAATCCTTTTCAGCTAAGCGTTGACGAACGATTTCAATAACCACTTCGTCGGGAACCAGTTGCCCTTTATCGATGTACGATTTTGCAACCACGCCGATGGGCGTTTGTTCCTTGATGTTCTTACGGAAGATATCCCCCGTAGAAATGTGCGGAATTTGATACTTTTCGGCAATTCTGACCGCCTGCGTGCCTTTGCCGGCACCCGGAGGTCCTAACAAAATTACGTTCATATTACTTTAAAAATCCCTTATAGTTTTTCATCATGATCTGAGATTGAATTTGTTTATCGAATTCCAATGCTACGGATACGACGATGAGCATACCGGTTGCGCTGAACGCGTTAATCAAAGAAGAACCCGTTCCTGCAACGGCAGTAAAGATCAGGGTGGGCACAAGCGCAAGAATTGCAAGGAAAATTGCGCCGAACAGCGTAATTCTGTTGTTAATTCTGCGTAAGTGTTGCGCGGTGGGTTTGCCGGGACGAATGCCGGGAATGAACCCGCCGTTTTGCTGAATACTCTTGGAAATATCTTCGGGATTGAATTGGATTTGCGCGTAGAAGTACGCGAAGCCCAAAATCAACAAGGATAATACGATGGAGTATAAAGCGGTACCCGCGCCCATGTAAGTTCCCCACCAAATTCTTGCCTTACTCATAGGCCAGAACATGTTCATGATTAAATCGGGGAAACTAAGGATTGCGAACGCGAAAATCAAGGGCATAACGCCGTTAGCGTTGATGCGGATAGGAATTACGGTGTTTTGACCGCCGTACATTTTTCTACCCTTTACTTGTTTTGCGTACTGTACGGGAATTTTACGTTCTGCAAGGTCAACGTAAACGATGCAGAAGAAGAGTACGACTACTACGATTAAGAACGCAAGCAAAGTCCAAATTGCGGTGTCGTTAGACGTGATAGACATTGCTTGACCGATAATAGAAGTACCTGCCGTGGACAAAATACCCACGAAAATCAGAAGAGAAATACCGTTGCTTACACCGTAATCGGTAATACGTTCGCCAATCCACATGGTAAGGCACGCGCCTGCCGCGTAGATAACGCACATATATACGTAGGTAAGCCATTTAATGGGCGTGCCTGCGCCGATAATCGTAAAGTCGATTACGCCGTTGCCACCGAAGTTTAACAAAATACCCAAAGCTTGAGCAACTGCCAAAACGAGGGCAACGTATCTGGTGATGCGGGCAATCTTCTTTCTTCCTTCGTCCCCTTGCTTGCTAAGTCTTTCCAACGCGGGAATTGCTACTGCAAGAAGTTGAACGATAATGGAAGCGTTGATGTACGGACCGATACCCATAGCAAACAGCGTACCGTTTGCCAAGGAACCACCCGTAATGGCGCTCATTACGCCGAAGAAGGTATAACCTTCGAGATTGGCAGAGAGCGTTTCGCTATTAATCCCGGGAACGGGAATAAAGCAACCGATTCTGTAAACCAAAATCAGGGCAAGCGTGATAAAAATCTTCTTGCGCAGCTCCTTTACCTTGAATGCATTTTTTAACGTCTCAAACATGTTAACCTCCGCGAAAATCCGTTGTTACAGAATAACAACGGTTCCGCCTGCTTTTTCAATAGCCGCTTTCGCGGTTTCGGAAAACTTGCATGCTTCTACGGTTAACGCCACGTTAAGTTCTCCGTTGCCAAGCACTTTAAGGCCTGCGTTGTTTTTTACGCGCTTGATAAGACCTGCGTCCATCAAGATATCGTAGTTAACGGTTGCGCCTGCTTCAAATGCTGCAAGATCTTCTACGTTTACGATAGCGTAAACTTTTCTGAAATGATTGTTAAAGCCGTGCTTGGGCAGTTTACGGGTTAAGGGCATTTGGCCGCCTTCGAATCCGGGTCTTACACCGCCGCCGCTACGCGCCCATTGGCCCTTGTGGCCCTTACCGCTGGTTTTACCAAGACCAGAACCGATACCACGGCCTAATCTTTTGGTTTCCTTTGCGCTGCCGATTGCAGGTTGAATAGTATGAAGTCTCATATCGCTCTCCTTATACTTCCTCTACCTTAACAAGGAGAGAAACTTTCGCAATCATACCCATGATGCAGGGATTAGCGGTGTGTTCCTTTACTTGACGAATCTTGTGAAGGCCCAAAGCGTAAACCACTGCTTGCTGTTTTTTGTCGCAGCTGAAAGGGCTTCTTACGAGCGTTACTTTAATTTTCTTTTCCACGATACTTTCCTCCCTTAGCCAAGAATTTCTTCTACGGTTTTACCGCGAAGTGCAGCAACTTGCGCTGCGGTTTTCAGGCTACGAAGACCTTCCACCGTTGCTTTTACGCAGTTGATGGGGTTGTTGGTGCCGTGGCTCTTAGTACGGATGTTTTTAATACCGCAAGCTTCCATAACCGCACGAACGGGACCGCCGGCGATAACACCGGTACCTTCTGCAGCGGGCATCATAAGAACGCTGCCTCTGCCAAACACACCGATAACTTGGTGGGGAAGGGTGGTGCCATCCATTGCAACTTTGAACATGTTGCGTTTTGCTTGCGCGGTTGCCTTATCGATTGCTTCAGGAACTTCCTTGGACTTACCCATGCCAAGACCAACCTTGCCGTTGCCGTCGCCTACGATTACGAGCGCGGCGAAACGCATGTTACGGCCACCTTTAACGGTCTTGGTAACGCGGTTGACCTGAATCAGCTTTTTAATCAGCCCGTCGTCTTCTTGCTTTTTATCTCTAGCGGGTCTATTATCTCTTGCCATTTTCAAGCCCTCCTCTTAGAATTGTAAGCCGGCTTCTCTAGCGCCGTCTGCAAGTGCTTGTACACGGCCGGTGTAAATGTAACCGCCTCTGTCAAACACTACGGTAGTGATACCTTTTTCAAGTGCCTTTTTAGCAACGGATGCGCCAACCACTTTCGCTGCTTCGGATTTGGTCATTTCACCGATTTGCGCAGCTACTTCTTTATCCATGGTGGAGCTTGCCGCCAGCGTAACACCCTTTACGTCGTCAATTACTTGCGCGTAAATGTGGTTTAAGCTACGGAATACGCACAGTCTGGGCGTTTCCGCGGTGCCGCTGATTTTGCTTCTAACACGAAGGTGTCTTTTCTTTCTTAATTCGTTTTTGTCAATTTTGGAAATCATATCTTACGCTCCTTTATTTACCCGCGGTCTTACCTTCCTTACGTTGGATAACTTCATCCTTGTAGTGGATGCCGTATCCGTGGTAGGGTTCGGGCTTACGGATTGCGCGGATATTTGCCGCAACTTGGCCTACGACTTCTTTGTTAATACCCTTAACAAGAATTTCGGTTTGGCTGGGGCATTCAAGGGTAATCCCTTCTACCGCTTTGAATTCCACGGGGTGACTGAAACCGATATTCATGATAACGGAAGTCCCCTGTTTTTGTACTTTGTAACCAACGCCTGCTACAACTAAGCCTTTTTCAAAACCTTTGGAAACACCGGTTACCATGTTTTGTAAAAGCGCGCGGTATAAACCGTGCTTAGCGCGGGTTTCTTTTTCATCGTTAGCGCGGGTAAAGGTTGCGGTAGCGCCTTCAACCGTAAGGGTGATTTGAGGATCAACCACTTGGGTTAAGGTACCTAAGCTGCCTTTAACGACCATCGCCCCGTCTTTCATTTCAACGGTAACGCCTGCCGGGATTTGTACCGGTTCTTTGCCGATTCTGGACATGCTACGCGCCCTCCTTACCAAACGTAGGCGAGAACTTCGCCGCCGTTTTTCGTTGCTTTCGCTTGCTTACCGGTCATAACGCCCTTAGAGGTAGAAACGATAGCAATACCTAAACCGCCGAGAACGTTGGGCATTTCTTCGCTGCCCGCGTATACTCTAAGGCCGGGTTTGCTGATTCTCTTTAAGCCGGAAATAACTCTTTCCTTCTTGGGGCCGTATTTCAGCGAAATAATCATTTTGCCTTGAACGCCTTCTTCAACCATTTCAACGCCGTTGATGTAGCCTTCTTGAACTAAAATGTCTGCGATTGCTTTCTTCATTTTGGATGCCGGTACTTCTACCGTATCGTGCTTGGATACCAACGCGTTACGAATACGCGTGAGCATATCTGCAATAGGATCTGTCACAGTTCTGTACCTCCTTTTACCAGCTAGCTTTCTTCACGCCCGGAATTTGGCCCTTGTAAGCCAAGTTACGGAAGCAAATACGGCAAATGCCGTACTTACGGAGAACCGCGTGGGGTCTACCGCAGATGCTGCATCTCGTGTAAGCTCTAGTAGAGAACTTAGGGGTTCTCTGCTGTTTATTGATCATAGATTTTTTTGCCATGGTTCTTTCTCCTTACCTTACGCTTTGAAGGGCATGCCCATTGCTTTTAAGAGCTCTCTTGCTTCTTCGT
>JAZUCI010000011.1:0-1981 GCA_045639045.1 Christensenellaceae bacterium
CCTTCCACACGGGCAAACACGTACGCGCCGTGGGATTCTTTAATGGGAACGTATTCCCCCGTTTTAAATAAGGGAATTTCCCTACGAATACGGGCAAGCGTGCGATAATAGGACAACAGTTCTTCGTCTCCCTTACCGTCCTTGGGGAAACAACGGCGGTTAAAGGGATCTTCATACCCTTCCATCCCGATTTCATCCCCGTAATAAATACAAGGGATTCCGGGCAAAAAGAATTGTAACGCCGCTGCAATTTTTTCACGCGAACGGGCTACTTCGCGCCGTTGCGCGTTCATTTTATAATCTGCGCGCGCGGATTTACATTGGATGCAAACCCCCGAAAGTTCGGTTAAAACGCGGTTGGTATCGTGCGTGGAAAGGCTATTCATTAACACGTCCAGCACACATTTGGGATAGCGGTCTACCAATTTCCGCATTACGCCGTACACGTGCGAGAAATCCCCGTAGCGCGCGGTCCGCAAAATTGCATTTTTAAGCGGATAGTTCATAACGCTATCCAGTTCTGCGCCTTGCAAGTATGCGCGGCGAACGTTATACGCAACTTTTTCGTCGGCTTCTTCCCAAACTTCCCCAATTAAAAGGGATTGTTCATCTTCCCCCTTCACCCTATTGCGAATTACGCGAATAAAGGAATCCGAAAGCTCGTCCGCTACGTCCAAACGCCACCCGTCAACGCCAAGGCGTTGCCATTTGGCAAGAATCCCGTTTTCCCCCGCAATATACTCGCGAAAACTTTCGCGATTATCGTTAACTGCGGGCAAAATATCAATTCCCCACCAAGATTCGTACTTGTTTGGATAAATTAAAAAATCGTACCAATCGTAATAAGGGGATTTCTTGCTTTGATAAGCGCCCAACGTTTCGTGAGTGCCGTATTTATTGAAATAAATACTATCATCCCCCGTATGGTTAAATACACCGTCCAAAATAACCGAAATGCCGCGTTTTTTACACTCTTGCAAAAACGCCTCGAACTCCTGTTCGGAACCAAACGTCCCGTCAATTTGAGAATAATCCGAGGTATCGTAACGGTGATTGCTTGCCGCTTTGAAAATGGGATTTAGGTAAATGGAAGTAACGCCAAGGGTGGTCAAATAGTCCAACTTGGATAAAACCCCTTGTACGTTCCCACCGAAAAAGTCGTTGTTAAGAACCTTTCCGTTTACGGGTTCGTACGTGGGCGTTCCACCCCAATCTTCGCGTAAAATTTTCTTTCCTTCTACCTTTGCCTCCCCCACACGCGCAAAACGATCGGGGAAAATTTGGTACATAATACCGCCTTTCCACTTTTCAGGCGTTGAAAACCCCTGCAAATGTACGGTAAGTAAAAATTCCTTACCGCCCATTTTTGCGCCGTAAGTTGTTTCGTCTAATCCGTAAAAACGGGAATCCGCCTTAAAGGAATAGAAAAACAGCCCAGTTTCAGTAGGCAAAAAGGAAACCTGAAACCCACCTTCTACGCGTTCCATAGCATATTCGGTTGAAAAATCCGCACCGTCACCCCGCATCAAAAGCACGCAATCGCGCGCATCCGATTGGACGTAAAAGCGAACGGGCGTACCTTGCGGTACTGCGCCCGTTATACTTTTATGTTGTTTCAGTAGCGGAAAATACCGCAAGTATGCCATGGCTTACTTTTTCCACTCCCCATTTAAGGATTTTAAGTTCCAAATATTCTTCGCGTAGTCTTCAATACTGCGGTCTGCAGCGAAGATACCCGCGTTAGCGATGTTGTGCAAGGATTTCTTTGCCCAAAGCATACGGTCTGCATATTGCGCGGAAACCGCTTTTTGCGCTTCGTTGTACGCGCTGAAATCCGCCAAGCACATATAGGGGTCTGCCACGGGGGAAGCCATTAACAAATAGTTTGCGATATCGTGGAAGGATTCGCCGTTAAAGCCCACCGAAAGGGATTCCACCGCGCGTCTTAATCTAGCGTTATCGTGATAGAAGGTGCTTGCGG
>JAZUCI010000012.1:0-9896 GCA_045639045.1 Christensenellaceae bacterium
CTTGAATAAATTCCTTTACGATAGCCGAGCCAATGCCCCCGCTACCGCCCGTAATCAATGCCGTTTTCATACGAAAGTTTCCTTTTTCAAAAGTCTTTTTCAAATTATAGCACGAAAGAAAGAAAAAAGCAAGTTTTAAGCGGATTTTTTTGCGCCTTCCCCTTGCGCGAGGGCGTTTTTTAGGATATAATACGCGTATGAAACACTTTTTACGCGATGAACAAAATAAAATTTGCTTGCTTACGGGCGCTTCTTCGGGCATAGGTAAAGAACTTGCCAAACTGTTCGTAGCCCAAGGCTTTACGGTGGTGGGCGTGGCGCGAAACGAAGAAAAGCTTGCCGCCGCAAAACAGGAATTCGGGGATGCGTTTATTCCCTTTTCGGGGGACGTATCCCAAAAGGAAACGTGGGATAAAATCACCGACTTTTTAACCGAACGAGGCATTACCACCCTACCCTTATTCATCAGTTGCGCGGGGGTGCTGCCCCCGTTTGCTTCGGTGAAAGCCGCGAAAAGCGAAGGGGTTTTGCAAACCGAAAGCGCAATGAATACCAACTTTCTTGCCGCGGTTTACGGCACCCAAGCAATGCTGCCTTTCGTAACGCGCGGGGCGGTTTACATCTCTTCTTCCGCAAGCCTTTGCACCCTACCCGGGGTTTCGGGATACGCGGCAAGTAAATCCGCGCTTTCCGCTTTCGTTACCACCTTACAAGCGGAAAAAACCTTCCCCTACGTGGGATTGATGCTGCCCGGCTTTACCAAAACCGAGGTATTCCGCGCGCAAGCGGGTACGGATAAACGGGTGGACCGCATTTGTATGCCCGCGCCCAAAATGGCAAAGAAAATTTTCAAAGCAATACTGAAAAGAAAAAAACGCAAAATTTTGGGGTGGGACGCAAAGCTGATGGCGGCGCTTTCCAAACTGTTTCCCAAAAGCGCGCCGCGCATAATAGGGTGGTTTTTGAAAAAAGCAAAATCCCCCTTATTCCAAGAAGTTTTTACCGAATAAACCGTGAAAAAAGCGAGCCGAAGCTATCGGCTCGCTTTTCCTTTATTGCAACGTTTAATTTTGGCTTAATTTTTCAATATCCAACAAAAGTTGACGGTTTTGATTGCCCGTTAACAGTAATTTATTGTATTCCATAAAAACGGGTACGGGATTTCTGGATAAAAAGGCGATAAACGCGGGGGAAGCCACAACCCCCACCAAAAAGGCAACCATTTCCTGCCCTTTACCGAAGGTCTTTTCCAAAAACGCGAGCGCGTTTTCCACCCCGCGCTTGGCGGCGTCCTTGCAAGTGAAAGCGTTTTGCTCGGCTTCTTCGTACACTTTTTCCGCTTCCGCGAACGCGTCCGCGCTGGATAGCAAGCGATTCAGCGCCGAAAGCAACTGTTTTTTATCCCCCGAAGCGCCATCGCGCAAAGCCGTTTTTAATTCTTCCGCGCGTTGGGTTAGGTACGCCCTACCTTCCGCTTCCCCCGCTTGCGAAAGGGCGGAATACAGGGGTTTTACCGCGCGTTCGTAAGCAAGCGCGTCCTTATAGGCTAAACATAGCGCGTTTACGCCCCCCGACAATACTTCGGTAACCGCTAGCCGTTCGTCAAACGGCGCGGAAGAAAGCGAAAGCGCGTCTGCCTTCGCGGTATCCCCCGCCAAAATTTCGCTAACCGCGTACTGCTTGTTGTACTTTACGTACAGCAAATAGCAACGGAAAAATTCGGTGGCGATTTCGGTGTTTTGCACGTATTCTTCAACTAGCCCGCGGGTAACTTCTACCCCCATTTTTTCGTACATGGTTAAGGCAACCGAAAGGTCTTCCCAACCGCGGGGGGTTACGAAGGCAACCCCATCCACCGTTTTTTCCACCGAAAAAAGGCTTTGGGGTTTTAAGCCGAGATAATATAAAACGGCGGTATGCACCCCTTGGTTCAACGCGTAACGCTTCCATACTTCAAAATCGGGTTCGGCAACCACGCGCTTTACGCGGTCCAAAGTTACGATATCGAATTCCTTTACGCTTTTATTGTATTCGGGGGGGTTGCCCGCGGCAACCAACACCCATCCTTCGGGGATTTTATGCGGGCCGAATTTTTTGTTTTGCAACAGTTCCAGCATGGCGGGGGCAAGCGTTTCGGAAACGCAGTTAATTTCGTCGATAAACAGTATCCCTTCGCGTTTGCCTTGTTTTTCAATGGCGGTATACACGCTATCCACGATTTCGGATAGGGTGTATTCGGTAGCCGAATACGTTTCCCCTTGGAAGGTTTTTTCCTTTACGAAGGGAAGCCCGATTGCGGATTGGCGGGTATGGTGGGTAATGGTGTAAGAAACGAACCCAAGGTGCATTTCTTCCGCAACCTGCCGTACGATTGCCGTTTTCCCTATCCCGGGCGCGCCAATGATAAGCACGGGGCGTTGACGCGCCCCCGCTACGTCGTAAACGCCGCTTGCATCCTTACTTAAATACATTTTTACTGTTACTTTAATTTCGTCTTTTACCGATTGAATATTCATTTTGCCGTTATTTCCTTTTCTCCTACCACAAGTTTCATTGCCCACGGGGGCACGTTTTTATCTTCGTAGCCTTCATCGTAAAACACGAAGGCGGTTTCGTACGGGGTGGGCTTTTTGGGGTAAATCCCCTTGCCGTCCGTAAAATACACTACCCCTTTTAAATTTTTCAGTTCTCCCCGTTCCACTAAACGGTCTATATAGGTAAACGCGGGGCGAAAATCCGTTCCGCCGCCCCCTACCACCGTAAAGTTTTGCATAAGAGCGGAAAGCTGTTCTACGCTTTCTACCGCGTCGTCCGCGCGCACCTCTTCGTCGCATTGAATTACGCGCAGCGCGAATTTACCGCGCGCCGTGGAAGATACCACCGCGTACGTTTCGTTTAAAAATTTTTGTACCAAGCCGTGGTAGGTAGAACCCGAAGTATCGATTACCACGCAAAGGGTGGCAAGGGAGGATTCTTCCTTATATTCCAACTGCTCGATTAAGGGCATATTTTTATAAAGGGAAAGCCCGTAGGAATAGAATACGTAGTCGAATTCTTCGGGGTCTTCCTTAATGCGTTCCTTTGGAAGGAGCATCTTTTTCAAAAAGGCGCGGTAAGAAAGCCGTTTGCGCGTTTCCGCCTTTAAACTTTTCCGCATTTCTTCCCCCGCTTCGGGGTGGAAAAATTGTAAATCCGCAAGCACTTTGCCTGCAATTTCCCGCCATTCCTCGGCGGTCTTTTCCCCTTCGTCCTCTTTATTTATCGGGGTTTCTTCCCCACGGCGAAGCCAAAGCGCGTGGCTATCCCGATAGAACAGTTCGCGCGGGGGTAAAGGTTTTCCTTCCCTTTCCAAACGGGTGAAACATCCGTAAATTCCTTCGGCGGTGAATAGGGGTACGTGAAACTGCAACTCTTCGTACACCCTTTGCCGCTGCGCTTCCTTGCCGTCCGTTAAAAAGGGCAAGTGAAAATCGTCCACCGCTTTTTCGGCGAAAACATCCGTTGCCAAATCCCACAGCTTGGGGTTTTCCCCCGCGCCCGTAAAAAAGTGGCGGAACAAACAATGCACGGTGGTATGCACCAACGCGCGCGTAATCAAGCGATGGTTTTCGCGGTAGGTGGAAAACAGATATTCCGCGCCCACGAAAACTTGGTTTCCATCCGTTTTCGGCTCCCCGCCCCCCTCTTCTATCTGAAAAGCAAGGCGTTCAAGGGCAATCCAAGTAAATTTTAAGTTTAGGTAGATTTCGGCTTTCACGCTTTCAATTACGCGCTCGGCTACCCGTTTCAACCCATCTTCCACTCGTTACCCCTCCAAAATCCGCGCAATTTCTTCATCCTTTTGCACGTTGTAGAAAAAATCCGCGATATAATCTTTGCTGATTGCAAGCGCTTGCTTGGCAAAAGAAACGCTTCCCCGTAACGAAACGGGTAAATACCGCGCGGCGCGTCCGTCCTTTTTCAGCGCCGCCAAAAACACGCGTTGGCTAGCCTGAAAGTTTTTGAAAAAGACTTCGCTTTCAAGCAGTTCCACTTCCCCCGCAACCGCCAGTTCCCCCACGTCCTCGTCCTTACTTAAGGGGCTTTCGCCCAGCGCGAAGTACGCTTTGGGATTTTGGCGAATAGCAACGGTTGCCGCTTCCTTATCCCTTACGTATTCTTCCCCCGCGTAAAAAAGCGCAAGCCCGTTTTGGGATAGGGCGGAAAGCGCCGTGGTTCTATCCGCGCGCATATTTTCGGGCAATACGGTAATGCTTTTGGGGTTATTTTTCAGCGCCAAACACAAAACGTCCTCCTCACCGTAAAGGCGGGGGGAAACGTATTTTAATACGGGTTCTTCCTGCCCGTTATCCGCGTTTAACGCAAGCATGGCAAGTTCCTTATCCGCGCGAAGCAGGGGGGAAGCGTATTTTAAACCGGTCCCATCCTTTTGCACCGCCAAAGCGAATAATTCCCTATCGTAAGAAAACCTTTCGGCGTTTTCGCGGAAGTGTTTCATACACCCCTTTTTACCCCCCGAAAGTTCGTTTTTTAAGCGGGTAAGCAGTTTTTCATCCTCCTCTTCCGCCACCCCTTGGGTGTATTCTAACAATAGGGGCAGGGTTTTATACAATCCCTTTTCCGCCGCCCATTCGATTTTGCGACGCACTTCCCCCACGGTAAGAATTTGAAAAGAAAGCAGTTTTTCCACCACTTCGTAATCGTCCAATAAGGCGTACTTTTCAAACAGTTCGGCGCGTTTTTTGAAGTTGCCGTCGCACACCGAAAGTAGGGGTAACAGTTTTTCACGCGAAAGGGTAAGCAAATCCAAACCCGATTGCATAACTAAAAGGATGCGAACGCCAAACGCTTCCGCGCCGCGGAATATTTCCACGGGCGTATCGTTGTTTACCGCACCCACGCGCGCGATTCCTCCGCGCACTCCTAACCGTTTTTCCAAGTCCGTTTTTAGCATATTTTTAGCCCCGTAAAATTTCGTAGGCAAATATTATAGCATACCGAACAACCTTTCGTCAATCCACTTCCCAATTTTTTTGCAAAAAAGCCTAAAAATTTTCGCGAAAAAGGGGGAAAAGATTTGAACTTCTCCCCTTTTAAGAGTATAATAAAGGGGCTAAATCGCCCCCTCCCTCACCCCAAGGGCGGCATGCAAAGGAGAAAAGCACTTGATACGCGCGGATTTACACCTACACACCGTATATTCGGACGGAGAAAAAACGCCCCTGGAACTACTGCAAATGCTAAAAGCGGAAGGGGTGCAGTTTTTTTCGTTCACCGACCACGACGTAAGCCCCGACCATAGCGAGCTTTCCGCCTTGGCGCGCGAACAGGGTATGACCTATATCCCCGGGGTGGAATTCACCACCTACGATAGGGAGCAAATTCATATTTTGGGGTACGGATATCAGCGCACCCCCGCGTTTTTACAGCGGCTTGCCATTATTCGCGAGCAACGCGAACGGCGCAACTTAAAAATTTTAAGCAACCTAAAAAAGGTGGGTGTGGAGATCTCTCCCGAAGAAATTGACCATAACGCCAGCGGTTTTTACGGCACCTTGCAAATTATCCGCGCGATGGTGAAAAAGGGGTACGTTCCCGATTACCCCGCGGGTATGCGCGATTATTTCGCCACGGACGGCCCCGGCTACGTGGGTAGCGAGCGCATTTCCCCACACGAAGCGGTACGGCTAATCACCCAAAGCGGGGGCGTAGCGGTTTTGGCGCACCCCGGGAAAATGAAAACCTTTTCCTTACCCGAACAAAGGGAAATGATCGCCACCTTGAAAGAAGAAGGGTTGGGCGGTATAGAGTGCTACTATTCTTCACATACTGAAAGCGAAACCGCAAGGTATTTGGAATGGGCAAAGGAATTTCAGCTTTTACCCACGGTGGGTTCGGACTTTCACGGGGTGGAACGCCCCGAACACGTAGGCCGCCCAATACACTTCCTAACCCAAGCGGAAACGGAAAGGCTATGTGGAAAAAACTCGTCTATTTGATATTACTTCTTTCCGTCGCAATTTCTGCGGCGGGATTTTTTTCTCCGCCAAAAGTGAAGGGGCGGGTGGAAATAGAAGGCGTTTTGGTGCAAGGGAAAACCGAAGGGGAGGCGCGTAAAGCGTTATCCCCCCTTTTTTCCGCTTGGGAAGGGCGTTCCATCACCCTGCTGTTGCCCGACGGCACGGGGGTTACCCTTTCTTCCCCCCAAATTGCGGTGAAAACGGATTTTGATAGCGTGTTTCAAACCGCCTTACAAGTAAAAAAGGGGGAAAGCGCAACCTTTTCGCTTACCCCTACCTTTTCCTTAAACGGCTTTTCGGATATTTCCCAAAAAATTGCCGCCCGCTTTTACCTTGCGCCCGTAAACGCAAAGCTTACCTTTACCCCAAACGCTACCCCCTTGTTTTCGGTTAGTAAAGAAAAGCAAGGGCGCATGGTGGATGAATACGCGCTAATAAAACGCGTAATTGCCGCCCTTCCCTTATTAAAAGAACAAGAAACCGTTAGCATTTCCGTACCCCTAAAAACCCTTGCCCCCACCCTTACGAAAAGGGAGCTTAACGGTAGGCACGAAACGCTTTCTTCCTTTGCCACGGCGTACGGTAGCTCGCAAACGGAACGCAAACACAATATTGCGCTTGCCGCCCAAAAACTGCACGGCGTTACCCTTGCGCCCGGGGAAACCTTATCTTTTAACGCGCGCGTGGGCGAGCGCACCGAAGAAAAAGGCTTTCTAAAAGCCAAAGTCATTGAACGGGGCGCGTTTACCGAAGGGGTGGGCGGGGGCGTTTGCCAAGTTTCGGGCACGCTGTACAACGCGGCGGTACTTGCGGGGCTTACCGTAACCGAATACCATCAGCATTCGCTTGCGGTTTCGTACCTACCCCCAAGTAGGGACGCGATGGTGAATTACGGCACGGCGGATTTAGTAATTCGCAACGATTTTCCCCACCCCGTGTTTTTAACCGCGGTGGCGGACGGAACGAACCTCCGCTTCACCTTTTACGGCGCGCCCACGGGGAAAACTTACGCCTTGGAAAGCGTAGTTACGGGCAGTATTCCCACCCCCGAAGCGTTAGTGGAGCAGGACGACGGCACGCTGTTCCCAACCCTTCCGCAAGGGGAACGCAAAGTGTTACAACGGGGAAAGGAAGGTACCCTTTCGGAGTGCTATTTGCTAATTACCGAAAAAGGGCAAACCAAACGCGTGCTTTTGCGCAAAAACAAGTATTTACCCGTTCGCGAACACGTGATTTTAGGGGGCGCTTTACCCCAAAACGCCCCTTCATAAGTTCGTTTGCCCACGCAATCCGCTTGAAAACACCCTAAAAAATGGAAATTTTGCAAAAATCACCGCAAAACTTATTGACATTACCCAAAGAATGTGCTATCATATTCAAGCAATTTTTAGTTCGGCTTGGAGAAATACCCAAGAGGCCGAAGGGGCTCCCCTGCTAAGGGAGTAGTGCGGGACAACCGCAGCGAGAGTTCAAATCTCTCTTTCTCCGCCAAGGCAAGCCTTTTGCTTTTTAGCGAAAGGCTTGTTTTTTTGTTTTTCAACAAAAAATACAACTCCTTTCTTCTTTTGCAACGGCTTATCCTTTCTATAAAATAGTCATCGCCGAAATGACGTGACGCTCCGCTTGGCTTCGCCGTCGCTCCCGCTAATCCGTCGCGTGTGAACACGCTCCTTGCAAATCTCTCTTTCTCCGCCAAAATACGGAATACCCATTTACGGGTGTTCCGTTTTTTTTGCGCGATAATAAAATTCTTATTTTATTTGCTTGTTTTTTATTCGGTTTTTGTGTTATACTAATTTTATATTTTCTAACGCTATGAAAAAAGCGAGGTTTATACGATGTACAAAATCGTTGAAAAAAAGGTGTTAAATCCCACGGTGATTCAATTACAGGTGGAAGCGCCCTTGGTTGCAAATAAGGCGAAACCCGGTCAGTTTATCATTTTGCGCGTTGACGAGGAAGGCGAACGGATTCCCCTTACCGTTGCGGGCGTAAACAAACAAAACGGAACGGTTAAAATCATCTTTCAAGTGGTGGGGGCAACCACCACAAAGCTTTCCCATAAGCAGGAAGGCGAATTTTTGCAAGACTTCGTTGGCCCCCTTGGCGTTGCCACGCATTTAGAAGGGCTAAAAAAGGTTTGCATCGTGGGCGGGGGCGTTGGATGCGCCATCGCCATGCCCATTGCAGAAGCGTTACACGATATGGGCGCGGAAGTTACGGGCATTATCGGGTTTAGAAACAAGGATTTATTAATCCTTGAAGAGGAATTCCGCACCTATTGCGACACTTTGCACGTAATGACGGACGACGGCAGTTACGGGGAAAAAGGCAACGTTACCATGCCCTTAAAAGCTATGCTGGAAGGGGGCGAACAATTCGATATGATTATTACCATCGGGCCCCTGATTATGATGAAATTCGTGGTGGCTACGGCAAAGCCCTTCGGCGTACCCGTAACCGTTTCCATGAACCCCATTATGATTGACGGCACGGGGATGTGCGGCGGGTGCCGTCTTTCCTTAAACGTTGACGGGAAAAAAGTAACCAAATTCGCTTGTGTGGACGGCCCCGATTTTAACGGCTACGAAGTAGATTTTGACGAAGCGATGGCGCGCGGCAGAACGTACGGCGCGTTCGAACGTCACAAGCACGAAGAAACTTGCAACCTGTTTAGTAAGGAGGTACGCTAACATGCCGAATATGAGCCTTACGAAAAACGCAATGCCCACGCAAGACGCGAAGGAACGCGCGCGCAATTTTAACGAAGTTGCGCTGGGCTATACCGAAGAAGTTGCGATTGACGAAGCAAACCGCTGTTTGAACTGTAAAAATATGCCCTGCGTAGCAGGTTGCCCCGTAAAAATTCATATTCCCGAATTTATTGCTAAAATTAAGGAAGGGGATTACGAAGGGGCGTATCAAATCATTTCTCAATCTTCCTCCCTACCCGCCGTTTGCGGTAGAGTTTGCCCGCAAGAAGTACAATGCGAAAGCAAGTGCGTTAGGGGCATAAAGGGGGAACCCGTAGGCATTGGTAGATTAGAACGCTTTGTTGCGGATTGGCACAACACTTTTACTTTAGAAACCCCCACCAAACCCCAAAGCAACGGGCATAAGGTGGCAATCGTGGGTAGCGGCCCTTCGGGACTAACTTGCGCGGGCGATTTAGCGAAAAACGGCTTTGAAGTAACCGTGTTTGAAGCGTTGCACACCGCAGGGGGCGTACTGGTATACGGCATCCCCGAATTCCGTTTGCCCAAGAAAATCGTAGCCAAAGAAGTAGACACGCTAAAAGCGTTAGGCGTTACAATTGAAACCAACGTAGTCATTGGCAAAACCTTAACCGTTGACGAACTGTTCGATATGGGCTTTGAAGCGGTATTCGTTGGTTCGGGCGCGGGGCTTCCCAACTTTATGAATATCCCCGGGGAAGGCTTGAACGGCGTATATTCCGCAAACGAATTTTTAACGCGTAGCAACTTAATGAAAGCATACTTGGATAATCCCGATACCCCCGTTATGAAAGGCGGCAAAGTTGCCGTTGTTGGGGGCGGAAACGTGGCGATGGACGCGGCAAGAACCGCCCTTCGTTTGGGCGCGGAAAAGGTATATATCGTGTACCGCCGTTCTATGGAAGAACTACCCGCCCGCCGTGAAGAAGTGGAACACGCTGAAGAAGAAGGCATTGAATTCCGCTTGCTTTGCTCCCCCACCGAAATTTTGGGCTACCACAACGCGGAAAACCCCAGGGACCCCAAAAACGGCTTCGTTACGGGTATGACGTGCATTCAAATGGAACTTGGCGCACCCGACGAACGCGGTAGACGCCGCCCCGTGGAAGTCCCGAACAGCGAATTCACCTTGGAGGTAGAC
>JAZUCI010000013.1:0-7248 GCA_045639045.1 Christensenellaceae bacterium
AAGAACTTTTGATGGCAATCGACCTGGATAAAGAAAGCGAAGAACTGCGTGAAATTATCAACAATAACTCCGCAGGCTTATAGCGTATTCGCGCGGTAAAACGTATCGAAATCGTAGAAGCGTTCAGAAAGAGCGGTACCCGCCCCGAATGGATGATTTTGGACGTGCTTCCCGTTAACCCCCCCGAACTTCGCCCCATGGTACAGTTGGACGGCGGCAGATTTGCCACCAGCGACTTAAACGACTTGTACCGCCGCGTTATCAACCGTAACAACCGCTTGAAAAAGTATATGGAATTGCGCGCGCCCGATATTATCGTGCGTAACGAAAAACGTATGCTGCAAGAAGCGGTAGATGCGTTGATTGATAACGGCCGCCGCGGTAAAGCGGTTTCGGGCGCAGGCAACCGCGAACTGAAATCCCTTTCGGGCTTGCTTCGCGGTAAGCAAGGGCGTTTCCGTCAAAACTTACTTGGTAAGCGCGTAGACTATTCGGGCCGTTCGGTTATCGTAGTAGGCCCCGAACTTAAAATTTGTCAATGCGGCGTTCCCAAGGAAATGGCAATCGAACTGTTTAAGCCCTTCGTAATGAAGAAGCTTGTGGAAATGAACGCATCCACCAACATCAAACGCGCAAAGCGTACGGTAGACCGTTGCAAGCCCATCGTTTGGGACGTGTTAGACGAAGTGATTAAAGATCACCCCGTTTTACTGAACCGCGCGCCCACGTTGCACCGTTTGTCCATCCAAGCGTTCGAACCCGTTTTGATTGAAGGTAGAGCGCTGAAATTGCACCCCTTGGTATGCGGCGCGTTCAACGCGGACTTCGACGGGGACCAAATGGCAATTCACGTTCCCCTTTCCATTGAAGCGCAAGCGGAAGCACGTTTCTTAATGCTTTCCAGCAACAACATCTTAAAACTTTCGGACGGTAAACCCGTTATGTCCCCCTCGCAGGACATGGTTTTGGGTTCGTACTATCTGACCATTGATAAGAAAAAGCACGTAGATCCCGAAGTGGATCCCGACGGATATCACGCGCCCCTCTTTATTTCCGAAAACGAAGTAATGATGGCGTACAACACCCAACAAATCACCTTGCAGGATGAAATTTTCGTTCGTAGAACGGTAACCACCCCCGAAGGTGAAACGGTTACGGGTACGGTAAAAACTACCGCGGGTAGAATTATCTTTAACCGCATCGTTCCCCAAGATTTGGGCTTTGTAAAGCGTGAAACCCCCGAAGATTACTTGCAATACGAAGTAAACTTCACCGTTAAGAAAAAGAACCTTTCGCAAATCGTTGACCGTTGCTTTAAAAAGCGCGGCGCGAAGGCAGCGGCAGACGTATTGGACGATATCAAGGCGCTTGGCTTCCGTTATTCTACGGTAGGCGCGCTTTCCACCAGCGTATTCGATATGAAAATGCCCGCGCATAAGCAAGAAATTATTTCGGGCGCGGAAAAAGAAGTATTGGATATTGAAAAAATGTTCAAACGCGGTATTATTACGGACGACGAACGCTATCGCGCAGTCGTAGACGTATGGACGGCGGCAACCAAACAGGTAGAAGGCGAATTGAAGGGCTCCATGGATAAGTTCAACCCCATCTGGATGATGGCGGACTCGGGCGCGCGTGGTTCTATGGCGCAGATTAAACAGCTTTCGGGTATGCGCGGTCTTATGACCAACCCCAACGGTAAAGTTATTGAAATCCCCGTAAAATCCTGCTTCCGTGAAGGGCTTACGGTATTGGAATACTTCATTTCTTCGCACGGTGGACGTAAAGGCTTAACGGATACCGCGTTAAAAACGGCAGACTCGGGTTACTTAACCCGCCGTTTGGTAGACGTAGCGCAAGACGTAATCGTTAGGGAAGAAGACTGCTTCGCTTCGGCTGGCGAACGTACCAAGGGTATCGAAGTTTCGGCTATCTACGGTATCGCTTCGGACGGCGGCCGCGGGGAAGTAATTGAAAAATTAGAAGATCGCTTGGCTGGTAGATATCCCGCGCAAGACGTAGTAGATCCCACCACGGGCGAAGTAATCGTTGCCGAAGGGGAAATGATTACGGACGATAGCGCGCAAGCAATCGTAAACGCAGGCATTGAATCGGTTGTTATCCGCAGCGTATTCACCTGCCGCGTTAAAAACGGCGTATGCGCGAAGTGCTACGGTAAAGATATGTCCACGGGCGATCCCGTGCGCGTAGGCGAAGCCGTTGGTATCATCGCGGCGCAATCCATCGGTGAACCCGGTACCCAGCTTACCATGCGTACCTTCCACACGGGTGGTATCGCATCCACGGGGGATATTACTCGAGGTCTTCCCCGCGTAGAAGAACTTTTCGAAGCAAGAAAGCCCAAGGGCGTTGCGCAACTTTGCGAAGTTTGGGGTACGGTAACCGTTGAAGAAAAGGATAAGGTGAAGAAAGTCGTTGTTAAAACGCCCGAAGGCGAAACCAAGGACTACACCCTGCCCTTTGGTAGCAAACTCTTCGTTAAAACGGGGGATCAAGTGGAACCCGGCACCGTATTTACCGAAGGTTCGTTATATCCCCAGGACGTACTTACCACCCGCGGCGTAAGCGGCGTGCAAAAGTATCTGCTTTCCGAAGTACAATCCGTATACCGCGGCCAAGGCGTAGATATCAACGATAAACACGTTGAAATCATCGTTCGCCAAATGCTGAAAAAGGTTAAGGTGGAAAACAGCGGGGATACCGAACTTCTGCCCGGCGAATTGGTAAGCGTATTCCGCTTTGAAGAAGAAAACTTAAGAACCCTGCAAATGGGTGGCCGCCCCGCAACCGCAAAACGTATGCTTCTTGGTATCACTAAGGCAGCGCTTGCAACCGAAAGCTTCCTTTCCCCTGCTTCCTTCCAGGAAACCGCAAGGGTACTTACGGATGCGGCTATCAAGAATAAGATTGACCCGCTGATCGGTTTGAAAGAAAACGTAATCATCGGTAAGTTAATCCCCGCAGGTACGGGCGTAAGAGAATACAAGAACTTAAGCCCCCAATTAAACAACCCCCAAGACCTGTTACAATAAGGTAATTTACGAAAAACGTAGGGAAAATAAAAAAATCCCTAAAAAAGGTTGACAAGCCGTTTGCGTTTTTGGTAAAATGGATAAGGATATTACGAAAAGTATGTCCCTAATAGCAAAAAATCCGTCAATTCTCTTCCCAAAACGGGAAGGGAAGGGCGGTTTTCGCGCGCTTTTCTATTTTAATTTATAGTCGCGCGTACGTAATTTAGACTTCTTTATATTTGCGGCAACCGTCGCTATATTCAGGAAAACATCACTAAAAAAGGAGGAAAGGTATGCCTACTATCAATCAGCTTATCAGACAAGGCAGAGAAAAGATTACCTACAAGAGCAAGAGCCCCATTTTGGATAAATGTCCCCAAAAACGCGGCGTATGCTTGTCCGTAACCACGACTTCTCCCAAGAAGCCCAACTCTGCAATGCGTAAAATCGCGAGAGTTAGATTGACGAACAAACAGGAAGGTACCGTATACATCCCCGGTGAAGGCCACAACTTGCAAGAGCACAGTTCGGTTTTAATCCGTGGCGGTCGTGTAAAGGACTTACCCGGTGTTCGTTACCACATCATCCGCGGCGCGTTGGATACGGCCGGTGTTGCTAAACGCAGACAGGCACGTTCTAGATACGGCGCAAAACGTCCCAAATAAGCATTTCGGTAACTAACTAACACGAAAACAACAAAATCGTACCGTTACTCCGAGTTGATGAATTTTCCGAATATATCGACAAGGTAGGCAGTATGCAAGGTCAGACTTTGCAGAAGGTTCGCAGCCCGAATAGGGAAAGGCGATAGCTGTACGCTTGGGGGTGGAAGTCCCCCGCCAAAAATAATTAAGGAGGAAACAATTATGCCTAGAAGAGGAAGCGTCCCCAAGAGAGACGTATTACCCGATCCTATTTACAAAAGCAAGGTTGTTACCAAGCTTGTAAATCAGGTTATGTACGACGGTAAAAAAGGTATTGCACAAGGTATCGTTTACGACGCGTTTGCTAAAATGAGCGATAAACTTGGCAAAGACGCAATGGAAATTTTCGGCCAAGCAATTCAAAACGTTATGCCCGTTTTGGAAGTTAAAGCTCGCCGTGTAGGTGGTTCTAACTACCAAGTTCCCATCGAAATCCGTCCCGAAAGAAGACAAACCCTTGCTATCCGCTGGATCGTGGATTGTGCAAGAAAGAGAAGCGACAGAGAAATGTGTGATAAACTTGCTTCCGAACTGATGGATGCCTTTAACAATGCAGGCGGCGCAGTTAAGAAGAAGGAAGATATGCACAGAATGGCGGAAGCGAACAAGGCGTTCGCACATTACCGCTGGTAATAGGTGAATTTATGGCTAGACAATACGACTTAAAACATACCAGAAACATTGGTATTATGGCGCACATCGACGCAGGTAAAACTACCACCACCGAACGTATTTTGTTCTACACGGGCAAAACGCACAAACTCGGTGAAACGCACGAAGGCGCTGCTACCATGGACTGGATGGTTCAAGAACAAGAACGCGGTATTACCATTACCTCCGCGGCAACTACCTGTATCTGGAAGAACAATGGTGAAGATTACAGAATCAACATCATTGACACCCCCGGCCACGTAGACTTTACCGTAGAAGTAGAACGTTCCTTGCGCGTACTGGACGGCGCGGTTGCTACCTTCTGTGCGAAGGGCGGCGTAGAACCCCAATCCGAAACCGTATGGCGTCAAGCAGATAAGTACGGCGTTCCCCGTATCGCGTACGTAAACAAAATGGATATTAACGGTGCTAACTTCGACCACGCCGTTGATATGATGCGCGAACGTTTGAAAACCAACCCCTTGATGATTGAATACCCCATTGGTAAGGAAGAAACCTTCTGCGGTATTATCGACCTTATCGGTATGAAAGCGGAAATTTACGACGACGAAATGGGCTTAAAGTTCCACGTTGCGGAAATTCCCGATGAATACAAGGATAAAGCAGAAGAACTGCACCTCGCAATCGTTGAACTTGCCGCTGAACAAGAAGACGAATTGATGGAAAAATTCTTCGAAGAAGGCGACCTTCCCGTAGAAGACATCAAACGCGCTTTAAGAAAAGCGACCATCGCCATGAAGTGCACCCCCGTTCTTTGCGGTTCTTCGTATAAGAACAAGGGCGTTCAAATGCTTCTTGACGCAATCATCGATTACCTTCCCGGTCCTTTGGACGTAGAAGCAATTAAGGGTGTTACGCCCGACGGCGTAGAAGAATCCAGAGAATCGGATGACAACGCTCCCTTCGCAGGTCTTGCATTTAAGATTATGGCAGACCCCTTCGTTGGTAAGCTTGCGTTCTTCCGTGCATACTCTGGTACTCTTCCCGCAGGTTCCTACGTTTATAACTCTACCAAGGGTAAAAAGGAACGCGTTGGCCGTTTACTTTTAATGCATGCTAACCACAGAGAAGAAATTCCCGAAGTTAACGCGGGTGATATCTGTGCTATCGTTGGTTTGAAGGATACCACCACCGGTGATACCCTTTGCGCGGAATCGCATCCCATCGTATTAGAAAAGATGGAATTCCCCGATCCCGTTATCCAAGTTGCTATCGAACCCAAAACCAAGGCTGGTCAAGAAAAGATGACCTTAGCGCTTATCAAACTTGCGGAAGAAGACCCCACCTTCAAGACCTACACCGATCAAGAAACGGGCCAAACCATTATCGCAGGTATGGGCGAATTGCACTTGGAAATCATCGTAGACCGTCTTCTTCGTGAATTCAAGGTAGAAGCAAACGTTGGTAAACCCCAAGTTGCTTACCGCGAAACCTTCAGAAAAGCAGTGGAAGCAGAAGGCAAGTACATCCGTCAGTCGGGTGGTAAAGGTCAATACGGTCACTGTAAGATTCGCTTGGAACCCCTGGAACCCGGCCAAGGCTTTATCTTTGAAGATGAAACCGTTGGTGGCTCCATTCCCAAGGAATATATCCAACCCGTATGCAAGGGTATTGAAGAAGCAGCAAAGAACGGTTTCCTTGCTGGCTACGAAGTGGTTGACTTCAAAGCGGTTGTTTACGACGGTTCGTTCCACGACGTCGACTCTTCCGAAATGGCGTTCAAAATCGCAGGTTCTATGGCGTTTAAGGACGGCGTTAAGAAGGCTAACCCCGTACTTCTCGAACCCATCATGAAGGTTGAAATCATCACTCCCGAAGATTACTTCGGCGATTTGATGGGTAACGTTTCTTCCCGTCGCGGTACCATCTGCGGTACGGAAGATAGAAACGGCGTAAAGGTTATCGATTCCTTTATTCCCCTTTCTGAAATGTTCGGTTACGCTACCGACCTTCGTTCCAGAACGCAAGGCCGCGGTAACTACACCATGCAGTTCGACCATTACTTCGAAGTTCCCAAGAGCATCAGCGAAAAGATCATTGGCGAACGCGGTAAGAAGAACGACTAATTAAGTTTTAAGGCGGGAACGCCAATAAAATAAAAACAAAAATAAAAAAACAAA
The DNA here is from genome assembly GCA_045639045.1 of Christensenellaceae bacterium. Taxonomy (GTDB): domain Bacteria; phylum Bacillota; class Clostridia; order Christensenellales; family Borkfalkiaceae; genus SIG402. Next base: position 6,532 of record JAZUCI010000013.1, read on the forward strand.
GATTTTAATTGGAGGAAAATTAAAATGGCAAAGGCAAAATTTGACAGAAGCAAACCCCACCTTAACATTGGTACCATCGGCCACGTAGACCACGGTAAAACCACGTTAACGGCTGCTATCTCTATGTGCTTGGCTGCTAAGGGCGGCGCAGAAAAAATGAGATACGACCAAATCGACAAAGCGCCCGAAGAAAAGGCAAGAGGTATTACGATTAACACTTCTCACATCGAATACCAAACCGAAAAGCGTCACTACGCTCACGTTGACTGCCCCGGCCACGCTGACTACGTTAAGAACATGATTACCGGTGCTGCGCAAATGGACGGTGCAATCCTTGTTTGTGCTGCAACCGACGGTCCCATGCCCCAAACCCGTGAACACATCCTTCTTGCTCGCCAAGTAGGTGTTCCCTACATCGTAGTATTCCTTAACAAGTGCGACCAAGTAGACGACGAAGAACTTCTTATGCTCGTTGAAGAAGAAGTTCGCGATCTTTTGAACGAATACAAGTTCCCCGGCGCAGATACCCCCATCATCAAGGGTTCCGCTCTTAAGGCTTTGGAAGTTGCATCTTCCGCTGATCCTGCAACCGTTGCAGCATCCGCTGATTGCGCTCCCGTATTCGAACTTATGGATGCTATCGATAGCTACATTCCCGATCCCCAACGTGAAGACGATAAGCCCTTCGTTCTTCCTGTAGAAGACGTATTCACCATC
>JAZUCI010000014.1:0-4688 GCA_045639045.1 Christensenellaceae bacterium
CACTTCTTAAACAAGGTTTGCACGCATATTTGCGACGTAGACTTTGGTAAAATTAACGTGTTCGTGGGCAACTACGATTTCTGGTATCATACCAGCCAGTTAATGCTTCGCCAACAAAAGGAACAAAATAAAAAGGCTGAACAACGCGCTAAAGAATTGCAAGACTTTATCGCGCGCTTTGCCGCAAACGCAAGTAAATCCCGTCAGGCAACCTCCCGTAAAAAGGAATTGGAAAAACTGACGGTGGAAGATATCAAACCCTCCCTTCGCAAGTATCCCTTCGTGGATTTCAAGTTTGAAAAGGAAATCGGGCACGATATTTTAATGGTGGAAGGCTTAACCAAAAAAGGTTACTTTGAAAATTTGGATTTCACCGTGAACAAAGGGGATAAAATCGCGTTTTTCAGCGATAAAAGCACCACGATTACCATGCTTTTCCAAGTGCTTTTGGGCTTTGAACAACCGGATAGCGGCACCATCCGTTGGGGTAAAACCATAACCACTTCGTATTTCCCCCAAAATAACAACCCCTACTTTGAAAACGTAAATCTTTCGCTTGTGGAATGGCTCAGCCAGTATTCTTACGACCATTTTGAAGAATTTTTACGCGGTTGGCTTGGCAGAATGCTCTTTTCGGGCAACGAAGCGCTTAAAAAGGCAAGCGTTATTTCGGGGGGCGAACGCGTTCGCTGTATGCTAGCAAAAATGATGCTGGAAGGGGGGAACTTCTTGGTGTTTGACGATCCCACCAACCACTTGGATTTGGAATCCATCACCTCCCTAAACCACGGTATGGAAAACTTTAAGGGGAACGTCCTGTTTACCTCGCACGACCAAGAACTTTGCTCCACCGTGGCAAACCGCATTATTCATATCGAAGGCGGCAAAAAGTTATACGACAAAATGGCGTCCTACGACGAATACATTGATTATTTAGATAATAAATAAGGAGAAAACGAATATGAAAAAGCAAACTCTTGTGGCGATGGAAGAATTTTACGTTCGTTACCCCCAAATGGCGTACTTGCGCCCCCAAATTGAATCCGCCGTTGCGGAAATCACCGCGCGTGTGGAAAAGGGCGGTAAAATTTTGGTTTGCGGTAACGGTGGAAGCGCGGCGGACTGCGAACATATCGTTGGGGAATTTTTAAAAGAATTTTACATCAAACGCCCCGTTCCTTCCGCTATGCGCGAAAAAATGGAAAGCGCGTACGGGGAAGCGGGCAAATACCTTGCGGATAATTTGCAAGGCTCTATCCCTGCAATTTCCTTAATTTCCCAAAGCGGAATTATGACGGCGTATGCAAACGACGCCGCGCCCGACCTTTGCAACGCGCAACAAGCGTACGGCTATTGCACGGATAAGGACGTACTCATCGGTATTTCCACTTCGGGTAACTCCAAAAACATTTATTACGCGCTTTTGGTTGCCAACCTTAAAGGCACCTACACCGTGGGCTTGGTGGGGCAAAAGGGCGGTATCATGAAGGACGTATGTGACGTAACCTTTGCCGTTCCCGAAACCGAAACCTTCAAGGTGCAAGAATGCCACTTGCCCTTATATCACTTAATTTGCCGCGCGGTAGAAAACGAAATTTTCGGTGAATAAAAGGGGGAATCGCTATGCATATCGTCGGTTTTGATATCGGCGGAACCAAATGCGCCATTTTGTTGGCGGAAGTAAACGGTTCGGATATCCAATTTTTAAAGCGTGTGGAAATTAAAACGCAAGGCACCCCTTACGAAGTGTTAGATACCTTAATTTCGCACGCAAAGGAAATGATTGCGGAATTCGGTCTTAACGTAAAGGATATGCTTGCAGGTATATCTTGCGGTGGGCCGTTAGATTCTTCCCGCGGGGTAATTTTATCCCCCCCCAACCTTCCCGGTTGGACGGAGGTGTATATCACCGAATATATTGAAAAGAATTTGGGTTGCCCCGCGCGTTTAAAGAACGATGCGGACGCGTGCGCGCTTGCGGAATGGCAGTACGGCGCAGGCCGCGGCAGTAAAAATATGGTGTTTATGACGTTCGGTACGGGGCTTGGTGCAGGGCTTATCCTAAACGGCAAACTGTACACGGGCACCAACGGAAACGCGGGGGAAATCGGTCACTTCCGCTTGGAACAGGATGGCCCCGTGGGTTACGGCAAAGCGGGCTCGTTTGAAGGGTTTTGCAGCGGTAACGGTATCCGTCAAGTAGCAATTTCCAAGGCGAACCAACGCTTACAGTCGGGCTTGCCCGTATCGTACATGAAAACGAACGACGTACACGATATTACCACTAAGGACGTAGCCCTTGCTTGCCGCGAAGGCGCAGAGGACGCGTTAGAAGTAATGCGCCTTTCGGGGCATTACTTGGGTATCGGTCTTTCGCTTATTATCGATATCTTAAACCCCGAAAAAATCGTTATCGGCAGCGTATTTGCGCGCGCAGGCGATTTTATGCGGAAGGAAATGCAAAAAATGCTGCAAAAGGAAGCGCTTAAAAACTCCCTTTCGGTATGTGAAATCGTACCCGCGCAGCTTGGCGAACAAATTGGTGATTACGGCGCAGTCGTAGCCGCGCTGGATTTATAAAAAGGAGAAAAACGATGAAAATTACCAAAATTGAAGGTAAATGCGATTTATATTATTATGAAACCGAAGCTTTCAAAGCAACCACGCCCGAAGAGCTCCATGCCCTAAAAGGAATTAACAAAATCCAAGGCACCATCCCCGGCAACGTGGAAAAGGACTTAATGGCGGCAGGCCTTCTTCCCGATATTTACGTTGGCGCAAACATTAAGGCGGCAGAACCTTTAGAACTCAACGAATGGTGGTACGAAAAGGAATTCACCGTAGATAAGGACTTTAACGATTACGAAATGGTACTCCGCTTTGACGGGGTAGATACCGTTGCCACCTACTTTATCAACGGGGTGGAAATCGGCAAAAGCGATAATATGCTAGTAGAACACGAATTTAACGTGAACGAATACTTAGTGGCGGGCAAAAACGTGCTTTCCGTACGTATTGAATCCAGCCTTTACTACGCAAGCCGTCAAGAACATTTTGCGTATATGACGGGTTTCCCCCGCAATTTCGAAGGACTTTCCATAAGAAAAGCTGCCCATATGTACGGATGGGATATTACCCCCCGCTTGGTTTCCGCGGGCATTTGGAAGGGCGTTTCCCTTTTATACAAGGGCAAAGCGCGCGTAGAAGATTTGTACCTATCCACCATCAACGTTCGCGTGGATGAACACGGCAGAACGCTTGCTTGGATTTGGGCGCAATATAACGTAAACGTTTCCCCCAAGCATTTCAATAAATATCGCGTGCAACTGCTTGGTAAGTGCGGGGATAGCACCTTTGAAATTTCCCAAATCCTTCGCTTTACCCACTCCACCATGCGTACGGACGTGGTAAACGCGAAACTTTGGTGGCCGCACGGCTATGGCGATCCCAACCTTTACGATATCACTTTAAACGTGTTTGATGAAGACGGCGAATTGGTTTGCGATTACCACACCAAATTCGGTTTAAGAAAGTGCAAACTCATCCGTACGGACGTCGGCGTAGGCAAGGACGGGGAATTCTGCGTGGAAGTAAACAACGTTCCCATTATGTGCAAAGGCACCAACTGGGTACCCTTGGATTCCATGCACAGTAACGATGCGGAAAGATTGCAAAAAGCCTTTGACCTTTGCGTGGATAGCGAATGTAACATTATCCGTTGCTGGGGCGGTAACGTGTATGAAAGCGACGAATTCTTTAACCTTTGCGATCAACACGGTATTTTGGTATGGCAGGACTTTGGTTTTGCTTGCAACACCTATCCCCACGGGGAGGATTTCCTTAACAAAGCCAAGGAAGAAGTGAAAAAATTCGTTCTTCGCGTAAGAAACCACCCCTCCCTTGCCCTTTACTGCGGTAACAACGAAATTGACTGGGCGTGGTATCAGTTCTTTATGGATCCCGAAAAGATGGACGATCTTTGCCGCCGTGTCATTCCCGCGCAGCTGAAATTATACGATCCCTTCCGCGATTACTATCCCAGTTCCCCCTACTACGCGAAAGAAGTTTGCGAAAAAAGGGATGGCTCCATTATGCCCGAATCGCACGCTTGGGGCTCTCGCGATTATTACAAAGGGGAAGAATACAAACTGAATTTGGCGCACTTTATCGGTGAATTCGGTTACTTCGGTTGCCCCTCGGCTTCCTCGGTGAAAAAATTCATCACGCCCGAAAACTTGTGGCCGGGTAGCGCGCAAAACGAAGAATGGGTATTGCACGCAACCGATCCCGAAGGTCTTGGCGGTTGGTGGAATGGCCGTATTACCCAAATGTTCGACCAGTTAGAAGGTATTTTCGGCCACTATCCTAACGATTTGGATGAACTTGCCATCCTTTCGCAAGGCGCCCAAGCGGAAGCGTGCAAATATATGATTGAACGTTGCCGTATCCGTAAACCTGAATGTATGGGTATTTTGTGGTGGAATATGATAGACTGCTGGCCCCAATTCTCGGATGCCGTGGTAGATTACTACTACACCAAAAAAATGGCGTACTACTTCATCAAGCAAAGCCAAGCGCCCGTAACCATTGCTATGGACGAGCCCAAGGCTTGGAACTGCGGCGTGTACGTTCTAAACGATACCAACGAAGCGCAACAAGGGGAATACGAAGTGTATAACGCAACCACG
>JAZUCI010000015.1:0-24341 GCA_045639045.1 Christensenellaceae bacterium
GGTAGGTTGCGCCGTGATTAAGGACGGAATTTACTATTTTGCTTGCAATACCGAACGCGGCAAGCGCGAAGGCTTGTTCGATTTAGAAGAAAACGCGGTATTTTGGGGCGCGGGTAGGGGGATTACTTCCTTCGCCGTAGCTGGGGAGGAAGATGGGGAAATTTCGGTTACCTACGGCAAAGCCGCCATAGGCGCGCTGTGTGAAGAGTGCGTGGTGGAAGGTTCCCCCCTGCCTAAACTGTGGCGTTCCCGCCCCACGGACTTTGGTAGGTTGAACGTACGTAAAATTTTAACAAGCGTAGCCGTATGGGCGAAAGGCAAAGGCAGGCTACGGGTACAAAGCGATAAGGGGGCTTCGGTATTGCCGCTTACGGATGGGGATAACGTAAAGCGTACGGTGTTATCCGGGGCGCGCTTTATTTTGGAAATTACCTCCGCGCATCCCTCCTCGCTTTTCGTTAAGCCCGTTATCACCTTTACGGAAGGAGAATGAAAATGAGCGTAAAGATAGAAATTAAAACCAGGGAGGAATTGATTGCGCGGTTTGAAGATATTGAAAAAACTTACAGTACCTTTTATTCCGCAATTTTTCCCGAATTGAAACTGGATAGGCAAGCGTTTACCCCCATGACGGATTCCGAACTGCTTGCTTTTGCCGAAGGTATGGTTGCGGAAAAGCAACTTGCCGCCCAACGCATTGCCGCCCAAAAGTTAAACGCGGTGGCAACGAATACCGCAAAAAAAACCGAACTGCAAGCGGAAAAGGAAAGGGCGGTAAGCGCGGAGGAAGGGAAATGGCAAACCGCGATTAGCGATTTGGACGCGCAAACGGAAAAACGAGGAATGCAAAAAAGCGCGTGGTATTTATCCAGACGTTTGGCTTTGTTTAACGCGAAGGACGTTGCCGTTAGTAATGTGGGGCAGGATTACGATAAAAAAATTGCGCAATTATCAGACGCGTGCCAAAAGGAAGAACGGTTGTACGATGCGGAACTTGCCGTAGCGCAAACCGCGTACGAAAGCGCGTTGAAAGAAAAGAAATTGCTCCTTAAAAAGGAGCAAGAAGAACGCAAGCAAGCGGTTACGGAGTTTAATAACGAACAAGTAATTAAGGAAGCGCAGTATAATTTACAAGCGCAACAGTTCGTGTTTGAGCGCGCAAACGAAGAAACGGTAACCCGAACTTCCATGATGTACGACAAGTTAGAAGCGTGTTACGCGTACTTGGGCAATTTTACGAATTCGCAAGCGTTTAACTACGTAAAGACGGACGATATTTACCACAAATATTTGGGTTCTTACGGTTACGACGCGTTATACGAACGCTACGAACTGCTGTGTTCGCAATAATTGCGTACGATTGAACGCGGATTTACGTAAAATACTTGCTTTTTCCTAAAAAAACTGCTATACTAAACCAAATAAGGTTCTAAAAAGAACCTACCCAAGGGGGAAAAGGTATGTATTGCGGAAAAGCGTCGAAGATTACTTCTTCCACTTTTTACAATCTTTGGAAATTGGTAACGTACCGCGTTTTGGTGTTTGCTTTAGCCATCGGTTTGGGCGCGGCAATCGTTTTGCCCGCCATTCGCTACGTTTTTGAAAGTAGGGAACTGGAATTTTTAGTGGTTACGCTAAAAGAACTGTGGAAAAGCATTTTGCACGGGGAAGATTTAAGCGCGTACGGCCCGATTATGAAAACGGGAATGAAGAATTTCCTTGCTATGGTTCTTTCCAAAAAAGGCAATATCGCCCTTGTGGTTTTAGGAATCGTTCTTGCGGTGTTCTTTGGGGAATTTTTGAAAGGGCTTAGCAGCTTTACCTACGGCAACGCGGTAAACGATTATATGTCTACCATGTCCAACCAAGGGTTTTTCCGTTGCTTCTTCCGTCAACTTCCCAGGGCGGTTATGTATCAATTAGTGCAAACCGTATTAAAAACGGCGTACACGGTGCTTACCGTTACGGCAATTTTATACGCGTTCGTGGTGTTAGTTCCGCATTTGCAAATTCTAACCTTCGGTTTAATTTACGTGTTCGCCATCGTGATGTTCGCCCTTTACTACACGGTTATGAACGGCTTTATGCCCGCCATCGTTGTGGATAAGAAGGGCGTGGGCAGCGCTTTGAAATCTTCTTTTGCCCAACTGCGCGGTAAAAAGCGTTTCCTATCCCTTTTCGGTACGTATATCGTATCCTTGGTGGTTTGCGAAGCGTTGTTCGTATTGTTCGGCTTCGTTACGTTCGGTATCGGCTTTTTGGTGTTTCCCACCGTAACTTCTATGTATTTTACTTCTCTTTCCTTTATCTTTTATTATAGCTACACGGATAGAAAGTACTACCTGGATTACGACCATATCGTAATTCCCAAGGCGTTGCGGAAGGAAGAGTCCTTGCTTAACGAAATGGACGTATAACGGCGGCGTATAAACTTCGTTCTGCTTCGTTAACTGCTGCGAATTTGGACTTCGATAACCAAAAAGGTTTATCTCATCCCAAATTCATTGCGAGCCTTGCATAACTCGTTTCTCCGCCACCGTGGCAAGAACAAGCCTTGTATCGCTTGTTTCTAATCCGCCTATTTTTTCGGCGGCGTATAACCGTCGCAATACGGTGTCAGCCATCGCCCTTTGGACCGTCGAATACGGTAAGTATACTTCCGTCCCAAACGGCTCGGACTTCCTTGTCTTGCTTGGTTCTCCGCCGCCTTATGGGGAGTAGGGTTGCGAGCCTTGCATAACTCGTTTCTCCGCCACCGTATTTGGTGTGGGAAGCTAGCCTTGTATAACTTTGGTTATCCATACAAACAACAAACACACCGCCCCGCGGTTTTTACGGGGCGGTGTTCTTTTATCCAAAGGATAAAGGGTATAAAAAACGGGCTACGCGTTTGGCGTAGCCCGTTTCGTTGTTATGCTATTAAGCGATTACGCGGGTACGGATTACGCCGTCCACAGCGTTTAATTCTTCCATGGTTTGTGCGGAAGGGGTTGCATTCAAATCCAAGATGCTATACGCAAAGTCGCCCTTGCTCTTATCCACGAAGTTTTCAATGTTCAAACCTTCTTTGGAAAGAACGGAAGTGATTGCGGCAATCATATTGGGTTGGTTCTTGTGGCAAACCGTAACGCGGCAAGCGGAAGAACGGGGCATAGCGCAGTTGGGGTAGTTCACGCTCTTATTGATGTTACCGTTATCAATAAAGTCTACCAGTTCTTGTGCTGCCATAACCGCGCAGTTATCTTCTGCTTCGGGGGTGGAAGCGCCAAGGTGGGGCATGCAAATTACGTTGGGTGCGCCAACCAAGCTTGCATCCGCAAAGTCGGTTACGTAGCGGGAAAGCTTACCGCTAGCGGTTGCTTCAAGTACTGCAGCACTATCTACAAGTTCCCCGCGGGAAAGGTTGATAAGCGCAGCGCCCGTTTTCATCTTAGCGATGGTTTCGGTGTTGAACATACCTTTGTTTTCGCCCGTAAAGGGGATGTGTAAGGTTACGTAGTCGCATACGGATAAAAGGTGAACCAAATCCGTTTCGTGCTTAATTGCGCGGGAAAGGTTCCAAGCTGCGTCTACCGAAATGTAGGGGTCGTAGCCGTAAACTTCCATACCAAGCGCGTGCGCGGAGTTTGCAACCATTGCGCCGATTGCGCCAAGACCGATAACACCCAGTTTTTTGCCCAAAATTTCGGGGCCAACGAACTTGCTTTTACCCTTTTCTACCGTTTTGGAAAGGGCGGGGTCGTCCTTCACGGATTTTACCCAGTCAATCCCGTCAACGATTTTTCTGCTAGCAAGAAGAAGGGAGCAAAGCACTAATTCTTTAACAGCGTTTGCGTTTGCGCCGGGGGTGTTGAATACCACGATACCCTTTTCTGCGCAATCCGCAACGGGGATGTTGTTAACGCCTGCGCCTGCACGTGCAATTGCAAGAACGCTTGCGGGGATTGCGTATTCGTGCATGTTAAAGCTGCGAAGCATGATACCCGTGGGGTTTTCGCTTTCCTTTACCAAAGCGTAGTCAGCGGGGAAAGCGCCGTTTGCAACGGGGCTAATTTCGTTTAATTTTAAAATTTCTTTCATAATCTTACGCGTTTTCCTTTGCAAATTTTTTCATGAAGTCGATTAATGCAACGATACCTTCTTCGGGCATTGCGTTGTAAATGGAAGCTCTCATACCGCCAACAAGTCTGTGGCCCTTTAAGGAAACCAAACCGTTTGCAGCCGCTTCTTTTACGAACTTTTCATCCAATTCCTTGGAGGGGGTAACGAAGGGAACGTTCATCATAGAACGGTCTTCCTTTCTTACGGGGTTGGTGTAGAAACCGCTGTTATCAATGTAATCGTACAGCATGTTTGCCTTTCTTTCGTTAATTTCCTTCATTGCGGAAAGACCGCCGATCTTCTTTAAGTAACGGAAGGTAAGCATAGCCATGTAAATGCAGAAGCAAGGGGGGGTGTTGTAAAGGCTATGTTCGGGCGCTTGGGTGGAATATTTTAACATAGTGGGGCAGATAGCCATCGTTTGGTTGGTTAATTCCTTTTTCACGATAACGATGGTAACGCCTGCGGGGGCTACGTTCTTTTGCGCGCCTGCGTAAATCAAACCGAACTTGGATACGTCCACGGGTTCGGAAAGAATGTTACTGCTCATATCCGCAACCAAGGGTGCTTCCGTTTTGGGGAACTTGGTGTAACGGGTACCGAAAATGGTGTTGTTGGTGGTGATATGCACGTAGTCGATACCGTCGCGGAACTTAATTTCGTCCACGTTGGGGATGTACGTGTAGTTATCTTCCTTGGAAGAAGCTGCGCAAGCGATGTCGCCGTACTTTTGCGCTTCCTTGTACGCCTTATTTGCAAAGTTACCCGTTACGATGTAGTCCGCTTTGCCGTTTTTCAAAAGGTTCAAGGGAACTGCTTCAAATTGGGTGGAAGCCCCGCCTTGAACGAACAACACGTCGTAATCTTCGGGAATATTCATCAGTTCGCGAAGCAACGCTTCCGCTTCGTCAACGATGGCTTGGAAGGGCTTACTGCGGTGGCTCATTTCCACCACGCTCATACCCGTGCCGTTGTAGTCAAGAAAATCTCTTTGTGCTTCTTCTAATACTTCCATGGGGAGCATGGAAGGACCAGCCGAAAAGTTGTAAACTCTCATTACCGTAACCTCCGTTCGGAAATAAATTTTGCATTTATTATAAACCTTCTTTGAAAAAAACGCAAACGAATTACAAGGTAATTCCCAAAAAAATGCAACTTTCGGCAAAGTTTTTGCCTTTTACGTGAAAAGCGAAGGCGAAATTTTACCGCGCGCCCCGAAAACCCAAAAAAACTGTTTACTTTTTTGCCCCGTTGTTGTATAATAAGGGGGAATACGGAAGCGCTCGGCTTCCCAAAAGGAAATAAACGCCCCACCTTTGGGTGGGAAGGAGATAATTTTGAAGAAAAAAGACAACGAACTAAAGGTTTTATTCCTTGGCGGCGTGGGGGAAATCGGTAAAAATATGACCGCATTGGAGTGTGGCGAGGATATTATTATCATTGACTGCGGCTCCACCTTTCCCACCGAATCCATGCCCGGGATTGACCTTGTAATTCCCGATTTTACCTATCTTATGGAGCGGAAGGAGAAGGTGCGCGGTGTACTTTTAACCCACGGGCATGAAGACCATATCGGTTCGCTCCCTTATCTGTTAAAAGAACTGAACGTTCCCGTTTTTGCTACCAAACTTACCTTAATGCTGGTGGAAAACAAGTTAAAGGAACACCGCTTGCAAGACGTAGATTTGAACTGTGTAAAACCTGGCACGAAGCTTACCTTGGGTTGCTTTGAAACCGAATTTATCAACGTAAACCACTCCATTGCGGGGGCGGTTGCGCTTGCAATTCGCACCCCCCAAGGCATCGTGTTCCATTCGGGGGATTTTAAGATGGACCACACCCCCGTTGCGGGCGAGCCGATGGACTTAAAGCGTATTTCGGAAATCGGTAAGGAAGGGGTAACCTTATTCCTTTGCGAAAGCACCAACGTGGAACGCCCCGGCTATACTATGAGCGAGCGGGTGGTTGGGCAAACGTTAGACGGCATTTTTGCGGAAAACACCACGCGCAGGTTAATCATTGCCACTTTTGCCAGCAACGTGCATCGCTTACAACAAATTTTGGATTTAGCCAAAAAGTACGGCAGAAAGGTTGCGTTCTCTGGTAGAAGTATGATTAACGTTGCGGAAGCCGCCCTTTCCATTGGGGAACTTTCGTACGATTTGGAAGACGTAGTAGATATTGAAAAAATTAAAAAAATTCCCGATAGGGAATTGGTGATTTTATGTACGGGTAGCCAAGGGGAACCCATGAGCGCGCTTACCCGTATGGCAAGCGGGGAATTTAACCGCGTGAAGGTGGATGGCAACGATACCGTAATTTTATCCGCTTCCCCCATCCCGGGCAACGAAAAATCCGTGTATCGCGTAATCAATAATTTGTATCGCTTGGGCGCGGAAGTTATTTACGAATCCTTGGAAAACGTGCACGTTTCGGGGCACGCTTGTAAGGAAGAATTAAAGCTTTTGCACACCCTGTTAAAGCCTAAGTATTTTATGCCCGTACACGGGGAATACCGCCACTTAAAAAAGCACGTGGATTTAGCGGTAAGTTTGGGGTTAAACCCCGCGTGCGCCTTGATTGCGCAAATCGGCAACGCGGTTAGCGTAACCCAAAAGCAAATTAAATTTACCGATTCCTTCCACGCGGGCGCGACCTTAGTTGACGGGGACAGTATGGACGGCAACGACGAAATTTTGGCGGATCGCCGCCATATGGCGGAGGACGGACTTTTGGTGCTTGCCTTAACCGTATCCGCGGGCAGCGGGGAACTGTTGGCTCCCCCCAAAATTCTATGCAAAGGCTTTTTAGCCGAAGGCTTGGAAAAACTGCTTACCGAAGGCGCGTTTGCGGTAACCGCCGCCCTTTCTTCTTTAAGCAAAGCCACCCGTGAAGAGGTGATATCCACCGCCCGTAGGGCGCTGAAAAACTGCGTATACCGCAGCAGTAAGCAAAACCCCGTTATCGTAACGGCGGTAACCGAAATTTAAGCGAACGAAACAACGATGATGACGCACGACGAGTTAAAAACGTACGCGGACGGGGTATGGCAAGATAATCGCGCCCGTGGGGTGGAAACCCTGCGCCCCCAAACGCGCGAAAAATTACTGAAAATCGCTAGCCAAACCGCCCCCAAGCGCATCTTAGAACTTGGCACGGCGGAAGGGGCAACCGCGCTATCCTTACTTGCTTACGCGCCTAAGTCCTTTTTGGTTACGGTGGAATTGAGTGAGGACCGCGCCCTTACCGCAAGAAAGCATTTTGCGGCGGCGGGGGTTGATCACCGCGTTCGCGCGGTGTACGGGGATATTTTGGAAGTGGTTCCCGCCCTTTCAGAGCCCTTTGATTTGATACTTTTGGATGGCCCCAAGGGTGCGTATTCTTCCTTGCTTACCCCCTTGCTTTCTTTGTTAAACCCCAAAGGGGTTTTGTTTGCGGACGACGTACTGTTCCACGGCTACGTAACGGGGGAAACCGAATACCGCAGTAAGCACGGCGCTATCATCCGTTCGCTACGCGCGTTTTTGGAAGAAGCGGAGAAATTACACGGCAACGGCTATACCGTTGAAAGGTGCGATATAGAGGACGGCGTGTTGATTTTAACCAAGCAGGAATAGTGTGATTCGGTGTTTGCGCCTGGGGTAAGATACCACTTACTACTGCGCGGTAAACGATAAAGGCGAACGCTTTATTGCGCTTGCAAAAAGCAAATAGGAAATATTTATGAAAAAGGTAGAACTGTTAGCCCCTGCGGGCAATTTTTCCAAATTAAAAACCGCGATCCATTTCGGCGCGGACGCGGTGTATTTGGGGGGGAAGGAATTTTCCCTTCGCGCCAAGGCGGATAATTTTTCGTATGAAGAACTTGCTTTGGCGGTTTCTTACGCGCACGAACGCGGGGTAAAGGTGTACGTAACTTGCAACATTTTCCCCAAAAACGCGGATTTCCCCCAGGCGGAAGCATATTTTCAGTATTTGGAAAGCATTGGGGTGGACGCGGTACTGATTACGGACGTAGGCATGCTTTCCTTGGTAAAGGAATGCGCACCTTCCCTTCCCGTACATATCAGTACGCAAGCCAACACCTTAAACGCGCGCGCCGTTGCCTTTTGGCATAAGCAAGGGGCGGAACGCGTGGTTTTGGCGCGCGAACTTTCCATTCGGGAAATTCAGGAAATTCACGAATATAACCCCGATTGCCAGTTAGAAGCCTTCGTGCACGGCGCTATGTGTATTTCGTACAGCGGTAGGTGCTTGCTTTCTAATTATTTGACCGAACGGGATGCCAACCGCGGGGAATGCGTGCAAGCGTGCCGTTTCCATTACAGCCTTACCGAAACGCAATCGGGTAAGGTGCTGGAATTAGAAGAAGATAGCCGCGGCGCGTATATTTTGAACAGTAAGGACTTAAATATGATTCGCCACCTGCCTTTGCTGATGGCGGCGGGTGTGGATAGCTTTAAGATTGAAGGTAGAATGAAAAGCGAATACTACCTTGCCACCGTGGTTTCCGCTTACCGCAAAGCCATTGATTTTTACACGGCGGGCGGGGAGGTTTTGCCCGAAGAAATCGCGGCAATTCCCGAAAAAACCGCGCATAGGGAATTTACCCAAGCCTACGCTTTGGGGGATAACGAAAAAACGGTAAACTACCTAGATAGCGGCAGTAAGGGTAGCTCGGTTTTCATTGCCCAAGTATTGAAAGGGGAAAAGGGGCGCGCGCTTGTGGAAATGCGCAACCGCTTTCAAGTGGGGGATACCTTGGAAATTCTTTCCGCCAATCAGGAAGCGGACGGCAAACGGTTTACCGTTAGCGAAATGACGGATGAAAAGGGCGAAAAAGTGTTGGATGCAAAATTAGTGCAACAAAAACTGTGGGTAACTTTGCCCTATACCCTTACCGAAGGGGATATCCTAATGGCGGATGCAAAAAATTAGGGAATTTTTTTGAAAAACACTTGCAATTTGCCTTTTCGTGTGATATGATACGTAGGCAAAGCAATTTGCAAACTTTACAATTTCATTTGGTTTGAGTAGCGGTGGGGTTCTACCGCTGAAAGCAGGGGAAGTACGGTGAAAATCCGTCGCAACGGTCATTACGGTGATAGTCCGATAGCCTGCCTTACCAAATTCGGAAACGGAAATCTCGGGCATGGAGAAGAACGTTTAACGCGGAAACTATATTCCGCGTTTCGTTGCGTGCCATCGGTACGCAATTTTTTTATTAATCGGCTTTGTTCGGTCATCCGATTGACTTTTGAGGGGAAAACCCTGCAAATTTCATCGTATAAGGTTCAGTTGCGTACCGCCGTGGGTACGCGCCTTCACCTTCTACGCGAACTTGTTTGCGTTTTTCTCCTCAAACCGCAAAGGCTAATCAATCGTTTTCCCGCACCAAGCCTAAGTAAGGAGGAAAATTTATGAAGAAAACCTTGAAACTCGTAGCATTGCTGTTTGCTTTGCTCACACTTACCTTTTCCCTTGTCGCTTGCAAGGGTGGGGATGACGGAATTCGCAAATTAACCGGGGAAGATAAGTACCTTTTAATTACCGTGGGGGAGGATGCCGAAGGTAATTTGCTTTCCTTAATGCAACAAAAGGCGGCAGAAGGCGAATTTGCCTTTACCGAAGCAGGCGGTATGATTACCTCTATCAACGGCATTGAAAACCCCGCGGATTGGTCGTATTGCTGGATGCTGTATACCACGGATAGCGATTACGCAAATAAGCAATACGGTCAAATTAAATTAGGCAAAACCGTATATACCTCTGCTGCGCTTGGCGCGGAAGCCCTTCCCGTAAAGGGCGGCGAAAAATATTTGTGGGTGTACGTGGCGTTCTAATATGCAAGCAAAAAGAATCGTACTCATCGGGGCGTATTGCGCGGTTCTAATCGGTGGGCAATTAGCATTATCGGGCATTGCGGGGGTAGAAGTGGTAACCGTAATGCTTGCCGCGTTTGCTTTCGCCTTTGGGCGGGCAGACGGGGTAATTTTGTCTATCGCGTTTTCCCTTTTACGGTGCGTACTGTTCGGCTTTTTTCCCAACGTCGTCATTTTATACTTCGTATATTATCCCGCTTTGGCGTTTTGTTTTGGCTGGTTTGGGAAAAAATGCGATAAAAAAATAACGGTAAAAAGCCACGCGGTTGCGGTGTTCCTTGCCCTTGTGTTCGGCGCATTGTTTACCGCGTTGGATAACCTAATTACCCCTCTATACTACGGGTATTCGGAAAAACTTACCCAAATTTACCACGCGGCGTCCATACCCGTGCTGATATCCCAAACGGTATGCGCGGTGTTTACCGTACTGTTTTTATTCCCACCTTTGGTAAAAACGTTAAACCGTTTTACCGCCCGAAGAAAACGAGAAGATGTAAACGAACAACCGTAAAACGAAAAGCGGAGGCAAGCCTTATGCTTGCCACCGCTTATTTTTAATAATCCGTTCTTCCTAACAGATAATCCGCCGAAACTTCTAAATAATCACAAAGCGCTAATAGCGTTTGGATAGAAGGAAGGGCCTTTCCCCGCGTATAATCGTTTACCACTTGCTTGGAAAGGTTTAAGGCTCTCGCAATTTCCGCTTGCGTTTTGTGTGTAATATGCAATACTTCGTTAAATCGTTCGGTGAATTTCATACTTAAAGTATAGCAAATTTTGGTCAGTTAATACTTGACAGTCCGTTAATAACTGACTATAATAAAACTAAAAACGAAAGGGGGAAAATAAAAATGGAAAAAGGGGAAGAAAAAATTTTGCAAACGCTATTAAAAATAGAGGGGGAAATGAAACGTATCGTTAATATATTAGAACGCATAGAAACAAGCGGCAAATTAATGGAAGATAGTCTTTCTGCTTTGGAAGGCTCGGTGGGGTGTATGGAAGGGGAAATTGCTCAAATACGGATAGAATTAACGAATAAAGAATAGGGAAAAGTAAAAGCGGTGGCAAGCCTTATGCTTGCCACCGCTTTCAAAAAGGAAAAAAAATGAAAGGATGATCAGTTTTGGTTGATAAAAAACGCCAAGCCGATGGCGCCGGGGCCAACGTGCGTACCGATGGTGCAACCGATAATTTGGGGGCGAACTTCCACGTTTTTGGGGAATACGTCCGTACTGTTTTTTGCGTAAGTTAAAGCGGGTTCTTCGTCTATACCCGTATAAATTACGGCGTAGGGAAGGGTAAAATCAATGCCGCCCGCGGCGCGCGCCTGTTCGTTTAGCAGTAAAAGGGCCTTCTTTTTACCGTGCGCTTTTCCAATGGATTCCACCTTGCCGTCTACAATTTTTACAAGGGGTTTAATATTCAAAATGCCCCCTAAAATGGCGGAAACGGAAGAAATTCTTCCCCCTTTTTTCAAATATTCCAAGGTGTCCACCGTGGCAGCAATAAAAACCTGATGCTTTTTTTCGTTTAATTCGGCTACGATTTCTTGCGCGGTTTTTCCTTCCTTTGCGCGTTGTAAGGCAAGGGATAACAGCAAGCGTTCGCCCGCGGAAACGGTATAGCTATCCACTACGTGCACCTTTCCGCCAAATTCGCTTGCCGCTTGCACGGCGGCGTTATAAGTGCCCGAAAGGCGGGAAGACATGGTAATGGCAATTACCTCGCTACCGTCTTCGGTCATGGTTTGAAAGGCTTCCGAAAAGCGGTAAGGGGTAATTTGGGAAGTTTTGGGTAAATCCTTGCTTTCGGCAAGTTTGTTGTAAAATTCGTGAGGCATAAGGGTGATGCCGTCGTAATATTCTTCATCCCCAAAATTGACAATCATGGGCAAAAAAGTAACGCCCATTTCGGTTGCTTCCTTTTCGCTAATATCCGATGCGGAATCAATTAAAAATTTAATCATAAAACTCCTTTTTTTCTTCCCTTTGGGAAGAACGGTTTTTAGCACACCGTGTGCTGTAATTATTTTTACGGAAGCAAAATTACGCTTCCGTTAGGTATTGTATTCATTTTTTTACGCCTTCATGCCTTCTAAAAACACCGAAAACGCATACTTGAAATTTTGTACGGCTTCATCCTTGGGTAATTTTCTTGCCAAGGCGTCCGCGTTATAACCGCGGATAAAGCACCAGATAGCGTAACTTAACCCTTCGCTATCCAAATCCCGAAGTAAGCCGTTGGCTTTGCCGTATTCTATCAGTTTTTTAATTTCTTCCTTCCACCAAAGAAAGTTATCCGCCAAAAGGGAATCGGTTGCGAAAACAAAGCGGAAAAAGTTCTTTTTGGTATCGTAAGAAAGGCGCAGAGTGTTGGCAACGATTTCAATAATTTGCGTGAAAAAATCCTTTGCGCCGTCAAACTTTTGCAAGATGCTTTCGCGCATTTTAACCGTAACCCGTTGGTATACGATATTCAGTACCTCTTCCACGTTTTTATAGCGGTTGTAAAAAACGCGGTTGGTTACTTGCATTTCGCGTAAAATCATGCGAACGGTCAGTTTTTCCGCACCGTGTTTCAGCGCAAGCGCTTCGGCGGTGGAAAGAATTTTTTCGCAAACTTCATCTTTAATTAACGCAGTCGTTTCCATTGGATAACCCCGTTATACCGTGTTAGCACACACTGTGCTAACGTAGTATACTCCTTTTTTTGGGCGTTGTCAAGCGTTTTTTAGCCCTTAGTTTGATTTACGTAATCCCCCAAGCGGCTACCCGCAAGGGTGCCAAGAATTTCCATCCCTTCCGCGCCGTAATGCCCGTGCGCAAAGGGGTTCATATAGCGGGGGGATAGGAACAGTTCTTCCGCAATTTCGGTCAGCATTAAAAAGTCGCTATCCGTTTGGCAAGCACGGCTTTGCGCGCGCATAATTTCCCTATCCGCTTCGGCCATGGTAAACACGCCCACGCGGATTACGCCGAATTTTTCCAAGCCCAAATCTTCCTTTAACTGATTTTTTAACAAAATCAGTTTTTCGTAATAGTCTTGCTCCTTTACCCCCGCAATCGCATCGCTTTCCCCTTGTAGCCACGCCAAATACACGTGCTTGGGGCAAGCCTTTTTTATGGCTGCGGATACCTTTTGGGTAAGCGCGGTATAGCCCGTATTTCCCTTTAACCAGTAGTCAATTTGGGTGCTACCTTTTGCGGTGTGAACGCAAGCCGCCGCCTTTCCCGTTTTACGGATAAACGCTTGCATAAAGGCGGGCGCCATATTCGCGTTATTATCCACGGGGCCAAGTAGGGTAGAACCGCTTAAAATGGCGGGAACGTCCTTCCAATCGGGGATTTGTAATTCGCCCCCGCCCACCGCAATATTTTCCCCAACGGGGGCGGTAAGGGGGCGCAGCGTATCCGTTAAAAGGCGGTATTCGTAAGCGTTTTCCACGCGGTCGGTAATGGCGGGTGCTTCGCATTGCCCTTGCATATTGCTTTGCCCGGCAAAAATAATCAAATGGTCAAGTTGCATATGGTATCCCTCTCTATTTAATGGGTTTTTGCGTGCCTACGTGCGCGCTAAATATAGCACACGCGTGCGAAAAAGTCAATGGGGGAAAGAATATTTTTTGGTAATTTCGCATTACGCGCGAAAGAAGACAATAATTGCATATTTTTTGGCAAGAATTGGTCTTTATTTCCGCGCAACTAAGGTATAATATAAACGAAAATGGCAAAAGCCGAATGATTAAGGAGCTTCGTATGAAGGATAGAAAGTTTTGGGTTTCGTGCCTGGATAAAACCGTGCGCCCCGTGCTTTCCGCTTTGGCGGAAGATAAATTAAAGGAAACCTTCCCTTTGTGGGATGAAGCGGAAGAAGAGCCTGCCGAACACCGCACGATTGCGTGGTTAGAAGCGGAATCCCGTATTTTCCCCGGTATTGCGCCGTGGTTGGATGCGGAAGTTTCGGATGAAGAAGAACGCGCTTTACAAGCGGAATACCGCGTTATGGCGCAAAAAGCGTTACATAATTGCATTTGCCCCGAAAGTAAAGATTATATTGAGTGGTGGGACGGCACGTCCGAACCCAGCCAGCATTTGGTAGAAGCGTATAACTTTGCGTTTGCAAGTTTAGTCGCCCCCAAAACGCTGTGGGAAAATCTTCCCGAAGAAGATAAAAAATTATTCGTACGCGCTTTAACGCGTGTAAATCACCGCCGCCCCATTGCAAATAACTGGCGTATGTTTACCGCCACCATAGAAACCGCCCTGTACCAAATGACGGGGGAATGCGATCCCATGCGCGTACAGTTTGCGTTGATGGAACACGACCTTGCATACCGTGGGGACGGGATGTACGCGGATGGCGAACCCTTTTCTTGGGATAGTTACAGCAGCGGCGTAATGTCCCCCTTAATGGTGGAAATTTCCCGAACCTTAAAACCCCTGTTTTCCCAAACCGCAAGCGGTAATTACGGGGAAGATTTGTATAACCGTTCGGTTGCGCGTATGGCGGCACTCGTTCGTAAATTGGAATGTTTGGTTCGCCCGGACGGCAGCTATCCCGCGCTTGGCAGAAGCATCACGGGCAGGAATTGGATGTTCTCCCTTTCGTATGCGGCATTCCGCGGCATTGTTCCAAAGGACGTACCCCTTGGCAGGGTAAGAACCGAACTTACCGCGGTAATCAAAAAACTTTACAGCGCGGAAACCTTGTTCAGTAAAGCAGGGTATTTGCGTGCAGGGCTATACGGCTATCAACCTTCCTTAAAGGATAGCTACATCACCCAAGGCTCTATTTATTGCATAACCAATTTGTTTGCCGCTTTGGGGCTTTCGGATACGGATGCGTTTTGGACGGCAGAACCCCAACCCCCCGTATGGGAACTTGTGTGGGGTAAGGAAAACCCTGCGCCCGAACTTACCGCAACGGAAGAACGCAAGCTGTGGCTAAACTATATGGATAAAGTTTGCCGCCCCGTTCTTATCGCATTAAAAGAAAACCGCTTAAAGGAAAGCCTGCCCATTGCCGAATCCATTAAAGAAGGGAAAACGGTACAAAACCTTGACCGTATCCCTTACGCCCCCTTAGAAGCCTTTGGGCGTATGCTAAACGGCATTGCGCCTTGGTTGGAAGTGGAACTTCCCGAAGGGGAAGAAAAAGAACTGCAAAAGGAATACCTTGCGCTAATTCAAGAAGGGTTAGACAAGGCAACCGACCCCACTTCCCCCGCGTATATGATTTGGCGGGATAAGGCGGAAGGGAACACCTCCCAACAGTATTTGGTGGATGCGGCAAACGTTGCCGCCGCCATCAATCGCGCGCCGAACGCCTTGTATTTCAGCCTTTCCGAAAGGGTACAAAAGCAAATTATCGCCGCCCTTAACGAGTGCCGTAAAATTATCCCCCCCACCAACAACTGGTTACTGTTCGGGGGTATGTTAGATGCAGCCCTGCTCCGCGTAACGGGCAAAGGGGATGCAATGCGTTTAGAAGCCGCCGTTATCCCCATCAATAAGCGTTATTTGGGGGACGGCACCTACGGGGACGGCATTTACGTAAACGGCCAACCTGCAAACGGTTGCTACGATAAAGGCAAAACCTTTGAGTGGAGTTATTATAACAGCCTTGTCTTGCACCCCATGATGGACGAGCAAATAGAAGCGTTGGGCAAGATTGTTCCCGCTAAACTGACCGAAACGCTGACCAGGGAAGAAAACAAACGCCTTGCGCGTTATTGCGTGGTGTTGGAGCGTCAAGTTTCGCCCGATGGCAGCCTTCCCCCCACCGGCAGATCTTTGGTATATCGCGCAGGGGTAATGCACGCGCTGTCTTACGCGGCGTGGAAGGGAAAACTGCACCCCGACCTTGCGCCTTCTAAGGCAAGAAAGGCAATTACCAAGGTAATTCACCGCACGCTATCCCACCCCGAAACCTTTGATGAAAACGGATTCTTAACCGTAGGCCTTTGCGGTAAACAACCCAGCCAAGCGCAAAACTATATTTCGGGTGGCAGTACGTACGCTTGCTGCGCGGCGTTCGTTGCCTTAGGGCTTCCCCCCACGCATGAATTCTGGCAAGGGGAAGAAAAAAACACTTGGGAAAAAATTTGGTCGGGCGTGGATATGAAAGGCGACCACGCAACTTATTAAGACGTCTACGTTCAATCATCTGATGGATTTTTGACGGAAAAATCCTGTGAATTTCATCTTATAAGGCTTGGTTACATACGCTTCGGGTATGCGCCCTTGCCTTCTAAGCGAACTTCTTGCATTTTTCGCGTCAAAGCGCAAGGCTAATCAATCATTTTCTTTCACGTAGACAAAAAAGAAACAACTGAAAAACGTAAGCAAACCAAAAAATAAGGAGAAAAGCTATGACGAAAGCCGTATTTATGAACGTAAAAAAGGAAGGGGAAATTCAAAGGGTGTACAACAAGCCCCGTATGGAAAAGATTTGTTCCACCTACGAAATGTACCCCGAAGTGTTGCTTCCCACCGAATTAGAAAAAGCAAAGGATTTTTTGGCGGAAACCGAACTTATCTTTTCCACTTGGGGTATGCCCAGAATTAACGAAGAAGATATCAAAACCTATTTCCCCAAATTAAAGGCGGTACTGTACGCGGCGGGTAGCGTTAAGCACTTTGCCACCCAAATGCTGAATTGTGGGGTAAAGGTATGTTCTGCCGTTTCCTTAAACGCAATTCCCGTTGCGGAATACGTGTTTGCGCAAATTACCTTGGCAAGCAAGGGGCTTTGGGGTTTACTGAACCGCCCCGTGGACGAACGCGGCGCGTATTCGGATAACTTCCCCTGCAACTACGGTGCAACCGTGGGGATAATCGGTATGGGGAACATTGGCCGAATGGTAGCCAAAAAATTGCAAGCGCTGGAAATTGAAGTGCTGGTTTACGATCCCTATTTTGATAAATCTTTAGAAAAGGAATACCGCGTAACCAAGGTGGATAGCTTAAAAGAAATTTTTGAAAAGGCGGACGTAATTTCCAATCACTTGCCCGATATTCCCGAACTGTTCGGCATTTTAACCAAGGAATATTTCTCCTTAATGAAGCCGTACGCAACCTTTATTAACACCGGGCGCGGTAGGGAAGTTGTGGAAGAAGATTTAATTGCCGCCCTAACCGAAGTACCCACCCGTACCGCGGTTTTGGACGTAACCTTCCCCGAACCTACCCTTCCCGATAGCCCTTTACGCACCATGCCCAACGTAATTTTAACCCCCCATATCGCAGGTAGCAAGGGCGGGGAAATTTACCGCATGGCAGACCAAATGATTGAAGAAGGCGCGCGCGTTATCGCGGGTGAAGAATTGAAGTATGAGGTTGACGCGGCCACGTTAGCCCGCATGGCATAACTGAGGCGAAAACACCGCAAAATACTAAGTGTTTTGTGCGGTTACGTACTACCTGTACGCGCCCTTACAAAACCCTTGTCTTTTTTGTGTTTTCATCCTCAGTAGAGGGTTCGCCCTCTCCGTTTGCGCGACCTTTTTGCGTTTCCATCCTTGGGACGAAAACACTATAATTAAAATAAAAGTTTAAGAAAGGAGAAATTTCATGAAAACGGCACTTACCAGTATTACCTTCCGCAAGTTTACGGCGGAAGAAGTAATTGAAGTAGCAAAAAAAGCAAACCTTACGGGTATTGAATGGGGTGGGGATATCCACGCACGCCCGGACAATTTGGAACGCTGTAAGGAAGTGGGGGAATTAACCCGCGCCGCCGGTTTAGAGGTGCTTTCCTACGGGTGTTATTATTTCGTAGGGAAGGGCTTGGAGTTTGAACAGTTTTCGCTGGCGGCGGAAGCGCTTGGCTGTAAAGTTATTCGCATTTGGATGCCCTGGGACGATTACGATTTTACCCATCATAAGGAAGAAATAGACCGCATTTCGGAAATTGCCGCTTCGCGTGGGCAAACGGTTGCGTTTGAATTCCATATGAAAACGGTAAACGATCACGCGCCCGTAAGCAAGGCGATGCTGGAATATTTCGGTAAAGAGAACGTGAAAACCTACTGGCAACCCCCTTACTGGCCGCAAAACCCCGTGGATACGGATGCGGAATTAAAGGCGCTTGCGCCTTACGTACAGCATTTGCACGTATATAAGTGGGTGGGCCCTGATAACGACCGCCGCCCCTTAGCCGAAGGAAAGGAAGAATGGGCAAGATATATTTCTATTTTCAAAAATTGCAACGCGGCAATTTTGGAATTCGTTCGCGACGATAACGTAGAACTGTTCTTAAAGGATGCCCAAACCTTGCACGCATTGATTAAAGAAAACGCGTAAAAATATACAAATAAAACGCGCCCCGAAGGGAAAACCCTTCGGGGCGCTTCATTTTTCATCGTTTTGCCTTACGCTTATAACACTTTAGATAAAAATTCCTTTAAGCGTTCGTTTTGGGGATTGCCAAAGAATTCCTTGGGGGGATTTTCTTCTTTAATCTTACCGTCGTCAATAAACAAAACGCGGGATGCCACTTCTTTTGCAAAGCCCATTTCGTGGGTAACCACAACCATGGTCATGCCTTCCTTGGCAAGGTCTGTCATAAGCGAAAGTACTTCGCCTACCATTTCGGGGTCTAAGGCAGAGGTCGGCTCGTCAAACAGCATTACCTCGGGCTCCATTGCTAAAGCGCGGATAATGGCGATACGTTGCTTTTGGCCGCCCGAAAGGGTGGAAGGGTACGCGTTTGCCTTTTCTTCAAGCCCAATGCGGCGCAACAGTACCATTGCCTTTTCTTCCGCTTCCGCTTTGCTTTGTAATTTCAGCTGCACGGGGGCCAAGGTGATGTTATCCAAAATGGTCATGTTGGGGAACAGGTTAAAAAGCTGGAAAACCATACCGATTTTTTGGCGGTGGCGGTTAATGGATTTTGCAATGCTTTTTTCAATGGCTTTTTCTTCCTTTGCCATTTCCGCGTATTCCGCTTTTAAGGTTTGCAATTCGTTATCGATGGCGGAAACGTCCTCTCCCGCCTTTCGGGCTTGCTTTTTGGTTAGCTTTAACCCTTCGATTTGTTCCTTTTTGTAAACGCGGTAGCAACGGAAGATATCCGAGCCGTCAAAATGAATTTCCCCGCCCGTGGGGGTTTCCAAAAGGTTTAAACAACGCAAAAAGGTGGATTTACCGCAACCGCTGGGGCCGATAACCGCAATTACGTCCCCACGGTTAATATCTACGTCAATTCCTTTTAAAACTTGATTTTTACCAAAGCTTTTGCAAAGCTTTCTTACCGAAAGAACGGTTGAAGGTTTGGTTACGTTATCGCTCATTTTTCTTCAATCTCCTTTCAATCAGTTTTTGCAGAAGGGTAAGCAAAAGCACCACCACAAGGTACACGATAGCCACGGTAAAGATAAGCGCCATGTAGCAAGCGGGTTTCGCAAGACCCAATTTTTCGGCAATACCCAGTAAATCCCAAACTTGCGAGCCGTTTACGCGCAGTAAAATGTACGCAACAACCGAAGTTTCCTTAACTAAAATAATAATTTCGTTAAAGATGGTGGGGATAACCACTTTAATCGCTTGCGGAATAACCACCTTTCGCATGGTGGTTACCCAGCTAAGCCCTAAACTTCTGCCCGCTTCCATTTGCCCGTTGTCTACCGAATTGATACCGCTGCGGATAATTTCCGCCATATACGCGCCGCTGTTAATCCCAAACGAGATAATGGGTACGAGTAAATTGGTATCGCTGGATTTGAAGGATACCAAAATTACCCCGTACATAATTAACAGCTGCACAAGCATGGGCGTTCCGCGGATTACGGTAATATAAATATCGGCGAATTTATCCAAAATTTTTGATAGGATATTGTTTTTGGGCGCAATTTTAATCATTGCAAGAAGAATCCCAATTACCAAACCGATAACAACCGCAACGAAGGCGATAAGTAGGGAAATCCCCAAGCCTTCAAAAAGTCTGCCGCGAACGGTCCATATGTAGTTTAACTGATCGTAAATGTTCATTGCAATTTCCTATGCGTTAGTTAAAATTATAAAATACCGCCGCTGTGTTTTAAGGTGTAGTAGTCGATTACGCCGCCTTCAATCATTTTTTCCAAAATTTTGTTTACTTTAGCAACGAGGTCGGTTGCTTGCTTGTTGAAGTATAAAACGTATTCTTCTACGTCCGCGTCTAATTCAAAGCATTCCAAGTTGCTGTTTGCCGCGCAAATGGATTGAGCGGGAAGTTTATCGATAACAACTGCGCCCAGGGTGGAGTTTGCGCCGATATCTTGGCTTGCTACGATTGCGTTGGTGTAGGTCATGCAGTTAAAGGTGGTGCCAAGCGCGCCTTCCGCAGTAATTTCATCTTCTACAAGGAAGTGACCGGTGGTGCCTTCTTGTACGCCGATTGCCTTTTTGGAAAGGGTTGCAAGCTTGCTTACGGGCAGTTTGCCGTTCGTTAAGTCTGCAGCGGTAAAGGTGTTTTTGGGTACGATTACGTACTGTACGGAGGTAGCGTAGGAAACAGAAGCAAGCGCAACGTCATCGCGGTCGGGCTTCTTGGTCATACCTGCAGCGCCAACTGCCATGGGGTTTTTAGCAACTTCTACTAAAATTTGGTTGAATTCGATATCGTTGATTACAACTTCGTAACCAAGAACTTCACCGATTTCTTTCATAATGTCTACGTCAACGCCCACAACTTCGCCGTGCGTGTTAATAAATTCGTAGGGGGCAAAGCCTGCGTTGGTGTAAACGTACAGTTTGGTTTTCTTGCCGCCGTTTTCACCGCAGCCAACAAGCGCGAAAGCGCAAGTTACGGTAAGAACGACTGCCGCAAGAAGGGATAATAATTTTTTCATATCTTTTCTCCTTATTCCCGTTTGATTTTGCGTATCTAAAGATACGCGGCGGGATTTTAATCTCAAACAAGTATACTTGTTTCGTTTGCATATGTCAACTTTTTTTGTATGCATAAATGAATAAAAGCGGAAATATGCGGTTTTTTATACATAAAAAGGGCGGGTAGGGAAACCCCTAACCGCCTTTTCGTAGTCGTTTCGTTTTACGCTTGGTGGTATTAGTCTACCACTTTTTCATAAATGTGTTTTACGCTGGTGTAATCGTCCGCGTTTAATTCGTACAAGCCACCCGTAGCGGTGTCAAGGTAGAACATAACCGCAAAAGGCATATTTGCCGTAAGTTTCGCTTCAATCTTGCCGTCCACTTCTCTATATTCCATGGGGGTAGCGGTTTGCCCGTTTTGGGAAAGCGTTAAGGTGCTTTCGGCAAAGGTAACCATTAAGTTTGCGCCCGTTTGTTGGCTAAACTGGGTTAACTTTTGTTCGAATTCCGCCTTGGTGCTACTGGTTTGCATGATTTCCAAGGTAAGCGCGTCGGGAGCGATGTATTCCAGCATGCCTTCCGCTTTCGCGTATTCAATCATCATCCAATATTGATCCGAAACGGTAATAATGGTTTCTACGTAGCGGTAGGTGTTGCCTGCCACCGTGTTAGTGGTGGGGGGAGCAGGGGGAGCGGGAGGCGTAGCTTCGGACCAAGGAACGGCTTTGCCGTTTTCATCGTAGTGCCAGTAAAGCGCTTCGGTATCCGTGGGCTCCGTTTCCGAATAGAAGTATACGTCAAAGTTTTCCTTGTAGTACTCGTCATTGGAAACGTTGCGCGACCATTCTTCCGCCGTACCGCTATAGAAGACGTACTTTAAGGGCGTGCCTTCAAAAGCGGTGTTATAAAGGGTGCCTACGTAGTTGGGCAAAATTACCGTGGTCAAGTGTTCAAAGCCGGCGAATTTGTAGTTGGATAGTTGCGTATATTCGGGAACAGCCAATTCGGTCAGTTCGTAGTATTCGCCATCTTCGTTTTTCATAAAGAAGTGTTCGGCGTAATACATGGGGTTTCTTTCAAATTCTTCAAAGTAAACACCGAAATAGGGATGTAACCAATCGATGATTTCTCCATCGTAATATACGTTTTCCAACGTTTCGTTAAATACGTCGTCCATTGCGGTGATGCCGGGGTGAAGGGTAACCGTTTTTAAGCCCGAAAAACCTTTCACGGTTTCGCTTCTCAGTTCGGTTACGTATTTACCGAATACAACTTCGGTTACTTCTTCGCTGGAAAGCCCGTCCTTTAAGGTTAAGGTTTCCGCCCAAACCATGGGGTTAGCGTACGTCAAATTGATAGCAAACCAATCGTTTGCCGTGCCCGCGTAAGTAACTTCTTCCAAAGCTTCGTCAAAAATCGCGTTTATACTTCTAACGCTAGCGGGTAAGTTCAGTTTCGTAACGTATTGCGAGCCCCCGCAAACGAACCAAGTGCCGTCCTTAACGGTAAGTTCGGTTTCTTCGGAATCAATCGCAATTAAGAACATATAGGGGTTATCTTCGCTACCAAAGTAGGTCGCGCCGTTTTCGGTGGTCGTTTCTAACAAGGGGCAATTACGGAAGGGGATGCTGTATTCATCACTAAACGTACCGATGCTTTCAGGGAAACGAACGGTGGTAAGCGAAGCGCAGTCCGAGAAGCCCCTAATGGAGTTCAAGTTGCCGATAATATTTACTTCGGTAAGTAAGGGGCAGTTCGTGGGGCCAATAAAGTCTTCAACGTTAATTACCGTTACTTTTTCCAGGTTGGGCATTTGGTTAATGTTAGATACGCTTCTCACGTTTCTAAAGGTTACTTCCTTTAACCCTTCGCACGTCATTAAGTTGGGGGCCTCGGCAACGGCGTTGTCTACGTTACAAACGGTAAGTTTTTCTAAGGTGTCAAGTCCTGCAATCGTTCTAAAATAGATGGATTCCCAAATGGTCAGTTCGGTTAACGAAGCGGGAACGGTATCGTTCTCGTCCACCCCGATGTCAAGGGAGAATAATCTACCTAACGCGCTAATTCCGTGAACGGTTACTTCCTTTAAGGTAAGGCTTTCTAACGCGTCGCAGCCCGAAAAAGGTCCGTAATCAATATTAATCGCGGGAATAGAAACGGTTTTTAAGGAAGTACAGTTAGCAAACGCAGAAGTACGCAACTGTACGCCGTAGGGTAAGGATTCGTCATCTTTGGTTGCCCAGTCTGCGTCTGCATAGGTTACCGAAACCAAGCTCGTGCAACCGCTACACATATCGGGGCTAACGCTGGAAAGGGTAGTGGGGATTACTAATTCGGTTAAGGAAGTGCAACCCGCAAAAGCACTATGGCCAATATCGGTTACGCCTTCGGGTAAATCAATTGCTTCTAATTTGGAGCAATTGTAGAATGCAGTAGCTCCAATCCCCGTCAAATCTTCGGGAAGGGTAACGGAGGTTAAATTCGTACAATTCTTAAACGCGCTGTCGCCAATAGCGGTAATGCTGTCGGGAATTACGATGGAAGTAATCGTGGTATTGTCTTCAAACGCGCCGTCTCCAATTCTCGTTACGGGTTTACCGTTATAAACGGAAGGAATGGTGGGGGAGGTGCTATTGCCACGGTATCCTATAATTTTATAGTATTCGCCCGAATAGGAATTGCCCTCTTCCGAAAAAATGAATAAGGAAAGGACAACCGAAACCGTTTCGCCTTTTACTTGGCAGGTGTAAATTTCTTCTTCGCCCACCAGGTTCATGGTCCAGGATTCGTCGCTTAAGCTGGGAAGGTCCACGGTGTCTAGATCCTCACACGCCAAGCAATCAAAATGCACAACGACCTTATAGTCAAAAACGGAGTATTCTAACAGTTCGCCCCTTACGTGTCCGGCAGGGATAACGGTGGATGCGGTAATTACCGTATCGCATTCGCTGCAGTATACCTTATCCGTAGAACCGTTGGTGGTGCAGGTTGCGGGGGTGCCGGGAACGGTTTCTTCGGTATGCCCGGTAGCGGGGATATCTTCGGTAATCCATTCCTTACAGTTGCCGCAGTAACCGCTCTTTACCCCGTCTTGGGTACAGGTTGCGGGGGTATCCGTATTCCATTCGGGAATGGAGTGTCCGTTTTCGCATCCCGTTTGCTCGGGTTTTCCCACACCGGGATCACCACCGCCCATACAAGCGGTAAGGGTGAAGCACAGGGAAAGCATTGCCGTGATGCAAAGCAGAAGGGTTAACAATTTTTTTGCTTTTCTCATTTTTTGCTCCTTACAGTTTCGTTTTATTTTTTTTCCAAGCGGGCTAGGAAATTACAAAAGCAAATGCAAAGCCGTTTTGGATTTTTGAAAACTATAAATTATTATAATTTATTTTAGGCTAGGATGTCAAATAAAAATTACGCGAAAATAAAAAAGAAAAGACCGCAAATGCGACCTTTTCTTGGTAAAAAAGATGCAAATTTATTTGTTTAACGCTTCCATAATGGCTTTTGCCGCCGTTTTGCCCGCGCCCATGGCGGAAAT
>JAZUCI010000016.1:0-14297 GCA_045639045.1 Christensenellaceae bacterium
TTTTTTAACTCTTCTACCAAACCCGTCGTACTCATAAGTAACAGCATCGCCGTTTGCAGTTGCACTTACTAACATATTACGATGCGCGTATTGCATATTACTAATCCCGTACCAGTTTAAGGGATTACCCGCTACGTCGTACGTAATAGCAGTGCCGTTGTAGTTGGTTAAGCGGTTAAAGTTGCCGTACGTAAAGCCGTTAGCATAGCCCGTTTTGGTTAAAATATTGCCATCTGCATCGTACGTTACGTTTACGGAATTGCCCGATTTTTGTTCCGCAATCAACCTACCGAAACCGTCGTACACATATGCCGTTTGGTTGCAAGCAGAAATATTCCCTTTTGCATCGTAAGAATAGGAAAATGCTTGTCCGTAATTCCCTATAGAAACCGTTTCGGACTGTACGTAGGGCGTAGCTTCGTTGCCGCAAGAATAATAACCGATGCTGTGAGAAGCGTTAGGGGTAATTGCTTCTCCATTAAACTTTTTAAAAGTGCGCGTGTAGGAAGATAACCGCTGATGCGCGTCATAGGTGTAGGCGGTTTCTATCGAATTCTGCATGGTTTCAGCGCTATCACTTTCTGGTTTCTGAGCAATAGCAGCAGTCAGTTTTTGAGGTTGCCCTTCTTTATTAGAAAGAAGGTCTTCGTTAAGGTGATAAATAAACGCACTTGCCTTTCGTTTTACTTTTTGCGTATCGCCATATGCGGCATATACGTTTCCTTCTGTGGGGGACGAGATATCATACGTTCCCGTTCCGCTTAAAGCGTACACGTTATGCGCAATTACGTTTTCACTACCGTCATATTCATAAGTATACACCTTGTTGGCAAATTTGTCAATAACCTTTACCAGTTTTGCGTTAGAAGGAGCATTGACGGAATAGGTAGTTTCGTTTTGTAGTTGCGCGGCGGAAAGGTTGCTGTAAATATAAATCATTTCGCCCTTTAGCGTTTCGTTTGCATCAAACAAAGCCATTCGTACAAGCCTTCCGTGGACATCGTAATAGTAATGGAATACGTCTTGCGCCGAAGCGGAACGGATAAACGTTTGCGTTTGTTCGTCCAAAACGCCTGCTCCAGTTAAAGAAGAGTTGCTTGTAAACAAGGTTTTATCGTTTGCGGAAGGTTCCGCGCCTGTTTGTTCTACCACACTGGATACGGTGCCGTCAGTATTATAGGAAAAAGCATAATTCCATACGTGATTGTTTGCGCGAAGGTTAGAAACTTTGCCGTTTTCATATTCTATCTCATTTAATAGGCTTGTTCCGTTGACTGTTTTTTGGATTGCCATAAGAGCATCCGCCGTTTCATTATACGTGTAATAAACGCTTTGACTAACAGAATCGTTGCAATCAAGAAGATTGCTGGCATTTAAGCCGTTTTGATTATAATAGTAGGTTTTTGAATCGGTTTCGCGGTTTGCAACACGGTTTTTATCGGTTACGGCTAACAAACTTTCTCCGCTTTCATAAACCAACTCATGCACCATATCGCTTGACGAAGAAGCGGACTGCACCGTTTTAGTTTTTCGGCCGTCCGAATCATACGTATTCGTTACACTAATGCCGTTTTCCTTATATTCCTTTACGGGCTTCATATATTGGTCGTAATCTACAAATACATGTTTATCCAGTTCTGCATTTTGAAAGGAAACAACTTCGCTATTATGGGGTTGCGTATAATGTTCTTTCATAATATATGTGCTATTCGTTAAGAACACACCCGTTTGGTTATTAAATTCCATGCGGGAATAGGAAGTTTTGGCTAAATATTTCCAATCTTCCTCTTTTTCTTTTGTTTCTGCATTTACGCAAGTTTTTGTTTGCACTTGCATTTGCCAATAAACGATAGAAGCATACGAAGAAAAATCATAACTGTTTTCATCCGACGCTACAATTTTTACATTTACAGGATTTTTCACACGGAACTTGCCCGAATTTGCCACAAAAGCCCATCCGTTGTTGGTTATTTGCGTACTTACGGCTTTTAAATTTTGCATCCAGTCTTCGTCTGTTAAAATAACCGATTTTAATTTTTCCCCTTCATTCGTCGTATAGGTGATAGTCGTTTTTCTGGGAAAATATACAGGTTTGGGCGTATAGTTAGTGTATAATCCGTTTGGCAAAACACACCACTGTGTATTTGGCTTTAACCTTGCCATTTCTGCGCCCTTTACATGAAACTCGCTGGCACCGGTTTTCAATCTACAGCCAATTTCTACGTACTTGCAAGTAGCAGGGGGATAAATTTTTTCCATAATAACGCGGCTAAAATAATTGTTGTTGTCCCCACGCATCATGTGTTCGGAAGCAGGAAAATCTATCACCTTTAATACGCTGTTTGCAACAGTTCCTTCCACAATAGTTAGGTTTTCCGTTTTATATGTAATTAAAAGTTCCGCCCCGTTTTTTAATCTTCTTTCGTAATTGGAAAGCAAATCAAATAAGGTGTTGCACAAAAAACAGTATTCTTTCCCTTCCTCCACCTGAAAACGAAGGCGAAGTTCTGCGGGTAAGGTTTCCTCTGAATCCCCTACAGCAACCATCTTAAACTGCGTCCTATTAAATTCAGCAGAAATCGATTCAAAGCGCTGCCCTACTGTAGCATTTTGTTCTTCTAATTCTTCGTCCGTATAAGCTGCATACTTTTTATTATTTTCGGTCGTATTTTCATACGCAACCAAAAATTCGCCTTCGTTAGCGCCTGTTGCGGCATAACGGTATTTGGTTACCACTCCTTTTCTATCCGTTACGGTATAAACGGGACCGTTGGTGCCCGCAAATTCGTATACTTGCGTTACGTATTCATTACTGTTTTTTACGGATTTTTCGGTTACTTTATTCGTTTCAAAATCCTCCTTCGTACCGTGCGAAGATTTTGCCGAACTCAGTTTAAAATCGCTGCCGTACGTAAACGTATCCGTTGCGGACGTGGCACCCTTAAGGGTGGTAAGGTGCTTACCTACCGCGCTATCCCCCGAATCGGTATACTCGAAAGTGATTTTTTTGCGATCTTGCGTGGGGGCGTTTGTTTGTTCACTGTTTTGCTGAATTTGGGTAAAACGCTTAAGGGTATAATCCATGGTAAGGCTATCTTCTACGCCCTTACCGTCCTCAAAGCAGTAAGGATAGTTATCGCTATACCAAATATTTAAGTAGTGCCCGTAGGCATCCTGCACACGGGTAAGGTGTAAACGCGTGGGATTATCCGTGCGTTGCTTAAAGGTATACACGTTGTTGGATAAATCCTTCATGGTAACCGTCGTCGTACCCATGGGGTTAGAAAGCGTTCCGGGAGTAGTTGCAACGGTGGCAGTTAACCCCGTGCCTGCGGTATCGTAGTATTCGGTGGTGGAATTTTCCGCCAACGCGAACACGTGTTTTAAGCCCTTTGCATCGTAGTAGGTCAAGGGATATTCCCCCCACGTGTCATACACGGCGAATTGCTGCAAATTCAGCTTCCAGTTTTTGCCGAAGCCCGTTTTCCAGTTTAAGTTAGCGAAATCCGTTTCCCCAACGTATTCTAACGATACGGTTATGGGCATATAATCGCTACTTCTTACGTATAAGGGCTTAGAAAGGTGTAATTGTTTCGTTTTTACGTTTTTTTGGTACGTTCCGTTTACTAAAACGTTGCCCGAAACGTACGCTTGTTTTTTGCAAAACATATAGTTTCTCCTTTTATGAAATTCCCCTTGGCCAAAAGAGAAGGTCCGGCATAAGTTTTTGCCGAACCTGGTTTGATTATATCATAGGGTTTTTTCAAAAAAAAGATTTAGTACCGCTTTTTTGCAAAAATGTTGGAAATTATTTTTTTTCCGCTTTTATTTCTTTTTATTATACTTTTTCAAGAACCATTTTTCGCACAGGCTTAACTTTTCGTCGCGCAGACGTTTGATGGTTAAAAATTCCGCTTTTTCGCGGCGCGCTTCTGCTTTTTCCTGTCTTTTTTGTTCTTTTTCGGCAAGTT
This sequence comes from Christensenellaceae bacterium, assembly GCA_045639045.1. Taxonomy (GTDB): domain Bacteria; phylum Bacillota; class Clostridia; order Christensenellales; family Borkfalkiaceae; genus SIG402. Next base: position 3,972 of record JAZUCI010000016.1, read on the forward strand.
TTTCCTGTTTTTCGTGCGCTTTATAATCTGCTTTAAACAGTTTAGAAATCACGCGCGTTTTCCCCTTGCTTAAACCGCCGTACGCATCGATTACGTACGCCGAAAGACGTTTGGGCGCTAAAGCGAAATCCTTGGTTACGGCGGCTTCTACCAAAGCGCGGTCCAAACGCAAGGTGATGGTGCTTCTGGAAGGGATTACCACTTTGCCCCCTTCGTAAATTTTCGCTTGCGCGCGGTATTCCTTGATGTAATCAAAGGAGCAAAGCCCGTTGGAAAAACCAAGCGCGGAAACGGTGATATCGTTTAAGGACTTATTGCCCACGATAACGGTTACTTTTTCCCCGTTTTCGGTTTCTTCTAAAATATCCGTGAAGGAAAACTTTTTCACGTAGAAGTTTTTGTAAATTTTGTTGCAAAGAACAAGCACCGTAACGGCGATTGCAATTACCGCTGCGAATAAAAATACCATAACCAGCGCTTGATTATCTTTTAGCCATTCCATGATTCTTTCTCCTTTTCGTAATCATTAAAAAGCGCGTTTGCTTTTTCGGTTGTGTATAGCGTTGTTTGGGTAAAGCGCGCGCCCTTACTTACCAAGTAGCGATTCAGTTGCACCGCATCCGCCTTGGAAATAGCAAGCGCTTTATCGTAAAATTCCCCGTCCGGGCGGAATTCCTTGGTAAGGAGTAGGAAGGACTGCATTCTGCCGAACGCCGCCGCTTTCAGCGCCAAGCGGGGCTTACTTTCCCTTGCCACCTTGGTAATTAAAAATTCCGCGCATTCTTCCTTATCTTCCGCAAGAGCAAGAAGAAGTAGCCCTTCGTTTTCGGTATTGCCGCGGTTTACCATAGCGGTAAGCGTTTCCATTTTACCGCCCTTAACCGCGCATATCGCGCAGTTTTGTTCGATGGCGGTGGCAAGCGCGGGATCGGATTCCTTTACCTTTTCCAAAGCGATTAAAAGACCGCTTAAAAAGCCTTGCTCCGAAAGGGTGTAGCACGCCTGCTTATACGAAGGTAAGGTGGGGAACAGTTCGGCAAGCAAACGTTCCGCTTTCAGTTTCCCTACCATGGCAAGCGCGTCTTCGCGCAGTACCAGCGGGGCGGTACGCGTTTTGGTAATGGGCCCAAGCACCTTTTTAACGATGGTTACGTTATGCGAAAGAACTTTTTCTAACAAATCCACGCGCGAATACCGTTCTAACGCGCCCAAAAATTCTTCCGCCGCTTCGCCCGAAAAATCCCCTTTCTTCGCTTCGGTTAAAAAGGATTCCAAGTAGTTTTCGGGGTTTAATTTACAGCGCAAACATCCGCTGGCAATTCTTAAAAGCGCGCGCGCCTTATTTTCCGAAGGATACAAGGGTAAGCATCTGCCCGATAACATATATTCAAACAGTTTGTTATCCCCGTTATCCAAAACGTATTCAATGAAATATTTCCCCGTTGCGTCCGGAATATTTACTTGGTCGCGTTCGCTTTCCAAACGCTTTACCGCAAGCATACCCCCTTGCACCGCCTGAAAGTAGGGGGAATCTTCCTCCCTTGCTTCCTTTTCGGGGATGAACAACTCCTCGGGTTGCATATTCAGCTTTTCCGCCGCCTTCGTAAGCGCTTCAGCGGAAAGCGCGCCCTTTCCGCTTAAAAAGGCGTTAAACGCTTCAAAAGAAACGCCCGTGGCAGACGCCATTTCTTCTGCCGAAATGGTTTGCGCCAACATCCGCTCCTTTACTTTTTGTACGGCATCCGCCGTAACCGTTGCCTTTGGCATATTTTCCTCCTTTCCCCCATCGGGGAAATTCTTCTTTATGGTCGTACTTATGTTAGTTTTTTGTTGGTACCCACGCCGCTTTTTTATAAGGCAGGCTAGAACCTTTCAATAAGGGGTGTTAGAAGCAAGCAAGTCAACTCCGCAAAAGGCGGCGAAGCAAGTTTCCTTCCTATAAAACCGTGTAGATACAAGTAGTTCAAGGCTCGCGACGCGGTTTGGGTTTGGCTAACCTTGTTGGTTTCCCTTTCCCAAAGGCGGTTTAGAACCGAGCAAGACAAGGAAGTCCAAGCCCTTTGGGGCGGATGTATACTTGCCCGTATTCGACGCTCCAAAGGGCTACGGCTGACACCGTATTGCGATGCGTTATAAACTGCCGTTTCGTAAGCCTTTCGGGTATTTGTTTTTGAGTTGATCCCCCACCACCTTCACAAGCCCCAAGGGGTACCCGTTTACCGCGATTACGCCGTAACCCGTAAAGGGCGCGGGGTAGGTGATTTGATTACCGCTTAAATATTGCGCTATTTCCTTTGCGCCAAGCGGAAAGGAAAGGGTTTTGGGGCATTCCCCCCGCTTTAAGGAAAGGGCAAGCCCGTGTAAGGGTTCTACCCGTTTTTCTTCTATTTTGATTGCGGGAATCCCTGCGCGAAGGTACCGAATTCCCTTTACGAACACCCCGCCCTTTTGCACCAGATACACCGTATCCTTAAAGCGCAAGGGCGCGCGGTTTTTTACGTCCGCCCCAAGGGTAGAAAGCAGTTCGTTTACCCCTTTTTCCTCCCCTTTTAAGGGGGTGAAGGGGGAGTTTTCCTTTATTTTTACGGATTCTTCTTCCCCCGTTTTTCTTAACAAACAGGCAAAATGCCCTTCGCCGTTAAATTGGTGGGGGAACAAGCGCATTGCATGGGGCAAACCAAAGCCTTCCCGCGTAAGCGCGCGTAGTTCTTTTTCGGGGGGCAAAATTTCCATATCCGCGTGTTCACGCAAAAAGTCCAAGATTACCCCTTCGTTTTCTACCGTATTTAAGGTGCAGGTAGAATATACCATCACGCCCCCCGCTTTTAGCATACGGTAGGCGCTTTTTAATATTTCCTTTTGCCGTTCGGCGCAAGAAAGGACGTGCTCTTTGGACCAATCGCGAACGGCTGCGTCCTCCTTTCTAAACATCCCTTCGCCCGAGCAAGGCGCGTCCACCACGATGGCGTTGAAAAAGGCGGGGTACGCGCTTTCCAAATCCTTGGGGGAAGCGTTCGTTACGATGGCGTCGCTGCCCGTCCGTTCCAGGTTAGAGCAAAGCACCGCCGCACGCGAAGGCACGATTTCGTTGGCGTATAGCACGCTACCCGTTTGCCTAAGCCCGTCTATTTGAGTGGTTTTCCCACCGGGGGCGGCGCATAAATCCAAAATATTGCCGTGTAAATACGGGGCGATTGCTTCCGCGGGCAGCATTGCGGAAGGTTCTTGCGCGTAATATACCCCCGCGTGGTGGTAAGGGTGCGCCCCTACGCCTTCCCCCGCAAAATAATAGCCTTGGGGGGCGAAAGGCACCTGCTCCGTAAGCCCTAATTCCACCGCAACTTCTTCGGGGTTTGCCTTGGCGGTGATAATCCGCACCGCGCGTGAACGCGGGCGGGATAACGCGGAAAAGTACGCTTCCGATTCCTCCCCCAAAAGCGCGCGCATTTGCGCCGCGAATTCGGTGGGCAGCCCTTCTGCGTTTACCACGAAACGCCCTCCGTTTTTTTCCCTTCCAGCGTATACAAAGAAAGGGTGTTATCCGTAAGAACTAACGCGCCCCTTACGGTATCTTCCTTGGGGTGGGAGGGGGAGCCGGGGTTGGCGTAAATTACCCCCTTTTCGGTTTGAATTTTCGCCGTATGGAAATGCCCGTTGATTAAAATATCGTAGCCAAAGGGCGGGTTTTCTTTATTATACGTATGCCCGTGGGTAAAGAATACGCTTTTTCCACCCGCAAACATTGCAAAGTGGGGGGATAAGGGATAGGGGGAAATCATTTCGTCAATTTCCGCATCGCAGTTCCCTTTCAAAAGGATGATTTTACCTGGGTATTCCTTTAACAAACGGGCAACTTCCATGGGCGCGTAGCCTTGGGGAAGGGGGTTTCTGGGCCCGTGATAAAAATGATCGCCAAGCAAAACCAAAAGGTCGGCGTTTTGCTTGCTTGCAAAGGCAAGAACTTTTTCCGTATACGCGCTGCTTCCGTGTAAATCGCTTGCAATTACCGTTTTCATATGCGCCCCCGTTTAATTTTTGCGGTACGTAAACCGATACTGCATTTTTTTGCCAAGAAGGTTTGCAAGCTGCTTCCCTTCCTCCTCCGTCATTTCCCGCTTGTTTACGATGAACGCGGATCCGGGCGAAAGATATAGGTAAAACGCCGTGGGGGTTTCTACCGCGCGCAAAAGTTCGTCGTACTTCACGCGCATATCTTCGGCGCCGTCCACTAAAGAACGCACGATAATTTGCTTTGCTTCAAATTCGTATTCGTTTACCGCTTCAAACATCCCCGGTTGGCGCTTTTTCGCGCGCTTGGTGATGGTAAGCATTTGATATCCCACGAAAAGGTCAATCATCAAAATCGCCGCCGCTAAAATAGCGAACAGCGCGCGGTTGTTCCCCGTCAGAAAAAACAGTACGGAGCCAACGAAGCCCATCGTACTGCAAATCCAAAAGGTGGGTTTGCGGTTTTTCCCCTTTTTGTTCCGCATCAGGGAAAATTGAAAAAAGGTATTTAATAAATCGTAATCGTAATGGGTAACTAATTTCATATTTCCTTCCTTTTTTTACGCCGCGCCTTGCGGATTGCTTTTTTATCCCTTCCGCTGCGCGCGCAAGCAGTTATACGAAGACACGAATATTCGTATAGCATTATAGCATAAAAACCCCGCGCTTTCAAGGGATTTTCCCCGTTTTTTGCTATTTTTTTGCCTTCTACACAGCCTTTTCTTTCCTTTTAGGAAAAATTTTTCCTTCCCCGCCCGTTTTCTTGCCTTTTTTTGGGGAAGATGGTATACTATGAAAAAAGGAGAGAGGAAAAATGATTAGCAAAGTAAAAGAATTTTTCCGCGAACGCGGTTTAGAAGATAAAGTGATGGAATTTGAGGTTTCCTCGGCAACGGTTGCGTTGGCGGCGCAAGCCTTAAACACGCAAGAAGAACGCATCGCAAAAACCCTTTCGTTTGACGTAAACGGGCGCACCGTTTTAATCGTTTGCGCGGGGGATACCAAAATTGATAACGCCAAATTTAAGGCGTTTTTCGCCACCAAGGCAAAAATGCTTGCTTTTGAAGAAGCGGAAAGCCGCGTCGGCCACGCGGTTGGGGGCGTTTGCCCCTTTGCCGTAAACGAAGGGGTGGAAACGTACTTGGACGAAAGCTTAAAGCGTTTCCCCACCGTGTTCCCCGCTTGCGGCAGCAGTAACAGCGCCATAGAACTTACCCCCGAAGAACTGTTCCCCCTATCTAGCGCAAAGGCTTGGATTGACGTGTGCAAACTTAAGGAAGCGTAAGCGCCCCACCACAAAATTTTGTAGAGAAGAAGGAATCACCCCACCACAAGATATTGGGGTTGTGAAAAATTCGTACCACAACGAAAAATAACCGTTTTTATGCGTTTTTCTGCGGGAAAAGCGCATATTTTTTGCTTTTTTGCATAAATTTCTACTTACTGCCCCCATTTTTGCCACCACTACATATGGAAAAAATTTTTTATAAAAACCACAAGATATTGTGTTTTAACCCTTGACAAGCCACTTTTTGTGTGATATACTTATACTACGCCCCTTCGCCCAAAACCGTGGGGCGGACTTAAAACGCAGTAAGGAGCAACCTTGATGAACGTTCAGGGGTTTCAAAAATTAACGTTGTTGGATTTCCCCGGCAAGGTAGCCTGCACGGTGTTTACGGGCGGTTGCAACTTGCGGTGCCCCTTTTGCCACAACGCGGGGCTGGTGAAAAACCCTTGCGAATTCCCCAACGCGGAAGAAGAGGTGCTTAATTACCTTACCGCGCGTAAATCTATATTAAAAGGCGTGTGCGTAACGGGTGGGGAACCCCTTTTGCAACCCGATTTGCTTGCGTTTATCCAAAAGGTAAAGGATTTGGGGCTTGCGGTAAAGCTGGATACCAACGGCGGCCTACCCCAAAAGCTGAAAACGGCGATAGAAAGCGGACTTGTTGATTTTATCGCTATGGATATTAAATCCGCCCCCGAAACGTACGAAAAAGCGGTGGGCGTACCCGTAAACGTGAACGCGTTTTTGGAAAGCATACGAATTATTAAGGAAAGCGGCGTTCCGCACGAATTTCGCACCACCGCCGTAAAAGGCTTGCACGGGGAAACGGACTTTACCGAAATTGCAAAGCTGGTGGGAAACAGCCCCTACTACTTGCAAAAATTTACGGACTCGGGCAACCTGATTGACGGCGAAGGCTTTTCCGCCTTTTCGGAAGAAGAAATTGCGGGCGTTTTAGCCAAAGTAAAACGCTTCGCCCCCAACGCATCCGCCCGCGGATACGACCTAGATTAAACTAAAAGAAAACCGAAAACACCGAGCAAAACAAGGCTCGAGAAAAAAACAAAACAAAAAAATAAAAATTTCAAATAAAAACGCGAGACCGCGTAAAAACGAGTTATGCAAGGCTCGAGAAAAAAACAAAACAAAAAAATAAAAGGCGGTTTAGAAGCAAGCGATACAAGGCTCGCAAGAATTTGGGGTGAGATGAACCTTATCGGTTATCGAAGTCCAAATTCGTAGCAGCAAACGCAGTAGCGCGTAGCTTATAAAGCGCCGCAATTAGGAGGATAAAATGTACAGAGTAGTAAAAAGAGACGGCAAAGTTGCAGATTTCGACATTGCAAAAATTGCTAACGCGATTAAGCAGGCGTTTATTGCTTGCGACAAGAACTATAACGATAATATTATCGATTTTCTTGCGCTTAAAGTAACCGCAGATTTTGAACCCAAGGTTGCGGAAGGCAAGATTGCGGTAGAAGACGTTCAAGATAGCGTAGAAACCGTATTGGTACAAGCGGGCTATGCGGACGTTGCTAAGGCGTACATTTTGTACCGCCGCCAACGTGAAAAGCTTCGTAATATGAAGTCTACCATTTTGGACTACAAGGAATTGGTAGATAAATACGTTAAGAACATCGACTGGCGCGTTAAGGAAAACAGTACGGTTACCTACTCGGTAGGGGGCTTGATTCTTTCCAACAGCGGCGCTATCACCGCTAACTACTGGCTTTCGGAAATTTACGACGACGAAATTGCCAACGCGCACAAAAACGCGGATATTCATATTCACGACCTTTCCATGCTTACCGGCTACTGCGCAGGTTGGTCCTTAAAGCAATTGATTGAAGAAGGTTTGGGCGGTGTTCCCGGAAAAATTACTTCCGCGCCCGCAAAACACCTTGCAACCCTTTGCAACCAAATGGTAAACTTCCTTGGGATTATGCAAAACGAATGGGCAGGCGCGCAAGCGTTCAGCTCCTTCGATACCTATCTTGCGCCCTTCGTTAAGGTAGACAACCTTTCTTACGACGCGGTGAAAAAGTGCATCGAATCCTTCATCTACGGCGTAAACACCCCCAGCCGTTGGGGTACGCAAGCGCCCTTTTCCAACATCACTTTGGACTGGACGGTTCCTAACGACTTAAAGGATGAAAAGGTTATCATCGGCGGCAAGCGTTTGGATTTCACCTATGGTGATTGCAAAAAAGAAATGGATATGGTAAACCGCGCGTTCATCGAAATTATGATTGAAGGGGACGCGAACGGCCGTGGCTTCCAATACCCCATCCCCACCTACTCCATCACCTCGGATTTCGATTGGTCCGAAACCGAAAACAACAAGCTGTTGTTTGAAATGACCAGCAAGTACGGTACGCCCTACTTTAGCAACTACGTAAACAGCGATATGGAACCCAGCGACGTACGCAGTATGTGCTGCCGCCTTCGTTTGGACCTTCGTGAACTGAGAAAGAAAACGGGTGGTTTCTTCGGTAGTGGGGAAAGCACGGGCTCGGTTGGCGTTGTTACGGTAAATATGCCCAGAATCGCGTACCTTGCAGAAGATAAGGCTGACTTCTTCCGCCGTTTAGACCATATTATGGACGTATCCGCGCGTTCCTTAAAAATTAAACGTACGGTTATCACCAAACTTCTTGACGAAGGCTTGTATCCCTACACCAAGCGTTACCTTGGCACCTTCAACAACCACTTCTCCACCATCGGTTTGGTTGGTATGAACGAAGCAGGCTTGAACGCAAAATGGTTAAAGAAGGATATGACGCATAAGGAAACGCAAGAATTCACCAAAGAAGTGCTGAACCACATGCGTGAACGTTTGTCCGACTACCAAGAACTGTACGGCGACCTTTACAACTTGGAAGCAACCCCCGCAGAATCCACCGCATACCGTTTGGCGAAACACGATAGAAGCCGTTACCCCGATATCGTATGCGCTTCGGATGCGGATACCCCCTATTACACCAACTCTTCGCACCTTCCCGTTGGCTATACCGAAGACGTATTCACCGCGTTAGATATTCAGGACGAATTGCAAACGTTGTATACCTCGGGTACGGTATTCCACGCGTACATCGGTGAAAAATTGCCCGATTGGAAAGCGGCGGCGGAAATCGTTAAAACCATTGCGGCAAACTACCGCTTGCCCTATTACAGCCTTTCCCCCACCTACTCGGTATGTAAGGAACACGGCTATATCGCGGGCGAAAAATATTCTTGCCCCAAGTGTGGCAAAACCACCGAAGTTTATAGCCGTATCACGGGTTACTATCGCCCCGTTCAAAACTGGAACGACGGTAAATCGCAAGAATATAAGGAACGCAAAACGTACAACATTGCTACCTCCAAGCTTTCCCACCAAGGCCCCAAATCGCAGGACTGCGCTTGCGAAAATAAGGCTCCCGTTCTTGCAGACGGCGTATACTTGTTTGCAACCAAAACCTGCCCCAACTGCAAAATTGCAAAACAACTGTTAGACCAAAAGGGCATTGCTTACACCGTTATGCTTGCAGAAGAAAACGGCGAACTGATTAAGGCTTTGGACTTAAAACAAGCGCCCACCTTAATGGCAGTAGCAAACGGCGTTACGGTAAAATACGTGGGCGTTCCCAACGTAAAGGAATTTATCAAAGCGCAACAAGCGTAATTCCTTTTCCCCGATCGCAAAACACTTTTAACGCAGCGTCCCCCACTTTACGTGGGGGATTTCGCGCGAAAAGAACGGAAAGCAAATATATAAAGCCGCCGCAAAAAGGCGGAGAAGAGCCAAGCAAGACAAGGCAAACGCGGATTTTCCGCAGGGCGCATACTTCCCGTATGTAACCAAGGAAAAACGCAAGTTTAACGTAGTATTGCGAAGGCTATACGCCGCCGCAAAAGGTGGATTAGAAGCAAGCAAGACAAGGCTCGCTGGGAATTTGGGGTGAGATGAACCTTGTTGGTTATCGAAGTCCAAATTTACAGCAGTAACGCAGTATGGCGTAGCTTATAAGCCGCCGCAAAAGGAGAATAAGAGTATGTACGACGTAATCATCATCGGCGCAGGCCCTGCAGGTCTTACCGCAGCCATTTATGCGCGCAGAGCAAACAAATCCGCGCTTATCATTGAAAAAGGCGCGTTCGGGGGGCAAATTTCCTATTCCCCCAGACTGGAAAATTACCCCGGTTTTGAAACGGTTTCGGGCACCGAATTTGCGGATAAATTGGTTTCGCACGCCCTTTCGTTCGGCACCGAGGTGGAAATTGGCACGGTTACCGAAATTGTGGACGGCGCGGAATTCAAAACCGTAAAAACGGAGGACGGCGCCACCTTTCAAGGCAAAACCGTAATTATTGCTTGTGGCGCAAAACACCGCACGCTTGGGCTTCCTAACGAGGAGCGCTTTATTGGGGAAGGCATCAGCTTTTGCGCGGTGTGCGACGGCGCGTTTTATGCGGATAAGGAAGTAATTTTGGTGGGCGGGGGCAATTCCGCCTTGCAAGAAGCAGTTCTGCTTTCCGAAACCTGCAAAAAAGTAACCGTTGTGCAAAATTTAGACTTTTTAACGGGCGAACAAAAACTGCAAGATATTTTGGCGCAAAAGGAAAACGTACAAGTTATTTTGGGTACGGTGGTTAGCTCCATTTTGGATACCCCCGCCTTTTCGGGCGTAACGGTGGAAAAGGTAGCCACGGGCGAAAAATCCACCTTGAAAGCGGATGGGATGTTCGTTGCCATCGGCTTGGTTCCCGAAAACGGCGCGTTTGCCCCCCTTGCCGAGTTAGATGCCCCCGGATACATTGTTGCGGATGAACGCTGCTTAACCAAAACCCCCGGGGTATTCGTTGCGGGGGATTGCCGTACCAAAGCGGTGCGCCAAGTTGCCACCGCCATTGCGGACGGCGCCGTTTCCGCCCTTGCCGCTTGCCGTTTTATTGATAACGCGAAGTAAGTGCGGGAAAAACCGAAAAAGGCAAAAATTACAAGGGAACATCTTAAAAAGTAAGAATCCAAAATCTAAAGGCCCCCC
>JAZUCI010000017.1:0-4662 GCA_045639045.1 Christensenellaceae bacterium
GTAAAAATGGGTAAAAATGAACAAAAGGATAGCGCGGGTAAGCCCTTAAAGGTTGGCGATAAAGTCGTAACCTGTATGATCTTTAAGGATAACCCCGATATCACGATGTTTGACCTTAACAAACAAAACGTTGGCGGCGCAGACGTATACGGCTTGCTTCCCGACGACGATATCCACTTAAACGGTTGGTTTGCGGATTACATTTTGGTAAGAAAGGGCAGCACCATTTTCAACGTTTCGGACTTGGATTTGGATTCCCGTATCTTAATCGAACCCTGCGCGGTATTAATCCACGCGGTAGAACGCGCGAAAACCACGGGTATTCTTCGTTTTAACTCCAGAGTTGTAGTACAAGGTTGCGGTCCTATCGGTCTTATTTGTATTGCAGTTCTTCGCACGATGGGTATTGAAAACATCGTTGCGGTGGACGGGGAAAATAAGCGCTTGGAATTCGCTAAGAAAATGGGCGCAACTAAATCCGTAAACTTTAAAGACCACAAGGGTATCGAAGCGCTTACCGAAGGCGTTAAGGATGCGTTCGGCGGATATTTGGCAGACTTCGCGTTCCAATGCACGGGTAGCCCCGTAGCGCACGCGAACATCTATAAGTTCATCCGTAACGGCGGCGGCCTTTGCGAACTTGGCTTCTTTATCAACGGCGGGGATGCAACCATTAACCCCCACTTTGATATCTGCGCAAAGGAAATCACCACGGTTGGCAGCTGGGTATACACCCTGCGCGATTACGCAACCACCTTTGATTTCTTAAAGCGCGCAAAGGGTATCGGTCTTCCCATGGCAGACCTTATCACCCACAAATATCCCTTGGAAGAAATTAACGAAGCATTGAAAACCAACCTTGCAATGCAGGGCTTGAAAATCGCAATCGTTAATAAATAAGGGTATCGCGTATGGCACAAGCAGTTGGTATTTTAGAAGTATACGGATTAACCGCGGCGTTCGTTGCAGGGGATGCAGGATGCAAAGCGGCAGACGTAACCTTGGAAGTGTTCGATAGAAACAAGCCCGCAAATGCAGACGCGCTCCCCGTTCCCCTTATCGTAATTATTAAATTCCGTGGGGAAGTGGCAGCAGTTCGTGAAGCGGTAGCGGCGGCAGCAGCTGCGGCGGAAACCGTTTCGGGCGTAATTACACAGCATATCATTCCGCAACCTACGGATGATACGGCACTCATGTTCAAAATCAGCGGTTTGGATAAATCCTGATTTAGATAAAAGGCTTTGTTCAATAATCCTTTCATTGTCCAAAGCAAAAAAATAAAAAAATAAAAGAAAAAATCGGAGGAATAGAATTATGGCACAAGAAGCATTGGGTATGGTAGAAACCAGAGGTTTAGTAGCAGCAATCGAAGCAGCAGATGCAATGGTTAAAGCGGCACAAGTAACGTTAATCGGCACCGAAAAAATCGGTAGCGGTTTGGTAAGCGTTATGATTCGTGGGGACGTAGGCGCAGTTAAATCTGCAACCGAAGTTGGCGCTGGCGCAGCATCGAAGCTTGGTGAATTAGTAGCTGTTCACGTAATTCCCAGACCCCATAACGACGTGGAAAAAATTCTCCCCACGCTTGCGTAAGAAAAACGTAAAAATTTGCGCTTAACGCGCGAGTAAAAGGAAGGAAAGAATCATGGCGTACGGCTTTATTGAAGTTTCGGGCGTTTGCGCCGCGGTAGACGCGCTGGATATTATGTGCAAAACCTCTGACGTGCACTTGGTTACGTGGGAACGTAAAATGGGTGGCAGATTGGTTACGCTCGTAATTGAAGGGGAAGTTTCCGCAGTTGCGCAATCGGTAGAAACGGCGGCGAAAAATTGCATTAAAAAGCCGGTAGCGAAGGCGGTAATTGCAAATCCCCATCCGGAGGTTGTAAGAATCGCGAAAATCAGCGCGGCAAGAATGGAAAAGAAAAACGCCCAACAAAAACCGCGTACAAAGGCTGCGCCCAAAGCGCAAGCACAGTAACGCAACCGTTTCCGCTACGGCGGAAGCAAAACTATGAAAAACTATTCGGGTGCAATGCCTGAAACGAAATAAATTTGTATTAAATTTGGAGGAATTCAAAAATGGCACAAGAAGCATTGGGTATGATCGAAACCAGAGGTTTGGTAGCAGCAATCGAAGCAGCAGATAGCATGTTAAAAGCAGCTAACGTTGTTCTCGTTGGTACCGAAAAAATTGGTAGCGGCTTGGTAAGCGTTATGGTTCGTGGGGACGTAGGCGCAGTTAAAGCAGCAGTAGAAGCAGGTTCTTCTAACGCAGCTAAACTTGGCGAACTCGTTGCTACGCACGTAATTCCCAGACCTCATACCGACGTTGAAAAGATTTTACCCGCTTTAAAGTAAGGTAAAAGCGCGAATTTTACGCGCAAAACAATTCTTTTCACCGATCAAACATAACATACGAACGCTAAATGGGGGCGTATTTTCCGCCCCCTTGGCGAAGTATGCTTAAAAACCGTAAAAAACGGCGGGGTTTTCCGCCAAAATGAAAGAATTCGGCTGTAAACTTGCTAAACGGCAAGAACAGTAATACTTTTTTCGGAGAACGCTTATGCAAGAAGCAAGTATTGAAAAAATTACCAAACTCGTTTTGGAAGTTTTGGAAAAACAATCTAGCAGCGGTGGCTACGCAGTACCCATCGGGGTTTCCGCGCGCCACGTACACCTTACGCAAGCAGACGTAGAAACGTTGTTTGGTAAAGGCTATCAGCTGACGAAAAAGAAGGAACTTATGGGCGGCCAATACGCATGTAACGAACAGGTTACCATCGTTGGCTTAAAACTTCGCGCTATTGAAAACGTGCGCGTGTTAGGTCCCGTTCGTTCGCAATCGCAGGTAGAAGTATCTGCAACGGACGCAGTAAAACTTGGTGTAAAAGCACCTGTAAGACTGTCCGGTGATTTAGCAAATTCCGCGCCGATTGCCCTTGTTGGGCCCAAAGGCTGCGTTTATTTACAAAACGGCTGTATCGTGGCTATGCGCCACATCCATATGAGCCCCAAGGACGCGCTTGACGCAGGGGTAAAGGATAAACAAGTCGTTTCGGTGCGCGTAGATAACGAACGCGGAACAACGTTTAATAACGTTGTGGTTCGTATCGACCCCACCTTCACCTTGGAAATGCACATTGATACGGACGAAGCAAACGCTGCAAAAATTGCAACGGGTACGTCCGCTTACATCGTTTAACTTTGTTAACTTTACGGTAGGAGAGAGCCATGATTATCGGCAAAGTAGTAGGAAGCGTTGTTTCCACCCGCAAAAATGAAAATTTAGTGGGCAGTAAATTTATGATTGTAGAACCTATTCCCAGCCTTCGCGTGGATAACCGCATCGTTGCGGTAGATAATATCGGCGCGGGCATTGGCGAATACGTGTTGGTTGTACAGGGTAGCAGCGCGCGTTACGGCGTGGGTGATCCTAACGCCCCCGTAGACGCAGCAATCGTTGGTATTATCGACGACGGCAGTAATTTAGAGTAACCCTAAACCATTACCCCAGAATACATAGGACTGAATTTTTACGGAGGAAGGTATGGAAAAGGCAGAAATCGTTGCGCTTTTAAAAGAAAACGGGATCGTCGGTTGCGGCGGTGCCGGTTTTCCCACGCACGCAAAGATTGATGAACGCGCGAAAACCATCATTATGAACTGCGCGGAATGCGAACCGCTTTTAAAGTTGCACCGTTCGCTTCTTTCCGCATATCCGCACGAAATCCTTTCCGCTTTTTATGAAATCGGCAAGGCTTCGGGCGCAACCGAAATGGTAATCGGTATCAAAAAATCGTATACTTCTACGATTCGCGTTTTAAACGAACATATTTCCGCTTTCCCCAGCATGCGCGTTGCCACGTTGGATAAAATTTATCCCGCGGGGGACGAAGTGGTTTTGATTTACGAAGCAACGGGCAAAGTAGTTCGCCCGGGTGGGCTTCCCATCGAACAGGGCGTTGCCGTGTTCAACGTAGAAACCTGCTATAACTTATACCGCGCAATGCACGGCGAAGCGGTTACGGATAAACTGGTAACCGTTACGGGGGAAGTGAAAAATCCCGTAACCTTATATCTCCCTATCGGCAGTACGGTAAAAGATGCAATCGCCCTTGCCGGCGGCGCAACCGTTAAAAACCCCGCTTTCGTAATGGGCGGCGTTATGATGGGTTCGCTTGGCTCCGAATCCACTTTAATCACGAAAACAACCAACGCAATTATCGTTCTTCCCGAAGATCACTTGGTGGTAAGAAAACGTCAGGTGGACGTAAAGGTTTCCTTACGCCGCGCGGCGGCAAGCTGTTGCCAATGCCGTATGTGTACGGATCTATGCCCCCGCCACGCGCTTGGGCATCCTATCCAGCCCCACTTGTTTATGCGCGCGGCAACCTGTAAGGACGTGCAAGATCCTAACATCTTCTTAAACACCTTCTTCTGCAGTTCTTGCGGTCTTTGCGAAATGTATTCTTGCTTCCAAGGCTTAAGCCCCAGAAGCTTAATGGCGCAATACAAATCGGGTTTGCGCGCGGCAGGTGTAAAACCCCCGCAAGTGCAAGCGGCTTCTTTCCCCCCCGAAAAGCGCGAACTTAGAAACGCGCCCGTAGATCGGTTACTTGCAAGATTAAATTTAACCAAATATAACGTAGAAGCCCC
>JAZUCI010000018.1:0-2452 GCA_045639045.1 Christensenellaceae bacterium
AAAACGGCGAATATCCGATATATCGTAGTATAATTTTAATTTGTTTGCCGCAAAGTTTCTAAAATCTTCGCATAATCTGCGCAAGGTTACGTTTTTATCAAAACTTACCCTGCGATAGGTGTTGCGCTTCCGTTCAATTTCGCTTAACATACAAAACCGTTCGGTTACGCGTTCTTCCTTCTTTTCCTCAGGGGCGCTTCCCGAAAGATTGGAAGCTTCTACGGCAACGGATCCTTCTACCGTGGCGGTTACCGTTTGCGCCTTTTCCTTACCGAACAAAACGATAAGTAAGAACACGATAAGCAAAACGGGGATGAGCAGAACCAAAACGAATAACAAAATTGCCGTTTCGGTTAAAACTGCGCCCGAAGCAAAGATACTTTCCCCCGATTTTGCCATTTCCGCAATACTAAACCCTAAAAGCGTGCTTGCCGCCAAAATGATAATCAATAATAAAATCCACTTTGTCTTATTCGGTTTCATCGTTTTTCATCGGGATTGTTTTCACCCGTTTGTCCTTTCAGATTTTTTAAGTTCAAGTGCTTTTTGCGAATTTTTTGTTTTGCTTTTGCCCACTGTTCTTTGTAAACGCGGGTAAACGCGTGATATTCTTCTTCTAAACGGTTAAAGTTGTTTCTATCCGAATAATCGTATTCCGCGCCCGTATAAGCTTTTAGGCGACTTTCGGCAAGCAAATTTCTATCCCATAGCGCACGGTAATCGGCCGTTTGTTTTTCCAAAGCCGTTTTGTAAGCAAGGCTTTCCGCTTGCGCGGTTGCAACCTTTTGATTGCACGTTTCGGCAAGGGCAGTTACTTGGTTTTGCGCCGCTTCGCGAACCGCAGCCATTTCCGTAGTCATACGCGCGCGCTCTTCTTCCGCCGCCGTTTGCACTTGCGCGATTTCTTCACGGTACTTTTCGCAAACTTCAGCAATTTCTTCTTCCTTTTTCGCGATAACGGCGTGCAACGCTTCTTCGTGTTCGGCGCGAATTAACGCAACCGCTTCAAAGTGCCGCTGTTCCATCGCCTCGCGTTCCTTTTGTTCCACGGATAGGTCGCGTTTCAACCCTTCAATTTGCAAGGCTAACTGCTTTTCGCGTTCCTTTCCTTCTTCAATTTGTTCGTTTAATCCTTCTATCTTATTAAATTCCCCTTCTAACGCGCGTACCTGCTTTTCCAAAAGCAAAATATACTCTTCGGGGGAAGTTCCGTTCGCTTTTAATTTGCGCTTTAACGCGGCAATACGTTCGGCTTGTTTTTTAATTTCTTCGGTTTTAGCGCGTTCTTCTTCCTTTACGTACGCTTCCCTAAGTTCAGAACGCAACCCTAATCCGTACTGATAGGCAAGGAAAGCAACTAACCCGCCCGCTTCGGCCATTTCATCCGCTAAATCTTCACGGAAGGGGGAAAGCGTGTTCGTTTCGGTGCGGATTTGATAACCCGGTTTATCGTACGCCACCACGTAATCGTAAAGGGCAAGCGCGCCTTTAAAGTTATTGTTCATTTTTAGAACGTTAGTTTTGGTGATGGGGGGCTTTAACATGGGCGCTTTCGCAACTTCTTGCATTAAAGGCGTTGCCAAATACGCAAGCACCGCTTTTAAAATTAAGTCGATACGGTCGATAATATCCCGCGCCGCGTTATGTTCTTTTAGGTAGGGATCGTTTCTTCTTACGTCGTGCATGGAAAGGGAATAGGTCATTTTTTGCCCGCCCACGCTTACTTTTTTATTAAAGCCGATGGTTGCATCGTACTTATTGGTTTGTTCTAAAATGTTGTTGTATCTTAAGGTGATAAAATCCCTCAAATAACAAAGCAACATATAAAGGAAACGGTTTTCGTACACGGCGTAATCGTTTAACCTTTCTACCGTAAACAATTTTTCGGGGGTTAACTCCTCCCCTTCCACGTGTTTGGTAATCAGATTGCTGTGCCGCGCTAAATGTTCTACCGATTCTTTAGAAACGTGCTTTACCTTTTCAATAGGAATCACTTCCCCGTTGGAACGAATAAACTGGCGTTCTTCCTTAATGGCCTTTT
Source organism: Christensenellaceae bacterium (assembly GCA_045639045.1). GTDB lineage: Bacteria > Bacillota > Clostridia > Christensenellales > Borkfalkiaceae > SIG402. The sequence goes on from JAZUCI010000018.1 coordinate 2,042, forward strand.
CCACGTGGACAAGCCCCTTTTCAATTGCTTGAACCCAGTCCTCCTCAATGGTACAAAACGCCCTTTTGATAACGATTTTATCCTGTTCGGGATCCGCACCGGATATTGCCGCGCGCAACGCGCCGCATTTGTGATTTGCCGTGGTATGCTTACGGTACTGTAATAACGCACGGTAATAAACGTTTAACTGTTCCATACAAGTGATTCCTTCGTTTGTTTTACTTTGGGCCTGCCTTTTTTACGGCATTGCCCGTTTTCGTTTGGGTTTTTACCCGTTTGCCTTTTGGGAAACGTTGCCTTTCTACCTTTTACGCGTTCCGTTCTAATCGGTGTACGTATTCCTTACATAAGGGTAATCCTTCCGCGCCGAATAACTCGCCCATATAAGACACCAACCCTTCGGCGGCATTT
>JAZUCI010000019.1:0-2330 GCA_045639045.1 Christensenellaceae bacterium
TGCCTTTTTGATGCCTGCGGTACCGCGAACTGCTTCAAAGGTAACGTTTTCAACGGGTTTGCCCGTGATGGTTTCAACTGCAGTACGAAGGGCTGCTTCCATAACGCCGCCCGTTGCGCCGAAGATAACGCCTGCGCCGGTAAATACGCCAAGGGGGTTATCAAATTCGCCGTCGGGTAAGCGGTTGAACATAATACCGTTTTGCTTAATCATCTTAGCAAGTTCACGCGTGGTTAAAACTGCGTCGATATCCGCTTCCCCGCAAGCTGCTTGGTTGGGACGAAGTTTTTCGCCCTTCTTAGCAGTACAAGGCATAATGGATACAACGAACAAATTTTTGGGATCTACGTTCAACTTTTGTGCGTAGTAGGTCTTTACCAAAGCGCCGAACATTTGTTGGGGCGATTTGCAAGAAGAAAGGTTGGGAATTAATTCGGGATAGTAGTGTTCTACGTAGTTAATCCATCCGGGGCTGCAGCTGGTGAACATGGGAAGCGCGCCGCCGTTTTTGATACGTTCGATGAGTTCGTGCGATTCTTCCATAATGGTCATATCTGCAGCGAAGTTTACGTCGAACACCTTGTCAAAGCCAAGCAAACGAAGGGCGGAAACCATTTTGCCTTCCACGTTGGTACCCATTTCGTAGCCGAATTCTTCGCCAAGACCTGCGCGTACCGAAGGAGCGGGACCTGCAACTACGATCTTTTCGGGATCGTGAATTGCTGCCATTACTACGTCGATTTCTTCTCTTTCATGAAGCGCACCCGTGGGGCAAACGTTGATACATTGACCGCAAGCTACGCAAGAGGTAGAAGCAAGGGGCATTTCAAACGCGCTTAAAATTTCGGTTTTGAAGCCGCGCTTGGTTGCGCCGATTACGCCGATACCTTGGGTGTTTTTACAAGCGGCAACGCATCTTCTGCAAAGCACGCATTTGCTGTTATCACGAACCAAGTAGTGGTTTACGTCCACTTGCGAAGCGGAAACTTCCCCTTCGAACGCGTGCATATCGCAGCCGTATTCGTAGGAAAGACGTTGTAATTCGCAGTTGGTGTTTCTGGAACAGGACAAGCAGTCCTTTCTGTGGTTGGAAAGCAGAAGTTCAATGGTGGTTTTTCTGCTTTGACGAACCTTGGGGGTGTTGGTGAATACTTCCATACCTCCCGCTACGGGGTATACGCAGGAAGCAACCAAGCTTCTTGCGCCCTTTACTTCAACAACGCAAACACGGCAAGCGCCGATTTCGTTGATTTCCTTTAAGTAGCAGAGGGTGGGGATTTTAATGCCGATGCTTGCCGCCGCGTTTAAAACGGTGGTGCCGGCGGGAACGGATACGTCCATTCCGTCAATTTTCAAATTAACCATTTTTACGTCAGACATTTCTTTTCCCTCCCTTAACCTCTGGAAATTGCTTTAAATTTACAGTTGGATACGCATACGCCGCACTTCACACACTTATCCGTATCAATGGTGTAAGAGGGAAGCTTATGACCGGGCGCAACGTAGTCCGTTTTAACGATAGCGTTAACCGCGCAGTTTCTAGCGCAAAGACCGCAACCGATACATTTATCTTTATCGATGGAGAAGGTCAAAAGGCTCTTACATACGCCGGCGGGGCAACGTTTTTCCTTAACGTGCGCTTCGTATTCGTCACGGAAGTAACGCAAAGTGGAAAGAACGGGGTTGGGAGCAGTTTGACCAAGACCGCACAAGGAGTTATCCTTAATATATTGGCACAATTCTTCCATTTTATCCAAATCTTCCATGGTTGCCTTACCATCGGTAACCTTGGTAAGCATTTCGTACAAACGCCTGGTACCTACGCGGCAAGCCGTACATTTACCGCAGGATTCGTCTACCGTGAATTCCAAGAAGAACTTCGCGATATCTACCATACAGTTATCTTCGTCCATTACGATCAAACCGCCCGAACCCATCATGGAGCCGATAGCAATCAAGCTGTCGTAATCAATTTTGGTATCAATTAAGGATGCGGGAATGCAGCCGCCCGAAGGACCGCCCGTTTGCGCAGCCTTAAACTTTTTGCCGTTAGGAATACCGCCGCCGATTTCGTACAATACTTCACGAAGGGTGGTACCCATGGGAACTTCTACAAGCCCGGTGTTTTCAATTTTGCCGCCCAAAGCGAATACTTTGGTACCCTTGCTCTTTTCCGTACCCATAGAAGCAAACCATTCTGCGCCGTTTAAGATGATTTGGCAAATGTTTGCGTAGGTTTCTACGTTGTTTAAAAGGGTGGGTTTGCCGTATAAGCCCTTAACTGCGGGGAAGGGAGGACGGGGACGGGGTTCGCCACGTTTACCTTCAAC
>JAZUCI010000020.1:0-10743 GCA_045639045.1 Christensenellaceae bacterium
AGCGTTGCGCCCAGCATTGCGCCCAGCATTGCGCCTTCGGTAGTACCTAGCGTAATGCCTACGGTAGTACCAAGTGTAGTACCTTCGGTTGCGCCTAGCATTGCACCTACGGTAGTGCCCAGCGTAATGCCTACGGTAGAACCAAGCGTAGTACCTTCGGTAGCGCCCAGTATTGCACCTAGTGTTGTACCCTCGGTAGCGCCTAGCGTAGAACCTTCCATAGACTGGCTTACGATTTTTAAGGTTAGTAATGAAAGTATCACGGGTTTAACCGAATACGGAAAAACGTTGACTAAACTGGAAATTCCCAAAATGATAAACGGTATGAAAATTGCCGCTATAGGGAGAAATGCGTTCGAGAATTGCTATTCTTTAACGGAAATTGTTTTACCCAACACTCTAACTACCATATATGGGGGGGCTTTCAGCAATTGTTTTTCCTTAACGGAAATTTTGATACCCCAAGGTGTAACTAAAATTCGCTCTCTTGCATTCCATGGGTGTTATTCCTTAACTATTTACTGCGAAGTGGAATGGCCAAGCGCTTGGGATTACGATTGGAATGATTCTAACTGCCCCGTAGTTTGGAATTGTAAGAATAATGATGTGGCAAATGACGGATGCTTATATAAAACGATAAACGGAATTCGTTATAGGTTAAAGGATAATATTGCAAAGGTTGAAAGGCAGCCCCAAAATATTTTAGGTAGCGTGATTATCCCTGGTAGCGTGACGTATGAGGGAAATAGTTATAATGTGACTGAATTGGTTTCTCAGGCCTTCCAATCTTGTGGATCCTTAACGGAAATTGTAATACCTAATAGCATAACAGCAATTGGAGTGCGCGCGTTTGATGAGTGTAACTCTTTAAGATCGGTAACGTTTGGCGATAACAGCCAGTTAACCAGCATAGGTTATTCTGCGTTCCGTAATTGCGGTTCCTTAACGGAAATCGAGATACCTGCAAGCGTAACCAGCATTGGTGGATATGTATTCTACTCTTGCGATTTGTTAAAAACTGTATCGTTTGGCGAGAATAGTAAGTTAATCAGTATAGAAGAAAAAGCGTTTAATGATTGCCATGCTTTAATGAAAATTACAATACCTGCAAGTGTAACTAGCGTAGGTGAATCCGCGTTTAATAATTGCAGTCTTTTATCCGAAGTAGTATTTGAAGATAATAGTCAGTTAACTAATATAGGTTCTTCTGCGTTTGAGAATTGCAATCTCTTAAAAGAAATCGAGATACCTAGCAGTGTAACTACTATAGAGAAGAAAGCGTTTTATGCATGCGGCTATTTAGCAACGATTACGTTTGAAGAGAATAGTAAATTGACAACGATTGGTGAAGAAGCTTTTGCTGGATGCTTCCAAATAAGAAAGATTAGTTTGCCGAATTCTTTGACCTCTTTTGGGTCTTCCGTTATTTCTGAACCAGTTCTTTCTGCAATAGGGACGAAGGAAGGTAATTGCTTGTACCTAGGGAATGATAACAACCCGCATTTATGCTTAGTGTACGTATCAAGAAAGACAACGGAAAGAGTGGAAATTAATAGCGCGTGCAAGGTAATCGCGGCTTCTGCGTTTGCATATTGTGAAAAAATAAAGGAAATTGTGATTCCGAGAAGTGTGGTTGGTGTTGGGTCGAAAGCTTTTTATAATTGTAAAATGATAGAAGAAATAGAAATTCCTTTTGGAGTCACTAAGATTGAAAATGATGTTTTTTCTGGTTGTGAGTCGTTGAAAAAAGTTATTATTCCTAATTCGGTGACAGAGATAGGAGATTCGGCCTTTTCTAATTGTGGGGAGTTAACAGAAATTAATATCCACAGCAGTATTAATAGTATAGGGTCTTATGCTTTTTCGTCTTGTAAATCGTTAGTGAAAATTATTATTCCTAGCAGCGTAACAAAAATGGGGATGTCCGTTTTTGGATATTGTCAAGACTTGATAATTTATTGTGAAGCAACAAAAAGGCCCAACGATTGGGATGTATGGTGGAATTATAATAACGAAGGTTTTTCTGTTGTTTGGGGATATGCGGGAGAGTAAATATAGCCGAATAAAAACAATAAAAACGTAACAACACCCCGCCGTGGTAGTTTGCCACGGCGGGGGTGTTTTATTCCCTCCTCCTTTTGGGGGTGGTTTGCTTATCCCATTTTAGATTCTCCGTGTTGCCCATCAAAGGCGGGTAGGCGAAGAATGACAAACAAAAGGATATACGCCTATGGGCGCATGATATAAACTACGTTCATGATATATCCTAACGGATATGAGATATTTCCTTACGGAAAGGTTGTGAAAAGGTTGACTTTTTAACAAAACAAGCGTATAATGTTATGCATTAAAATGGCAGGGTGTTTTTCTATTGTGAAAATTACACCGAAAAGCCATAAGGGGGGAAGGGCGAAAAAGCCCAAAAAGCAATGAACGCAGAAGCAAATAAACGGCAAAATCGATTAATTATCCTTTGTTGGTTTTTATACACGGTAACGTATTTAGGAAAGTACAGTTATAATTCCAATATCAACCGCATTATGGAAGTGTTTTCGGTGGAAAAGACCGCAACGGGGTTGGTTGGCTCGTTTTTCTTTTTCGCGTATGGTGCGGGGCAAATTGTAAACGGTCTTCTTTGCCAGCATTATCCTAAAAAATACGTTCTTTCGGGTGCGGCGGTTGTTTCCGCATTGTTAAACCTTACCGTATTTTTGGGTGTTGATTTCCGCTTTTACAAGGTGTTATGGCTGTTGAACGGCGCGGCAACCTCCGTATTTTGGTCCTCCCTAATGCTTGTTTTGGGGGAAAACGTATCCAAATCCAAATTAAGGCGCGCGGTTTTGATGATGGCAACCACCGTGCCCTTGGGAACGCTAATTTCCTATTCACTTAGCGCGTTGTTTGCTAAAATGGATATTCCTTTCCGTTTTTCCTTCCTGTTTGGCGGGGCAATGCTGATAATTGCGGGCGTAATTTGGTTCTTTTCTTACGAAAGATGCCTTACCAAAGATAAATCTATCTTGGAAGAAGACGCACAGCCCACGAAGGCGAAAACGACAATGCATACCAAGGCTTTTACCGAAAACGTACTCGTTATCATTACGGTGCTTTGCGTATTTGCGGTAATCACCAACCTGATGAAGGACGGCTTAAATACTTGGCTTCCCACCATTTTGAAGGATTCGTTTAATTTGAACGATAGTAGCTCGCTGATTTTTACCCTGGTACTTCCCGTATTTGGTATTTTGGGCTCTACTGTGGCGATGTTTACTAACAAAAAAATCAAGAATTTTATTATTCTAGACTCCATTTTCATCGTTGGCGCAGGGGCATTTTGCGCGGCGGCGCTTGGCCTTTTGACCGCAAACGTTGCCGTTCTGCTTGCCGTAATCTGTGGGCTAATTTTCTTGTTGGTTTCCGCAAGCAACAACGTAATTACCAGTATGGCGCCCCTATATTTGCGCGGAAAAATCAATTCGGGGCTAATTGCGGGGATATTAAACGGATTTTGCTACGTGGGTAGCACCCTTTCTTCGTACGGGCTTGGCTACGTTGCCGAACATTCGGGCTGGACGGGTGTGTTTAAGTTGTTAATCGCTTTGGCGGTATTCGTTGCTCTGGTGTGTATCGGCTACTCCGTTTCCCTTATCGCTAGAAGAAAGGAAGCCTTACACGTAGAAGCGGAAGAACTTGCGCGGATGGAACGCGCACAGCATATGGAAGAACAGGAAGAATGGGCGGATAACGGCGCGCATAGCGCGGACGTTCGCAAATAATTTCGCAAATAACAAAGAAAGAAAAAATAAAAAGGAGCGCTGGGGAAATGAAGGTTTTTGCTATTTCGGATTTGCATTTATCTACAACCGAAGATAAACCCATGGAAATTTTCGGCGGCGCTTGGGAAAACTACTTTGAAAAAATCCGCCAAAGTTGGCTAAACGAAGTGGGGGATGAGGACGTAGTTTTAATTGCGGGGGATATCAGCTGGGCGATGACCTTAGAAAACGCCCTAAAGGATATTTCTTGCTTTGCGGACTTGCCCGGGAAAAAGATTTTAATCCGCGGCAATCACGATTACTGGTGGCATTCGTTAACGCGCATTCGCGATTCCCTTCCCGAAAACGTGTTCGTTTTGCAAAACGACGCAATGAAAATAGAAAACTTTATTTTTACGGGAACGCGCGGATGGTCGGTGGAAGGTACCCCCGGTTTTTCGGAAGAAGATAAAAAACTGGTAAACCGCGAAACCGAACGGTGGAAACTTTGCCTTCGCGCCGCAAACGCGCTAAAAGAAGAAGGGGATACGATTATCGCCCTTTCGCACTTTCCCCCTTTTAACGTAAGAAGGGAAAATTCCCCCTTTACCGATTTAATGGAAAGCGGTGGGGTATCTAAGGTGGTGTACGGGCATTTGCACGGCAAGGACGTACGCGCGGATTTACAAATACAAAAAAACGGAATAACTTACTATTTGACTTCTTGCGATTTGGTGGGCAACCGCCTAATTCGCATTATATAAAGGAGAAAACAGATGGAAGAACAAGTGATTCGTAAAGAAAACAAGGCAAAAGCTTACTTAAAAGCCCTGCCCAAACGCTATTTTATTACCGCGTTTTCGGGTATGGCGCAAGGGCTGTTCGTTACCCTAATTGCGGGTACGATCTTGGCGCAAATTGCGGGTTGGATAGGCAACAATTACGTGGGGAATACCTTACTGTATATCGCGAATATCGCAAAGTCCTTAATGGGCGCAGGAATTGGCGTTGGCATTGCGCACGCGTTGGGCAAGAACAAACTTTTGGTGTTTTCCGCCGCCGTTGCGGGTATGGTAGGCGCGTTTTCGGATAAACTGATGGTGGGTAGCGCCCCCTTTACGGCGCTTGGCTTGGGCGCGCCCGGTAATCCCATCGGCGCGTACGTGGTTACGATGCTCGTCGTGGAAATCGTTGGTCTTTACGCGGGCAAAACCAAATTGGATATTTTGTTGGTTCCCATGGGTTCGTTATTCCTTGCGTTTGGCGGGGTATTCGTTGCCTTCCCCTTTATTTGGGCGGTAAATCAACTTGGAAAACTGATTGCAATCGCAACCGAAGCAACCCCCTTTATTATGGGGATTGTAATCGCGGTTTTGATGGGGATTATTTTAACCATGCCCACGTCCTCCGCTGCCATTTGGATTGCGGTTTCTACCCCCGTGCTTGCTTTGGGTAGCGGCGCGGATTATAACGCCATTTTGCTTGCGGGCGGGGCTGCAACCGTGGGTTGCGCTTGCCATATGGTGGGTTTTGCGGTGGCTTCCTTCCGTGAAAACGGATGGGGTGGACTCATTGCCCAAGGTTTGGGGACCAGTATGTTGCAAATTCCCAACATTATGAAGCGCCCCAAAATTATGCTTCCCATGATTATTTCCAGCGCGATTTTAGGCCCCCTTTCCACTTGCGTGTTTAAGTTAAGGTGCGGCGCTTCGGGCGGCGGTATGGGAACGAGCGGTTTGGTTGGCGTGTTTGATTCGTTTAACTATACCTCGGGTACTCTTGGCGTTGTGGGAATTATTTTGCTGATGATCGTACTTCCCGCAATTTTGAACTTCGCCATTTCCGAATTTATGCGTAAAAAGGGTTGGATTAAAGAAGGGGAAATGAAACTTCCCGATTAATTAGGTTACACGCATTCATCCCTTTGCATTTTGACGGAAAAACGCCTAAAATCTCATCGTATAGGGCTCGGTTACGTACCGCTTGGGTACGCGCCCTCGCCCTTTACGCGACCGTTTCGGTGTTTTCCTCGTCAAAAAATCAAACGTTTTCTTTCGTGTAGCCTTTCAAAAAACGAAAAAGAATTTAGGAAGCCCTGCAAAAGCGGGGCTTTTTGTGTTCTATTTTCCCGCCCTTTGCATATCCTATGGTATGGAAAATAAAAAAGAAAACAATTCGGGCGTAACCGTTACGGTTACGGGGCAAGCGCTTTTGGTGGTTACGGGCGCAACGGCGGTGGAAGGGGTAACGGATAGCCAAGTTACCGTAGCCCTGCCACGGGGCAAATTTACGGCGCGTGGAAAGAACTTAAAGGTAAAGGGGTTTATGGAAGACCGTGGGGAATTGACCGTTATGGGGGAGATATCGAATTTTTCCTTTGCCGCCCCCAAAACCCCTTTTATTAAAAGGATGTTCCGCTAACGTGTTTGCTTCTTACGGGCAGTTTTATTACGCGGTGGTTTCGCTTGCCGTGGGCGGGGCGGCGGGGATTTTGCACGCGTTTTTCCCCAAACGGGGCGCGCTTGCCGTAATTACGGACGCGCTGTTCTTTTTGGGTTTTACCGCGCTGTTTTTGTACGCGGAATACCGCTTTCGTTTCCCCGATTTTCGTCCCTATATGGGCGCGTGCGCGCTACTTGGTTTTTTTGTTGTAAAGAAAATTTTGTCGCAATCGGTTGCATTGCGTAAAAAATTGTGGTATAATAAAAGGGCAAAAAGGAAAAAATCCGTGAAAACGGATAGGAGTAAGATATGACCGAAGAAAAGAAAGCAAGAATCGCAGTTGCCACCACCGTGGCTTCGGTACTTTTGCTGTTCGTGCTTATCGTGGTGCTGATTTATCAAATGGCAAACTATTCCGCCATTCGTAAACAACGCGCCATTTTAGAACGCCAAAAGGAAATTCTTGAAGAAGAAATTTCGGATAAAGAAAAAGAAATCGCAAACCGTAAAACGGAATGGCAAATGGAAATGCAGGCAAGAAAATACGGCTTGATGTTTCCGGGGGACAGCCGTTTTGAAACGGGTAACGATTAACTGCGTCGTACGCTCCGCCACCAAACTTCGTGGCGGGGTTTTTTATAGGGGGAGAATATGTTTGCCCTTTTGGATATCGGCTCCAACTCCGTAAGGATGGGGCTGTTTGAAAAGGAAAACTGCATAGGTAAGGTTTTACAAACCACCCGTTTGGGGGAAGGGCTTCATCAAACGGGCGCGCTTTCGGATGCTTCCATTACGCGTACCCTTACCGCAATGCGCGATTTTATGCTACAAGCAAAGCAGCGGGGCGCAAGCCAAATTTTCGCTTACGCAACCGAAGCGGTGCGCCGCGCGGCAAACGGCAAAGATTTCCTTTCTAAAGCGCAAGAAATCTTGGGGATAACCGTAGACCTATTATCGGGCGAAACCGAGGCGGAAGCGGGTTTTACGGGCGCAGTAGCGGGGGATGGCGCTATTTTGGATATCGGGGGCGCTTCTACCGAAATTGCGGTAAAGAAAAACGGAGCGTTCATCTACCGCAAAAGTATTCCCGTGGGATGCGTGGTGCTAAAAAACGCGTGCGGGGAAGATACGGAAAAATTAACGGCGTATTGCGCGGAAAAGGTAAAAGCTTTTTCGGATGCGCCCGTGGAAAATTTAACGGGTATTGGCGGAACGGCAACCACCCTTGCCGCCTTGGCGGTGGAAATGAAACGGTACGACGGCGCAAAAATTACGGGTACCTTTATTTCGGAAGAAAAACTGCTTTCCGTTCGTGAATTTTTAAGTACGGCAAACGTTGAAACGCGTGTTGGCGCGGGCGTTCCCACAGGGCGCGCGGATTTAATTTACGGGGGCGCGGTTTGGCTTTGCGCCATCGTAAAGGAACTTTCCCTTTCGGGGTATACCGCAAGCGACGCGGATAATTTGGAAGGCTACGCGCGGATGTTAGTAAAAAAAGGAGTGGCAAACCAATGCGAAATTTAGGAAGACGACTGCAAGCCGTATTGCTGTTCGTGGCGTTCGCCGCGTTTTGCTTACTTGCCTATACCTTCGTAAAGCGGTATTCGCACGGTAACGCGCTGGATTGGGTGTTCACCTTTCTTGGGGTGATTCTTGGGGCAACCGCGGTTGCGGTTTTGCACCCCGTGTTTCACGAATTGGGGCACGTAATTTTCGGTAAAATCGCAGGCTTACAACTCATTGCATTTCGCGCGGGATTTTTAAGCTATTACCAAGGGAAACTGCGCCTTGCCCCCTTTACCTTTGGCGGGGAATGCGTTATGCTTCCCAACGGGGAACAAGCTGCGGCTAAAAAGCGCAGAATTTTTGCTTGGGGTGGCATTGTGGGAAGCGCAATTTTTTGTTTCCCCTTGCTTTGGTCGCCCTTTGCTTTTTGGCTTTCCGCCCCCGTTTACGCGGGGCTAACCACCGCAATGCTATATGCCGCTTACGAACTGATTTCTAACTTATTCCCTTCCGAAGGAAGGGAAAAAACGGATGGGGAAGTGCTGTTCGCTTCGTATAAAAATACGGACGTAAGCGTTGTGGAAACCGCGGTTTTTGCCGCGCAAAGCGTATTCGTTACGGGGAAAACCCCGGCGGATATTCCGCGCGCTTTACTGTACGGCGTTCCCGTAATTTCCGAAGGAGAGGAAGCCTTTGCTTTGCTTACGCATTTGCGCCTTCTACGCGCCATTTTGCGCGAAGAACGGGCGGAAATAGAAGCGCAAACCATCCGCGCCGAAGGGCTTTTGGATGGGGTAGGCACCCCCGCTTACCGCGCGTTGCTTTCGGAAATCGTATTTGCGTATTCGCTATTAAACGACACCGAAAAGGCGGAAGATTACTTTGCGGAACTTACTAGCGAAGGGGATTGGTATTTGCCCGCGCGCTACCGCGCGGAAGCCGCTTTTTACCGCTATATCAAACAGGATGCAACCGCGTGCGAAAAGGCGAAAAGCCACGCGCGTAAGATGCTGGAAACCTTATCCATGGAAGGGGAAAAGGAAACCGAAAAAAGGCTACTTTCCTTGGTGGAATAATCAAATAAAAGGCACGCGCCGAAAAGCAAAAAAATGCTTTTCGGCGCGTTTTTTAACCTAGCGCTTTTATTCGCTCTAAAAGCGTAGAACTTACTGCTTTAAGTTGATGCAAAACCCGTTGCCGAAAAATCCGCAACCGCCCGTGCCGGCGTACGGGCAAGCGGCGCATAAATACGCGCAAGCAACGCCTTTATAATATGCGTGTTCGGTTTCGTTTAGGTAATAATATTCGTCCTTTTCTTTATCCATTTTCTTCGCCCCCTTTTTCGTAGTATGCGTCCATTTTATCAAAGTATGTTTAAGGGCGGTGAATTGCCGTTTTTCCGTGTTTTTCACGCCGCCTATTTGCCCCCGAAAAAGGCTTTTGCGCGCGTGTGATGGCAATAACGGTAAATTGCGCGTGAAAAGGGGAAACGCGCCTTAAAAGGCTAAACTACGCCCTAAAACGGAAGGAGTTGCCCCCTTCCATACCGCAAATTAGCGAAAAACAAGGCAAAAATGCAAAAATTTATGAAAATTTCATAACTTTTTTTCAAAAAACTCTTTCCTTCGCGCGCGAAATATGGTATAATACTAACATAATATTATACGGGCGCGTAGGCGCGCGCGTGAATTTTGCATGCTTTTTTGTAAAATTCACCCCCTGCCCACGCTTTCCGAAAAGGAGCATGAAACATGGAAGAAAAGGTTCAAAACGCTTACGGCGAAGGCCAAATACAGGTCTTGGAAGGTTTAGACCCCGTAAGAAAACGCCCCGGGATGTATATCGGTTCCACGGATTCCAGGGGGCTACACCACCTGGTACAGGAAATCGTGGATAACTCTATTGACGAGGCGCATGCGGGCTACTGCGACACGGTAACCATCGTGTTAAATGCGGATGGCTCTTGCTCCGTTTCGGATAACGGCCGTGGGATCCCTACGGATATTCACCGCACCGAAGGGATTTCGGCGGTAGAAGTCGTTTTAACCAAACTGCACGCGGGCGGTAAGTTCGGCGGTGGCGGTTATAAAATTTCGGGTGGTTTACACGGGGTAGGTTTATCCGTTGTAAACGCGCTTTCCGAATGGCTGGAAGTGGACGTATACCAAAAGGGAAGTCACTTCCATCAAGTGTATAACCGCGGGATTCCCCAACGCCGTTTAGAGGTGGTTGGTACGGCGGATAAAACGGGTACCACCGTTACCTTCTTCCCCGATAGCGAAATTTTCGAAACGTTGGAATTTGAATACAGCAACCTTCGCAACCGTTTCCGCGAACTCGCTTACCTAAATAAAGGTCTTACCATCGTTATGGAAGATAAGCGCGAAGGTAAAGAAAGAACGGATACCTTCTGCTACGAAGGGGGTATTATCCACTACGTGCGCGATTTGAACCGCGATAGGGAATGCTTGTTCCAAGAACCCTTGTATTTTGAAATGCAAAACGGGGATAACAAAGTGGAAATCGCTATGCAGTATAACGACGGGTATAGCGAACAAATTTACGGCTTTGCCAACAACATCAACACCGAAGAAGGCGGTACGCACGTAGACGGGTTTAAGTCCGCGTTAAGCCGTGTGATTATCGAAGCGGGTAAATCGGTGAAAGTGCTAAAGGACGACGATAAACTTTCGGGCGAAGACGTACGCGAAGGTTTGGTTGCCGTAATTTCGGTAAAGCTTACCGAACCCCAATTCGAAGGGCAAACCAAAACCAAACTTGGCAATAGCGAAATGCGCGGGATCGTAAGTAAGGCGATTACCGAAGGCTTGGGAACGTTTTTAGAAGAAAACCCCGCCGTTACCAAAGAATTATTATTAAAATGCTTAACCGCCCAACGCGCAAGGGAAGCAGCCCGCGCGGCAAGGGAACAAACCAGAAGAAAGGGAGCGCTAGAATCCGCTACCCTTCCCGGTAAGCTTTGCGACTGTATCAGTAGGGATGCAAGCCTTTGCGAAATTTACCTTGTGGAAGGGGATTC
>JAZUCI010000021.1:0-3155 GCA_045639045.1 Christensenellaceae bacterium
CCCCCTTTACCCACCCCGCGCGCACCCTGATAGAACACGATTTTATCTATATTTTGGAAGGCGAATGGGGCTTTCAAGTAGGGGCGGAAAAGCATCTTGCTAAAAAAGATACCCTTTTAATTTTAAGGGCGGGGATTCCCCACCGTGGCATTACCCCTTGCGCCCCCAAAACCAAAACTATGTACTTTCACGTTTCGGCAGACGCGTTAGACGGTACCGACGCCGGGTTTTTACTGCAAAGTGAATATACCGCGTGCGGAAGGGGGATAAAAAAACTGTTTTCGGAAATCGTGCAAGCGCACCTTTCGGGGAACACGAAAAAAGCGGATCGGCTGTTTCAAGTTTTGCTTTGCGATTTGGAATCCGCTGCCACCGAGGGAACGGACGTGGCGGATGCGATTAAGCACGCGATTCACGTAAGCCCCGAACGCTTTTTATCCAACGAAGAGCTTGCGAATTCCCTTAACGTTTCGCTAAAAACCGCCGAAAATAAGTTCCGCAAAAAATTCGGTATGGGCATTCACACTTACACCCTGCAATTTAAGGTGCAGGAAGCCCTTTCGTACTTTGACCTTTTCCCCGAAATTTCCATTAAGGAAGTTTCCGCCAACCTTGGGTTTTACGACGAATACCATTTTAGCAAACAGTTTAAGCGCATTATGGGTATTTCCCCGGGGAAATACAAAAAACAGCACAAGGAATAACGAAAATTTACCGCAAAAATATAAGTATTTTCTTCCGTAAAGGGGTTGGCTTTCCCCTTTATGAAATAAACAAAAACACACCGCCCGTTGCAAAATTGCAACGGGCGGTGTGCCTATTTTTTACTTTTGATAATTGTTTTTACTTGTTTTTACTTTTGATATCTATTTTTTACTTTTTACACTTGTTTTTTACTTATTTAGTTCTTTTTTGATGGCGTTTAAGGTTTCCGCGCTGATTACGTGTTCTATCTTGCACGCGTCCTGTTCGGCAATTTCTTCGGGTACGCCCAACTTTGCCAAAAACGCGGTTAAAACGGCGTGCCGTTCAAACACGCTTTCCGCTTTTAACAGCCCTTCTTCAGTTAAGCGCAAGCCCGCTTTATCGTCCGCGGTTAAGTACCCTTGCTTTTTTAAGTTGTTAATCCCGCGGGAAACGCTGCTTTTCGCGTAAGATAACGCTTCGCACACGTCCACGGCAAACACCGCGCTACGCGTTTTTAACAAACGGTACACGGTTTCCAAATACATTTCGCCCGATTCGCGCATTTTACCAGTCCTCTTTTATCTTGGTTTTTACGTCGTCGTAATACTGAAAATATTTTTCGCGGTACGCTTTTGCCGCCGCCTTGGCTTTTTTGCGTTTTTCCGCTTCCTTTTTTTCCTTTTCGGTTTGCCCTTCCACGGGCTTTTTTACTTCTTCCATAATTCCTACCTTTTTATTAGTATACCACGGGGAAAAGAAAAAAGCAAGGGCTTACGGGGAAAAAGGATAATTCTACCGCGTTTTGTGAATTTTCACCCCCTTCCGCCCCATTTTTTGCCCATTTCCTTTGGAATCCTTGCCTTTTTCACCCCTTCGTGCTATAATACCCAAAAAACGATAAGGATGCGTTTGCTATGCCCTTTTTACCCCTTACTTTGCAAGAAATGACCGCTTACGGTTGGGATAGGCCGGACTTCGTTATAGTTACGGGGGACGCGTACGTGGATCACCCTTCTTTTGGCACCGCCATCATCTCGCGCGTGCTGGAAAAAGCGGGGTATCGCGTTTGTATTCTTTCCCAACCCCAAACTAAAGAAGATTATTTGCGTTTTCCCACGCCAAGGCTTGGTTTTTTGGTGAACGGGGGGAACATTGATTCCATGGTGGCGCATTACACCGCCGCCAAAAAAATCCGTAGGGACGACGCGTACACCGCGGGCGGTAAAGCAGGCGCGCGCCCCGACCGCGCGGTGATTACCTACTGCAAAAAATTGCGCGAATTTTACGGGGATATTTTCATTGCCATCGGGGGGTTAGAAGCCTCTTTGCGCCGTTTCGCCCATTACGATTATTGGGATGATAAAGTGCGCCCTTCTATCTTGATTGATTCTACCGCCAACCTACTGATGTACGGCATGGGGGAAAAGCACGCGGTGGAAATCGCAAACCGCCTTGCCCAAGGGGAACCCGTAGAACTGATGACGGATATCCTTGGCACTTGCTACACCGTGCCCACCAAGGAATATCAGTATTCCCCCGCCCGCGAATGCCCCTCCTTCGAAGCGGTTTCCGCGCCCACTAAGGAAGGGAAAATCGCCTACGCAAAATCCTGCCGTATGCAGCAAGAAGAACACGACGGGGTACGCGGTAAAAAGGTAATTCAACGGCACGGGGATTTGATTTTAGTGCAAAATCCCCCCACCCCTCCTTTAACTACCGAAGAAATGGACGCGACATATTCCCTACCCTTTATGCGCGCCTACCACCCTTCGTACGAAGCGCTTGGGGGTGTTCCCGGTATTGAAGAAGTGCAGTTTTCCATTATTCACAACCGCGGTTGTTACGGCGCGTGCAACTTTTGTTCGCTTGCCTACCACCAAGGCAGAACCATTTCCTGCCGTAGCCACGAATCGGTGATAGAAGAAGCCAAAAAAATTACCGAAATGCCCAATTTCAAAGGGTATATTCACGACGTAGGCGGCCCCACCGCCAACTTCCGCGCGCCTTCGTGCAAAGGGCAGTTAAAACGGGGGGTATGTGCGGATAAAAAGTGTTTGGCGCCCTCCCTTTGCCCCGCCGTGGAAGTTTCGCACACGGATTACCTTGCGCTACTTAGAAAGCTTCGTAGCCTTCCCAAAATTAAAAAGGTGTTTATCCGTTCGGGCATTCGCTTTGACTACCTAATCGCGGATAAAAACGAAGAATTCTTCAAAGAATTGGTTACCCACCACGTTAGCGGACAGCTGAAAGTTGCGCCCGAACACTCGTCGGATAACGTGCTTCGCCAAATGGGGAAACCCAGCGTTGCGGTGTATAACCGCTTTAAAAAACGCTTTTACGAACTGACCGAAAGCGTGGGCAAAAAGCAGTATTTGGTGCCTTACCTTATGTCCTCCCACCCGGGTAGTACCCCCATGGACGCGATAGAGCTTGCGCTGTTTTTGAAAAAGGAAGGCTTGCACCCCGAA
>JAZUCI010000022.1:0-3030 GCA_045639045.1 Christensenellaceae bacterium
ATCACCAAAGGTGATAGCAGCGATGGTGTAACCTGCGTTGCTAGATTGTACGAAGCCTGCTACTTCATAGTAGGTATCGTAGAAGTTTGCGGTATCCGCAACGGAAATTACGGTGTAATCAAAGCCGCCAACCGTTTGCAATACGCCGTCAACCCAAGTGTAAACGCGGATTTCCTTCAAAGTGCCGTCATCGTTCAATACGTCTACCGCTTGATAGGACCAAGTATGGTATTTATTCGAGGAACGTTGCGAGAAGGAAGCGTAGGTATGACCGCCGTTTTGCAAGGGGTTCATTAAGAAGCAGTCGCGCACGCTGGGGCGGAACGCCAAGCCATCCCAATAGGTAACGTTGTTGAAGTTATCACCGCGGATGGGCAAGGAAATTACGCCGGCCATGTTGTCTTTCACGTAGTACGTGATGTTTACACGCGCGTTATATTGTTTAATAGCGGTGTATCTGCCACTCTTCCAATTTGCGGTATCGTCAATCAAGTTGCCCGAAGGAATTACGTCCAATTCGGTGGTTGCCATTAAGGAGCCTTGGTAGTAGTATTCCAAGGTAAGAACGGAAGCCACGTTGTGCGTTAAAGTGGTTGCGCTACCTTTCAGGTTTGCAATTACTTTTGCGCCCATACGTACTTTTACGTCAACGTTTGCGCGAATATCCGTTTCCCCTTCTTTTGCCACCAAGGTGGGAAGGGTTACCGTACCGGGAACTTGGGTTTCCGCGGGAAGTACTTCAAAAGTTAAATCTGCCGCGCAAACTTTTTCAACTTCATACAAAATTTGATCGTTGTACTTATACGCAATACTGTACGTTTTCTTTTGATCGAACACGTAGGTTGCGGGATCAATTTTGTTGCCATCCACGAATACGTCTGCAGCAACGATTCTATTGGAATAAATTACCTTCATAACGGGAAGGTTTGCAACTTCACCGTAGGGTAAGGTTTGGGCAAATTCGCCGTCCAATTGATAGGTGTAAGGACGGGTGCCGTCTACGTAAATTTCTTGGTTTGCAACATTTTTCGCGTTAAAGATTACCGCAGGCGTGAAGTAAGTTTCCTTATCTGCGTTTACGGTTGCCGCGGGAACGGTTAAGTTCAATCTTTCTTGACCGTCGAAGTAAACCACTACGCGAACGCCAGAGAACTTGTTGTTCTTATATACGTCGTCTACCTTATAGGTAAGCACGTGTTCTGCCGTTGCGGAAGTATCTACGTCGGGCATCAAGGTGGACATTAATACGTCTTCAATATCGTAAGCGATCATCAACTTAGCAACGCCCTTGTCACTACCCAAACGAACGGATAAACCGTTGAAGTATTCCAAGTTGGGCGCTTTAGAAGCATCGCCACGTACGGGATAGAACAAGTTGCCGCCCGCCGAGATATTGTAGTTGAACTTATAGGAAACTTCACCGTTATACAACTTGTAATTTGCGATGCAGTTACCGTTTTGACCGGGAACGCGTTCCCAAGCGCCGTTCGTGATTTGGTTGCCCGTTTGCGAAACGTTAACAACTACGTTACGGCTACCGATTAGCGTAGTACCAAGGTAGAAGTTTAAGGTGTAGTTCCCTTTGATTTTTTGAACGTAAGAAGTAGAAACTTCTTCTTCGTATTCACCGTAGTCTGCCACGATGCGAACGATATCCGTCATATCCAAAACCACCGAAGAATCCGCGTTGCGAATTGCATACGTCATTTTGGGAAGGGTGAAGGTTTCACCTACGCGAGCCGCGAAAGGACCATCCGCCATGGTGAATTCCTTAATGGGGGTGAAATCGTGTACCGTAGCGGAAATGCTACCAACTACGTCTGCGCCAACGCTATATACGATGCTTACAACGCCTGCTTTGCTAAATACGGGGCTTTGCAAATTCAACTTTTCGGAAGAACCGTCCGTGTAAACCGCTTTTGCAGTTAATTGTTGGGTTACGTCCAAGCCGTTTTTCAACACTTTTGCGTTGGGAACAACGGCGGGTTCGCCCTTAATTGCTGCAACCACTTCGGTAAGGAAGGTGAAATCGTACGCAGGGTTCATTTCCTTGGTGGAATACAAACCGTTTTGTAAAACGTTTACGTATTCGGTTGCGTGCCATTCTTTCTTTTCTACCGTTTGCGCTTGCGCGTTCACTAAGAACCAGAATTGGTCTAAGGGCCAGTAATCGTCGCCTTTTTTGTTGAATACGGACACCGATTCGTGTGCGCCCGTACAGCTTTCACGGGTTACGAATTTAGAATAGTTTGCATAGCCGTATCTGATTTCCACGGGGTTAGAAACTTCTTCCGCCGAAATCATAATGGTGTTTTTGGAAAGAAGCACGGGGGTTGCGTCGTAGAATACGCCGTCCTCCCCTGCAAGGTTAAAGCCTGTAAGGCCTTTCAGCACTAATCCTTCCGCAACGTTGTTGAAGGTAAGAATTACGCTGGGACCGCTAATAGCTACCGAAGTAATTTCGGGGCCGGACCACGTACCTTGCGCACCGTACATCTTCTTCATCATAGTGTGCGCCGCGTGTTCCCCAACGCTTTGCTTTTTGTAGGGGTGGATACCGTCCGCGTTCAAAGTATCAACGGGGTCTGCGTGTTGCGCGTACAACCCGTCTTCAACGTTGGTACTGTATACTAAGTTGGGAATAAAGGTGGATGCAAATTCGTGTTCGTCACGAACGCGGTACCAGCTATCTTCGTTGCCGTATCTGGGAAGACCGCAATCGATAAACCACAGTTTTTGGTTATCGAACAAATCGCGCCAATCTTGAATCATCAAGTTGAACAAGTTGGAGTAGTTGTTGTAGTGACCGCAACCTTGATACCAAAGCACACCGCGGAAGGAGTGATGGCGGATGGGGTTGGTCATTGCGTTGTAGTAACGGGAGCCTGCGGAGGAGGGGTTGTTTTCACCGGGGTCATCCGCAACCGAATCTCTACCCTGTACCCAGCCTTCGTCAATCGCCTTGGTATAGGAATCCCATTCCATCCAAGCGTAGATGGAGGTACCGCCCATACAGCTACCGATGATACC
>JAZUCI010000023.1:0-4515 GCA_045639045.1 Christensenellaceae bacterium
AATTTGCGAATTTTGGAAAACAATCCGTAAGGAGTTTTTATGTTAAAGATTATCACGACCCTAATAGACGGGCTTAGTTTAGGTGGTATTTACGCCTTGATTGCGCTTGGGTACACGATGGTATACGGAATTGCAAAGATGTTGAACTTTGCGCACGGTGATATCATTATGGTTGGCGGATATACGATTGCCGTGTTCTTTGCAGCAATCGGTATGCCCATTGTAACCATTTTAATGGCGATTATCGTATGTATGGCGTTTGGCCTTTGCGTTGAACGTTTTGCGTACCGCCCTTTGCGTGGGGCATCTCCCTTGGCGGTTTTAATTACCGCGATCGGCGTTAGCTTTTTATTGCAAAGTTTGGCGCAAATCATTTTCGGCTCTGGCAAAAAAGTAGTTTCTCTTTTCCATTTCGGTTCGATTAACGTATTGGGCTTGAATCTTAGCGTTGCAACCTTAATTACGTTGTTCGTTGCAGCAACTATCATGATTGCGCTTACCTTATTCGTAAACAAAACGAAAACGGGTAGAGCTATGCTTGCGGTTTCGGAAGACCGCGGCGCGGCGCAATTGGTTGGCGTAAGCGTAAATATGATCATCGCTATTACGTTTGCTATTGGTTCGGCGCTTGCAGCCGTTGCGGGTACTTTCTCTATTATGAAAGCCCCCCAAGTTTCGGTAACCATGGGCGCAATCCCCGGTATTAAAGCGTTTACCGCTGCGGTTATCGGCGGTATCGGATCTATTCCCGGCGCAATGATCGGCGGGCTTTTACTTGGCGTTATCGAAGTTTTCTGTAACTCCATCCCCGCGCTTGCAAGCTATACCATTGCTATTGAATTTGCCTTACTAATTTTAATTCTTTTGGTAAAACCCACCGGGCTTTTGGGTAAAAAGAGAAGGGAAAAGGTGTAATATGGCGTACTTAAAAGATTATTTGACTTCCGTGAAACACGGATACAAAGTAAAAAACCATATTGCGTACTACGTACTCAGTTTCGTGTTCGTACTCTTCTTATTGTTAGGGTTGACCGGGAATTTGCAGCGTTCTACGTTGTCCCTGTTAGAAATTATGGGGTACAGCATGATTGCTGCCGTATCGCTTAGCTTAGTCGTTGGGTTCCTGGGGGAATTATCTCTTGGACACGCTGCGTTTATGGCGCTTGGGGCTTATATCGGCGGCTATTTGCAAACGTACACCTTTGCGGCTTTAACGAATGCAAGTCCCTTGCTTTCCATTATTCTAGCAATGCTTATCGGTGGTACGGTTGCGGCGCTTTTCGGCTTTATCGTTGGGCTTCCTGCTCTTAGATTGAAAGGGGACTACCTGGCAATCGTAACCTTGGCTTTTTGTGAAATCGTAAAGACTATTTTCCAAAATTCGGATACTTTCGGTGGCGCTATTGGTATTAGAACCTTTAGATACGACGTGAAGTATTTATTCATCATTTGTTTTGCCGTTTTATTCGTTACGCTTGCCGTAATTATGAACTTAATTAAAAGCAAACACGGCCGCGCTATTATGGCAATTCGTGATAACGAAATTGCGGCGCGCGCTATGGGGGTAAACGTAACGTACTATAAACTTATGGTATTCGTTCTTTCCTCCTTCTTTGCAGGGGTTGCGGGCGTTCTTTTCAGTAATGCAAGCTACACGGTTGTAAGTTCAAAGTTTGACTATAACTATTCTATCAACATTTTAGTAATGGTAGTTCTTGGCGGTATGGGTAGCATTAACGGATCTATGATTGCCGCCGCAGTTATTACGTACCTGAATGCAAAACTTGCAACAATTCTTACGGGGGATTTAGCTGCGCTTCAAAACTTGTTCTACGCGTTAATTCTTATCCTTATCGTTATTTATACCAACGCGCCCAAATTAAAGGGTATTCGCGAAAAGTATAATATTCACAACGGTATGCTCAAAGTAAAAGGATGGATTCTCCGCCTGTTTGCGCGTGGCAAATACCAACATAAACCGGATGCGGAACACGATTATCGCGCAGATTGGTCTAAAGTTCCCACTAAAATTGAAATGGATGCGATTTTGTCCACCGATTTTACCCCGGATAACACCTACGTACCCGATAAACCGGATAAACCCAAGGGAGGAAAAGACTGATGAGTGAAATCGTTTTAGAAACGGAAAACTTGGGTATTTCCTTTGGCGGTTTAAAAGCTGCGCAACACGTAAATATTCAAATCAAGAAAAATCAACTTTACGGATTAATCGGACCTAACGGGGCGGGTAAAACCACGGTATTCAACCTTTTAACGGGTGTTTATCAACCCACCGAAGGTACGTTTCGCCTTTGTGGGGAAGAATTAACGGGGCTTTCTCAAGCGCAAATCAACAAAAAGGGGATTGCGCGTACCTTCCAAAACATTCGCTTATTTAATAACATGAGCGTGATGAAAAACGTTATGGTTGGCCTTGCTAATCGGCCTGAATTTAAGTATAATATCTTCCAAGGTATTTTCCGCACCAAGCGTTTTTACGACGTAGAAACCGCAATGCGCAAAAAGGCGATCGAGCTTTTAGAAGTGTTCGGTTTGGCGGAAGAACGCGCTCAACTTGCTTCTAACTTGCCCTACGGTAAACAAAGAAAGCTGGAAATTGCGCGTGCTTTGGCAACCGATCCCAAGCTTTTGCTTTTGGATGAACCTGCAGCAGGTATGAACCCCCAAGAAACCGAAGAATTGATGAATACCATCCGCTTCGTTCGTGATAACTTTAATATGACCATTTTGCTTATCGAACACGATATGAAGCTGGTTGCGGGTATTTGTGAAGAAATTACCGTACTTAACTTTGGCCAACAACTTGCGCATGGTGACGTGAAGGAAGTGTTGAACGATCCCGAAGTTATTAAGGCGTATCTTGGCGACGAGGAGGCGGATTCCTAATGGCACTACTTGAAGTAAAAGATTTAATGGTAAATTACGGGCAAATCAAGGCAATCCGTGGTGTTTCCTTTGAAGTAAACGAAGGGGAAATCGTTGCGCTGATCGGTGCAAACGGCGCTGGTAAAACCTCTATTATGCACGCAATTAACGGTTTGATTCCCGTTCGCGATGGCTCAATCCAGTTTAAGGACGTAGAACTTACCAAATATCCTTCGCACAAAATCGTTAAGCTTGGTTTAACGCAAGTGCCAGAAGGTCGCCGCGTATTCCAAGAACTTTCCGTAAAAGATAACCTAATTTTAGGCGCGTATTCCAGAAAAGACCGCAATGAAGTTAAGGAATCTATGGAACGCGTGTTTGCTAAATTCCCCGTTTTAGGCGAAAGACAGTCCCAAGTTGCGGGTACGCTTTCGGGCGGTGAACAACAAATGCTTGCCGTAGGCCGCGCGCTAATGAGTAAGCCTTCCATGCTTTTATTGGACGAACCTTCCATGGGGCTTTCTCCCTTATACGTAAACAAAATTTTTGATACGATTAAGGAAATTAACGCGGAAGGCACTACCGTGCTTCTCGTTGAACAAAACGCGAAAAAGGCGCTTTCTATTGCAAATCGCGCTTACGTTTTAAAAACGGGAACGATTTCTTTGCAAGGGGATGCGAAAGACCTTTTGCAAAACGATCAAGTTAAAAAAGAATATCTTGCCGAATAAGGCAAAAATCGGCGGTTTTCTTATGGAAACCGCCCTTTTCAAAAGATAAAACCGAATATTTCGGGTGAGTACGATTATTTTGGAGAAGAGGAAATGAAAACGTTGAAACTTCTTTTTAATAAGGTCTTTTGGGTTGCTCTTTTCGTTATCGCGCAATGCGCAATTTTCGTAATTTCCGCAACCTATTTGTACTCCTATTTTTGGTATATCAATTTATTTTTCTCGCTGTTTGGTATAACTACGTTTTTAGTTATCGTCAATGCGGAATCTACACCCGAAATGAAACTTCCGTGGCTAGTTCTCGTGTGCCTTGCCCCCCTTTTAGGGTGCGTGCTTTACGCAATGTTTTCACAAAACAACGTAAAACGGCATTACGATAAAAATGCAAGCAAAAACAAGGAAATTTTTGATGCTGCCATCAAGGAAAGCGTTCGCCTTTCCCCCGCAGCGGAAACTTTTAACGCAACGGGCCTACCACGCTTGCTCTATGAAAATTGCGGTTTTCCCGCAATGCAAAACACCCAAGTAACCTATTTTCCCCTTGGGGAAGCGATGTTTGAGTCGCTGTTAAAGGACTTGCAAAGCGCAAAATATTTCATTTTTATGGAATATTTTATTATAGAGCAAGGGAAAATGTGGAATTCCGTTTTGGAAATTCTAAAACGGAAGGTTAACGAAGGGGTGGACGTCCGCGTCGTGTACGATGATATCGGCTCGGCAAGAAGGATTCGTAGCGGATATTATAAAAAACTGCGCAAAATGGGAATTTCCTGCGAAAAGTTTAATCCTTTTCGCCCTATCGTTTCGGGCGTTCACAATAATCGCGATCACCGAAAAATAACCGTAATCGACGGGCAAATCGCTTATACGGGCGGTGTTAATATGGCGGATGAATACA
>JAZUCI010000024.1:0-3518 GCA_045639045.1 Christensenellaceae bacterium
GTATACGGCGTAACGGCAACCGTAACCCTTGGCAACGCTTCGCGCTCCCTTTCGGCGGTATTGGCCGTGAAAAAGGCGCGCCTTACTATCAAAGCGAATAACATCCAAAAGGAATTATACGCGCCCCATCCCGAATTTACCTACACGATATCGGGCTTAAAGGGGGACGACGTGTTCTATTTCGGCGCTGAAAACCCCAACCAAGGGTTAGAAGGCGGGGAAGCGCGCGCAACCTTTACGGGAGATTTGGTACTTTCCACCGAGGTAGACCGCTATGCCGAAACGGGCGGCGCGATTACCGTAACCGAATATCCCGAATCCGACTGCTATACCATTACCCCGCAGGACGGCTTTTTAAGCATGAAGCCCGTAACCACGGACCTGATAAAGGGTGTTAGCGGCGGCTTAAAAATGAACGGCAAATACGAAATGACCTACAACGGCAAAGCGGTACAATGGCAGGGCGTAAACTACTTCGATTTATGGCAAAACTGCTTCTACGTAGGCGGTGAAGACCTGATGGGGGATTACGCCGTGAACTACGAAGTAGGCGACATCGTGGAAGAAAAAGTTCAAGATACGATGCGCGGACTTGAAGAGCTTGCCAAATACAACTGTAAAGCAATCCGCGTTGCGGGGGGCTTCTTCTACGGTTGGTGGTGGGAAGCGTGCTACTTAGAGGAGGACGGCTCCATCGGCAAAAAAGCGGATGAAGCGTGGTACCTTTGGAAGCGTTTATTCAACAAAGCTGCCGAACTGAACATCGGTATTATTCCTTCGGTATTCTTCTCTGCAAGCGCGTACCAACTGTGGGCGAAAAACGAATACCACGTACACCAAGGTAAGGAATGCCCCAAGGAAGAAATTATCACGGGTATTTTCTACGACGAAGCAAAGGGTAGCGCCACCCCGAAGGACGTGTTTATTGAAGGCACCGATCCGTATAACTGGGCAATGGCGTACCAAACCCGTTTCTTGGAAGAATTAAACGATCACCCCGCCCTGTTTATGTGGGAAATGGGCAACGAAATGAACCTTTCGCTTGACCACGGCAGCAGCGATATTACCTCCGACCACGCGGCTTCCTTCCGTAAAAATTGGGTAGAACTGATTGAAAGCTACAACGTTGGTTATAACCGCGTAATCGGTAGTGGGGACGGGATGCTTCGTAATTCCCAATGGCACCAACGCAACGAAAACAGTTGGGGGCACGATACCGAAGTGCAACACCGTGAAATGTTGGATTTGTTAAATCCTGACGGAATGACCGCCGTTTCCGTACACTTGTATTTCTCTGCCGAACTCGTTCAACTGATCGGCAAGGTGCAAAAGGCGGCTGGTAATATTTCGGACGAACAAAAAGATAAAATTGCCAGCGACCTTAGAAAACAGTATTACGAAGACCCCGCTTCCGTGCAAGCTATGATGGATAGCTACGGCGTAACGGCGGAAACCACGGGCGGAACGTATAACGACCGCATTGATATTGATACCATTGAAGAATATTACGCGTTTATCGTTCGTATGAGTAAGGATATCAAGGCTACCTGCTACGTTGGGGAATCGGGTATGAGTTATACCTACGGCGAAACCGCAATTCAACACAGTAAATACCGCAACGCAACCCTTTCCAACGGTATGGTGATGGTGGGGGATGAGTTCAACGCGGGATTATCCGAAACCTGCGCGGAAGAAAACGGTGTTTACCCCGATATGACCTATCAAGATATGTTAGAAGCATATATGGCGGTATCCAAAGCCCAACGCGCAACGGGTATGCCCCTAATTTTGCATTGGAACTTTGAATATAACGCAAATTTAAGTAACCAAAACGGTGTGGGTAGTTTTGCCCTTCCTCATTGCCCCGATTGGAATATTTGGGGGGATAGAACTACGGGTACCGAATTCAGTTTCTCCGAAAAGCATTGGGGACGCGCACGCATTGCTTTAACGTTAATGAAAGAACAAAACGACGCGTGGGATAACGGCGCGTTATAACCTACGCAATCCTTTGTTAAACTTGTGTTTTCGGTACGGTTACATACGCTAAGTATGCGCCCTTCCGAAATCCGCGTTTGCCTTGTTTTAATATTGAAAAGGAGAGAAGTTATGCGGATAAGAAAGTTAAAAAGCCAAGTTCTATTTATTGAAGGATTGTTTGTTGTGTTTGTTTTGCTTTTGTCTACTTGGAATATGATTGTGAATTGGAATGAAAAAAATAATCTAAGGGATTTTCTATTTGTCAATTTCATAGTATTTGCGGTTGCGGCGGTATGTTTTGGAATTTATTTGCTTGTTTGTAGAACGTTTTACGTTTTTAAGGAAGACTCTTTACAAATTATAAAAAGGAAAAAGATTTTACATAATATCGCTTATGATAAAATCATAAGGGTGGAACATCACGCTTTTATGCCAACCGGGTATATTATTGAACTACCTCTTTCATACATTAAAATTAATTATTACAATGAAAAAGGTAAGCAAAAGCAGGCAGAACTGTATTGCCCTTTTCGTCCGCTGAGAAAACTAAAAAATTTTCCTATGAATAAAGTAATAAAGCTATAAAATAGAAAAAGGAGTGTTTGTCTAATTAGGCAAACACTCTATTATCAACAGATTATAACGCTAGCATAGGGGTACAATTGTTTACCGCAAATACTTCTCTTAGTATAGGTTTTTCGGCTTCTCTAGAAGTGATTTCTGGGAGTGTTGAGATTCCCTTAGATAAAGGGAAATCGATCGAATTAAAAATCTATGCGGGTGTGGGGATATCTAGCGAGAGAAAAGAATCTTTTTGTCTTTCTTCGCCTACCCACTTTGACGGACAAAACGGAGAATCTAAAAAAGCCTCCTCCTATGGGGGAGGTGGCTTGCGATAGCAAGACGGTGGGAGTTAAAAACTCCTTTTCAATAGCAAGTTGATAAAAAAACTCCTCCACCCGCGCATTGCGGGAGCCCCCTCGTAGAGGGAGCCTTTTCACAATCCCCCCTTTCGTTCCCCCCTTTACACAAAGGGGGCTTGTATGGTGGGTAACCTACTTTTCGTTCAATACGTCATTCTTCGCCTACTCACGTTGACGGGCTTAGCGGAGAATCTAAAACAAAACGATGAAAAAAACAACACGCCGTGGATTGCGAAATGCAATCCACGGCGTGTTTCTTGTTCTTAAAACCTTGTTTGATTCGTACTTTTTTTGCAAAATCCCCGTTTTTCTATCACGCGCGTACAAGTAACACGGTGGCGTGGCAGGCGATTCCTTCCTCCCTTCCGATAAAGCCTAATCCTTCGGTGGTGGTGCAGGTTATCCCCACTTGCTCGGTGGAAATGTGGATAAGATTTGCCAAATTGTGGATAATTTTGTCTAAAAAGGGCGCCAACTTGGGTTTTTGCGCGCAAACGACTGCCGAAACGTTCACCGCGCGGTATCCTTGCCCTTCCACTAAGCGAACTACTTCGGATAGCAGTTTCGCGCTATCCGCCCCTTCGTACGCGGGGTCGGTATCGGGGAACAAATGCC
>JAZUCI010000025.1:0-1488 GCA_045639045.1 Christensenellaceae bacterium
GGTGGTTGCGCCATCGTATTTGGGGAAGTTCTTCACGGGAACGTCCGCGCCCTTTTCGTAGCAAGTGAATTCGTCAAAGGCAACCAAGCCTTCAAACGAGTAGAACATAATGCGGAAGTAGTAGTAACCCGTTTTGGTTGCGGTAAATTCTTGCGAATAAGTTCCGTAAGGTTGCGTGCCCCAAGTAATTACGTCCGCAAAGTCTTTAACAACCGTGGTTGCGCCGTTTTCCTTGCATTCGGGCACTAAACTTAGGTGAACGTTACTCCCCGAAAGTTTAGTGGCGTTAATGCTCATCATATCAAAACTGAACACGTAGGTTTTGCCTTGTTCAACGGCGATTTTCAAAGCGAGCCAGGAATTGGGATCGCCATCAACCGTAGAAGAATCGTAGGTAAGGGCGCTTGTGCCGTCCCCAATATAGCGGTTATACGTGCTGTTCATGGAATAGAAGGGGGAGTTCCAGCCCCAGAAGGTGCCGGGGGCAACCGAATTATCGTCGTCCGTAATCCAGCCCCAGTCATTGATGGGCGCGGATGCGGGGCAGTCGCCGTTTACGATGCTGCTTACCACAACGCCCGTGTTTTCTTCGTAGGTTAAGGATTTATCGGGTAAAGTTTGTCCTTTTTCGTAACACTTGAATTCGTCAAAGGCTACGGTACCGCTCATACCGTAGAATACGATATCAAAATAGTAGTATCCCGTTTCTGCCGCGGTAAATTCGTACGAATAGGTTTGGTAAGGAGAAGTTCCCCAAGCAAACCCTTCGGCAAAGTCCTTTAAGGGGGCAAAAGTCGGGTCGTTGGGGTTTTTCAATTCGTCTAAGAAGGCAAGGCGAATTACGGGTGCGGATGCCTTAAAGGCGTCAATGCACATCATATCAAAGCTGAATACGTACGTTTTTCCGCCTTCAACCGCCATTTTCAAAGCAAACCAGGAATTGTTATCCGCGCCCGCAGGTCTACTATATACAAGCGCGTGGGTGCCGTCACCAATATAGCGGTTATATTCTTCGTTAAGGGTGTAGAAGTCCTTATTCCAACCCCAAAAAACACCTTGCGCAACGTCGCCGTCTACGTCAAAATTGCCGCCGTCTTCCTTAAGAAGGGTAGAGGCGGGGATATCCCCGTTGATTACTTTGTTTACCGAGGTAGGAACGTTAATTTCGGGCTCTACAACGGGGGGAACGGAAGGTTCAACCGAGGGAGCAACGCTGGGCTCAACGGAAGGAGCGATGCTGGGAATTACCGTGGGGGTAGGCGTAACCGTAGGAATTACCGTGGGTTGTACAGTGGGCACCGTGGTGGGTTGTACGGAAGGTACAACCGAAGGCGCAATGCTGGGCGCAACACTAGGAGCAACCGAGGGTACTACACTAGGCACTACCGAAGGCGCAACGCTAGGCTCAACCGAAGGCGCAACGCTAGGCGTAACCGAAGGTGCAACACTAGGAATTACGCTAGGCACAACGCTAGGCGCTACCGAAGG
>JAZUCI010000026.1:0-14909 GCA_045639045.1 Christensenellaceae bacterium
AATTACGCTAGGTACTACCGTGGGTACAACGCTAGGTATCACGCTAGGAATTACGCTAGGTACCACCGTAGGTGCAACGCTAGGTTCTACACTAGGTTCAACCGAAGGCGCAACGCTAGGCGCAATGCTGGGCGTAACCGAGGGGGCAACACTAGGCGCAACCGAAGGGGTTGCCGACACGGATGCGCTGGGGTTAGTGGAAGGCTTTGGCGCAGGTTTTATCGAGCAGCCAACGGCTATGCACGAAAAAGCAATACAAAGCATTAAAACAAGAATAGATAGTTTTTTCATAAAAATCTCCTTTATATATTTCTATATTAAACACAAAACCGTGTGGCTTTTAATTCTTAAAAGTGTAGGTTGATTGGTGCGTTTTTTGATAGGGAATTGCCGTTTGGGTATAGCCGTTAAGAATTGCTTGCGTTTCGGGAATAATATAATTACTTACCGCGCCGTGCGCGTCAATAATCAGTTCTCGATATCCCCAAAAGCTTGCAATAAGGTCTTCTTCCGAAGCGTCGTCTAACGAATACGAAAAGTTGCCCGTTTGCGCAACGGTTAAATTTCTGTAATACGTAGATTTAACGTTGGCAAGGTGGGTATGCCCCATAAACAAGCCGCGAACACGTTGGTTACTGTTTAAAAAATGAATAAAGTGCGCGCTTTCCGCGTTAAATTGAAATTCGTGCGCGAAAAGCCAAATATTGCTTGCGTTGGCGTTTGCTTTTACCGCTTCGGTTACGTGGCTCATATCAACGCCCGTATATACGCCGTCGTGATGCCCGGCGGGGTCAAGGTATCCTGCGTAGGTATCCGCAAGAATAAACAAATTGTCGCCAACGGTAAAATAACCTTGTCGGTTTTGCCCGGTCAGTTCCACCCATTTTGCGTTGCCGTACTGTTCGTGGTTGCCGGGAACGAAATAAACGGGGAAGTCTTTGGGCAGTTGGGAAACGTAACGGGTAATTAAATCTTCGGTATACGAAACCCCCGTGGTTAGATAGTACCCGTAGGGGGGAAAGTTCCAATAATCTAACGAAGTATCGCCTAAAATTACAAGCGCGTCAATGGGGTCTTTTTGATGCTCCGCAATAATCCCGTCCACCCATTGTTGCAAACGCGCGTTACTGCCCACGCCGTACCAACTGTGGCTATCGGGGGTGTTGTGCATATCGCTGGAAATTAAAATACGTACCCGTTCGTTTACGGGCTCTTCCGTGGCGGTATCCGTCGTGATAAAAACGTTGTCAACCGTAATATCTAAAATAGAAAGCCAGCTTGCAAAAACCAAGTAATAGGTGCCGTCCGTATCCACCGAAAAGGTGGCTTCGCGGTATCCCGTCATCACGAAAAACTCTTCGGTGTTCGTAACGGAAATGCCCGACGTAAAGAATAGGGAAGCAATGGCGTTTTCGGGCTTAACGGCGGTTTCATCCTGTAATTGGGAAACGCCGAATCCGATAAAATAATCGCCAAACGGCCCCGTTTGCATGGTGTTTACGTGAATATCCGCGGAAAGGGTATATTTCTTGCCTGCTTGCAAGGTAACGGGTGTCCGCATCGTCATCGAAGCGAAATCCGCCACGACGTTAAGCCTTCCGTCCGTAACGTTAACCAATGCGGCGTTATTATTGTTATATCCCTCCCAACCAGAAGGGAAACCCTCTGCATTGCCGTTAAAGGTGCCGTTGGAAACCACGTTCGTTGCAGGCGCAACGGAAGGATTTGGCGCGGAAATAGAAGGGGCTGTGCTAGGCGTTGCCGTAGGCAACGGGGAAGGGCTAACGCTGGGGATTACGGATGGCGCCGCCGAAGGGGAAGCGCCGGGGGATACCATTGGGTTTGGGGTCGGATTTTTCGAACACCCTACCGCAATGCAAGAAAAAAGGATGCAAAGCAAAAGGGCAAGAAAAGATATTTTTTTCATAAACATTTTGTTATAAACCTAATTCCTTGGCAAGAGCCTTAAAGGCGGGCAATGCGCCAAGAACTTTTTCTTTAGCGGTGCAGTAAGCAATTCTTACGTAACCCGTAACGCCGAAGTCGTCGCAAGGAACAACCAAAATTTCGTGCGCCTTCGCCTTTTCGTAAAAAGCAAACGCGTCGCCTTGAACGGGGGATTTTACGAATAAATAAAACGCGCCGTCCGGCTTTACACATTCGTAGCCGTAAGCGGAAAGATTATCGTATAACAAATCGCGGTTTTCCTTGTACGCTTCCACGTTTACTTGCGCGTCTAAGCAAAGCGCGATTACCTGTTGCATTAAACTGGGCGCGCAAACGTAGCCAAGCGATCTTCCCGCGCCGCAAACCGCCAAATATACGGGTAGCGCATCCTGCATTTTGGGGCAAACTGCAATGTAGCCGATGCGTTCGCCGGGCAGGGAAAGGGACTTGGAATACGAATAGCAAACCAAGGTGTTATCGTAGTAGTTCATTAAATAGGGAACGGAAACACCCGCGTAAACCAGTTCGCGATAAGGCTCGTCCGCAATCAAATAAACGGGATGGCCGAATTCTTCGGATTTCGCCTTTAATATATCGCAAACCGCTTTTACGGTTTCTTCGTTATACACAACGCCGCTGGGGTTGTTGGGGCTATTCATAATTACCGCTTTGGTTTTGGGGGTAATTTTGCTTGCAAAGTCCGCAACGTCCACTTGGAAGGTCTTTTCCACGGGAGTGCTTACCACCACTTTGCCCCCCGCGTTTTCAATGAATACGCGGTATTCGGTAAAGAAGGGCGCAAACACGATTACTTCTTCCCCTGCTTCAGAAATTAAAGCCTTTAAGCTAATGGAAAGGGAAGCCGCCGCACCGCAGGTCATATAGATAAGGTCGGGGGAAATGCCCACGTTAAAATCGCGGTTAATTTTATCCGCAATTACCTTTCTAACGCCCGCATCCCCTTGCGCGGAGGTGTATCCGTGCAAAGCCACCGAATTTTTTTCGGCAAGCAGTTTTACGATGCTTTCGTTTACTTCCTTGGGGGCGGGAACGCTGGGGTTACCCAGCGAAAAATCGAATACGTTTTCCGCGCCGATTTCTGCGGCGCGTTTTTTGCTATATTCAAAAATTTCACGGATAATCGAACGTTTATTGCCCAGTTCGTACATTTTTTGATTAATGCCCATAATTTTCTCCTAAATTCAGTAAGGTTAATGCGTTTTTATAAAACAGTTTTTCTTCTTCCGCTTGGGTAAGCCCAAAGGATTTTACGGTTAAAATATCTTCCTTTTGCCTACTCCAAGGCGCGTCCGTCGCAAACAAAATTTTATCTGCCCCGTGTTTACCCAAAATACGCAAAAAGGTTTCCTTTGGGATGGCGGAAAGCACGTGCGCCGTATCAAAATACACGGGAAGCCCGCATAAAGTATCAAATACGTCCTCGTACATCAAATTTCCGCCCATATGTGCCAAAACCAACTTGCCGTGGGGCGCTTTTTTAAGTAAGTTTTTCACACGGCTTGGGGTACAGCGAACGGGATCGTTGGGAAACGCCTTATCTACGCCCGCGTGCGTTACCACGATTAAGTCTAAATCCATCGCCGCGCGCACAATTTCCACGTAAGCGCCGTCGTCAATAAAAGTACCTTGGTAATCGGGGTGAATTTTCACACCCAAAAATCCGCTTTCTTTTATCCACGTCATTTTTTCGGTTAAATTTTCGCAAGCAGGGTGAATACCCGCAAAGGAAATCAGTTTGCCCCGCGTATCTTCCGCCTGATTAATTTCCAAGGCAAAGCGGTTTACGCTTTCAAATTGCTTGGGGGCGGTAATTACGGGTAACAGCACCGAAAGGGTAACGCCGCTACGTTGCATTGCCGCCAAAAGCCCTTTAGCCGTGCCGTCAAAGGCAGGCTGGGTACCGCTTTTGCTTGCCAAATGGCCAATGGTTTTTTCCGCAATTCTATCGGGGAAAACGTGCGTGTGAAAATCTATAATCATGGATTATAAAGACTTCAAATCTTCGCTTGAAACGGTTTGAATGCCGTATTTTGCCAAAATTGCGTCCAATTTCGCCCCGTCCGAAGCCTTTAATACTACGTACGCTTCTTCCGCTTCAATGGAAAGACCGTACATATATTCTACGTTTACGCCGCTTTCGTCCACGGCCTTCAACAGTTCTTGTAAACTACCGACTTTGTGGGGGATTTTAATTACGGTTACGTCCGAAAGAAGGGAGGAAAACCCGTTTTCGGTTAATTTTTCTTTTCCCTTTTGCGCGTCGTCTACAATCAAACGTAGTAAGCCGAATTCGGTGGTGTCCGCCAAGCTAAGGGATAAAATATTTACGTTGTTTTCCTTTAAAACGTTCAACACTTCGGAAAGTCTTCCCAAGCGGTTTTCAATAAATACGGTTAACTGTTTAGCAAACATAACTTTTCCTCCTAATTAATAAAGTTTACGCTTGTCGATTACGTGAACGGCTTTGCCTTCGCTTCTAACCAAGGTTTGGGGTTCCACGATTTTTACTTTTGCGGAAATGCCTAACGCTTGTTGGATTACGTGGCTGATCTTTTTAGAAAGCGCTTCAATGGCGCGTACTTCGTCCGTATAGTATTTGGGGTCGATTTCCACTTGCACTTCTAAAGTGTCCAAATTGTTTACGCGGTCCACGATCATCATATAGTGGGGGGTAACTTCTGCTACGTCCAAAAGCGCTGCTTCAATTTGGCTGGGGAACACGTTTACACCGCGGATAATCAGCATATCGTCCACGCGCCCCTTAAAACGGGAAATACGCGCGCTGGTTCTACCGCATTCGCAAGGCGTTCTATCCAGGCTGGTTAAATCCTTGGTTCTATAACGGATAAGGGGAATTCCTTCCTTATTCAAGGTAGTAAAAGCAAGTTCGCCCACTTCGCCGTCCGCAACGGGTTGCAAAGTTTTCGTATCCAAAATTTCGGGGTAGAAGTAATCTTCGCAAACGTGCAAGCCCTTGTGGTATTCGCAATCGCAAGCAACCCCGGGGCCCATAACTTCGCTAAGCCCGTAAATATCGTACGCCTTGATGTTTAAGCGTTGTTCAATTTCGTTGCGCATCTTTTCCGTCCAAGGTTCTGCGCCGCAAATTGCCGCTTTTAACTTAATTTTATCCTTTAAGCCTTCGCTTTCCAACACTTCGGAAATATGCAGAAGGTAAGAAGGGGTACAAGCAATCGCGGTTGCGCCAAAGTCCACCATCATGGTGGTCAGTTTCTTGGAATTTCCCGTACTCATGGGAACAACGGTTGCGCCGATTTTTTCCGCGCCGCCGTGCGCGCCAAGACCGCCCGTAAATAAGCCGTAGCCGTACGCAATTTGAATAATATCGTCTTTGGTAACGCCCGCCATGGATAAGCAACGCGCAACGCACTCGCTCCAAATATTTAGGTCGTAACGGGTGTAGCCAACGACCGTTGCTTTCCCCGTAGTACCGCTGCTTGCGTGAATTCTTACGATTTCGCTATTGGGAACGGCAAATAAACCGAAAGGATAGTTGTCGCGTAAGTCGTCTTTGGTGGTAAAGGGGAGTTTGGTAATATCGTCAATGCTTTTAATATCCCCGGGCATTAATCCAATGGCTTGCATTTTTTTGCGGTAGAATTCCACGTTATGGTATACGTATTCTACCAGTTTTACAAGGCGCGCACTTTGCAGGTTGCGCATTTCATCCCTGCTCATACACTCCTTCGTTTCGTTCCAAATCATAGTCAGACTCCTTTTGTTTAATTTGCTTGTTCCATACCTTTTAAGAAGGCCGCTTTGTTAATTTCCACGGTCTTTTGGGGAACGGTGGTTTCCACGGTGGAAAGCCACGTTTCCTTATCAAAGCCGATAAAGGGGGCGGCAAAGCCCAAAACAACCGAATTTAACACTTTGCTGTTGTTTAAGGAAATAGCAATTTCCTTGCCGTCCACGGTATACACCGCGTGGTCCTTTTTTAAGGTTTCCAAAATGTTTTCGGGGTAGGTTTTCGCGCCGATAACCACCGTCATGGGGTCAATACGGCAATCGTTTACCACCAAAACGCCCTCTTTTTTCAAGAAATGCGCGTAGCGAAGGGCTTCCAATCGTTCAAACGCGATAATTACGTCCGCTTGCCCTTCTTCCACAACGGGTTCGTGCACCTTTTCGCCAAAACGAACGAAGGTTACTACGCTACCGCCGCGTTGCGCCATACCGTGTACTTCGGAAATTTTTACGTCGTAGCCTTGGGAAAGCGCCGCTTTACCGATAATTCTGCTGGTAAGAAGTGTTCCTTGTCCGCCTACGCCCACAATCATAATATTCTTCGTCATAATCTTATCTCTCCACCGTAGAAATTGCGCCGAATTTGCAGTAATTTTTGCAAAGACCGCATCCGTTACACATGGTCGCGTCAATCTTCACCTTGCCGTTTTCATCCTTGCTCATAGCAGGGCAACCGATTTTCATACACATACCGCACTTACGGCACGCATCGCTATCCACCTTGCAAACGTTGGGGAATTTTTGTCCCTTTAATAAAACGCAGGGGGATTTTGCGATAATTACGGTCAATTCATCCCCGTTAACGCTTTCTTTAATTACGCTTTCTAACTTTGCGGTATCAAAGGAATTTACTTCGATTACGTTTTTCACGCCTACCGCGCGGCAAAGTTGGGCAAGGTCAACCGCGTAGGTATCTTCACCCTTTAAGGTTTTCCCCGTAGCGGCGTGTTCTTGGTGCCCGGTCATACCCGTGGTGCGGTTATCCAAAATCATAACCGTGCCCGTAGACTTATTGTATACCATGCCGATAAGGGAGTTAATGCCCGTATGCAGGAAGGTGGAATCGCCAATCACGGCAACCCAATTTTTCACGTAGTCCTTACCGCGCGCCTTTTCCATACCGTGCAGGGAGGAAATACTTGCGCCCATGCAAATGGTGGTATCGATTACGCTTAAAGGCGCAACCGCGCCCAAGGTATAGCAACCGATATCCCCCGCAGCGTGAATTTTCAATTTATTCAGTACCGAAAATACGCTTCTGTGCGGGCAACCGGGGCAAAGGATGGGGGGGCGCGCCGCCGCGTCCTCTTTATCAAACGCGGTTTCGTCTTTCCCTAAAATCACGCGGCGAAGAAGGTTTGCGCTGTATTCGCCTTGGCGGGTAAAGCATTCTTTTCCTTTTACGTTAAAGCCCCAAGCGCGGATTTGTTCTTCCATTACGGGTTCCAATTCTTCAAACACGTAAACGGTTTCCACTTGATTGATAAAGTTTGCAATCAATTCCTTGGAAAGGGGATTTACCAAACCGAGTTTCAGTACGCTTGCGTTCGGGAAAGCTTCCTTTACGTATTGATACGCGATACCGCAAGTAATAAAGCCGATTTTCTTATCCAAAATTTCGGTTTTATTTACGGGGAAGTTTACCGCGTCCGCCGCCATGCGGTTTTCACGGTCTTCCACCACCAAGTGTCTACCGATAGCCGAAGCGGGCATCATTACGTACTTTGCTAAGTTACGGCTGTATTCCTTATCGGGAACTTCCACTCTATCTTCCAAAGTAACCGCGCTTTGGCTATGCGCCAATTTGGTGGTGGTACGCAAAATTACGGGGGTATCGTATTTTTCGCTTAATTCGTAAGCGTATTTCATAAAGTCCTTCGCTTCTTGGCTATCCGAAGGCTCCAATACGGGCACGTGTGCCGCGCGCCCAATCATGCGCGTATCCTGTTCGTTTTGCGAGCTAGCAAGCCCGGGATCGTCCGCCACAACGAAAACCGAACCGCCGTTTACACCCGTGTAAGAAAAGGTATAAAGGGGGTCTGCCGCCACGTTTAAGCCAACGTGCTTCATACAAGCCATACTGCGTACGCCCGAAATGGAAGCGCCGATAGCCACTTCCGCAGCCACCTTTTCGTTGGGTGCCCATTCGGTGTACACTTCGTCGTATTTCGCAAGGAATTCACTAATTTCCGTGCTGGGGGTTCCGGGGTAAGCGCTGCTGAGTTTTACACCCGCTTCAAACGCGCCCCTTGCAATTGCTTCGTTACCAAGCATAATCGTTTTGTTTGCCACGTTACATACTCCTTAAATCTTTTACTCGTTTTGCTTTGCCTTCAAACCGTTGCAAGGTGTTGGGGGATTCCAACATAACCTTCGCGTCCAGTCCAAGGATAGTTTTTAGTTTTGCTTTTACTTCGTTGGTTATTTTTTCCAAGGTGGAGAAGGAGTCCGTGCTTTGCGCAAGTTCTACCTTAACGGTCATCTTGTCCGTGTACCCTTCGCGTTCTAACACGATTTCGTAGTGGGGGCCAAGTTCGTCCACGCTTAAAATTACTTCTTCAATTTGGCTGGGGAATACGTTTACCCCGCGAATTTTCAACATATCGTCGCTTCTGCCCGATAAGTTTTCCATACGGCAGAAGGTTCTTCCGCACGCGCACGGTTCATAGAACAGGCGGGTAATATCCTTGGTGCGGTAACGGATTAAGGGTAAGCCTTCCTTTTTAATGCAGGTAATTACCAATTCGCCCTTTTCCCCCGCGGGTAAAACCTCTTCGGTAACGGGGTCGATAATTTCGGGGATAAAGTAGTCCTCGTTAATGTGCATTCCCGTGTGTTCTAAACACTCGCCCGAAACCCCCGGGCCCATCAGTTCGCTCATCCCGTAGTTGCTGGTAATTAAAATGTCCCGTCCCCAAACCTTATGCATTTCTTCGCGCATTGCGTCCGTTAACAGTTCGCTACCCACAAGCGCGATTTTCACGCTTAAATCCTTTGCGGGGTCCACGCCCATTTCCTTCGCCACTTCGGCAAGGCGAAGGGCGTACGAAGGGGTTGCCACAAGTAGGGAGGTTTCAAAGTCCTGCATGTACATAATTTGCTTTTGGGAATTCCCCGTAGAGGAAGGCACGATGGCGGCGCCGATTTTTTCTAAGCCGTAATGCAACCCAAGCGCGCCCGTAAACATACCGTAGCCAAAGCAAATTTGCGCTACGTCCTTTTTAGAAGCGCCCCCCATACAAGCGATACGCGAAACGCATTCCGTCCACGTTTCCAAATCCCCTTGGGTATAGCCAACCACGGTGGGTTTCCCCGTGGTACCGCTACTTGCGTGAATACGAACGAGTTCGTCCTTTTCTACCGCAAACAAGCCGAAGGGGTAGTTATCCCGCATATCCTGTTTGGTTACGAAGGGTAATTTCGCTAAATCCTTCAACGTTTTCACGTCGTCGGGCGTTACGCCCTTTTCTTCCATTTTTTTGCGGTAAGCGGGAACTTTTTCGTATACGCGCTTTACCGTTTCCTGTAAGCGGGAAAGCTGTAACGCTTCCAGCTCCTCTCTTGGCATACTTTCTTCTTTAGACCAAATCATGTTTCTTTCCTTTCTTATTGAATTTCGCCTTCTACGTGCTTATCGAACGCTTCGGTAAGAATCGCATCGTCAGGCGCTTTAGTGCATAAACTTACAACCGTGGTAACGAGAAGGGAGAACAGCATACAAATTACGCCGATTAAGGGGGAACTGGCAACCCCGCTCTTTAGCGCGGTACCAAAACTGCAACTCCAACCGTTTTTGTCGTAACCGAACACGAAAATTAAACTTACGGTTAAAACCAGGGTGCTGATAATGGACGTCCAAACGGCGGGCCTAGAAACCCTTTTCCATAAAACGCCAAGCACGTACGGGCCGATAAAGCAACCGGCAAGCGTACCCCAGCTAAGACCCATCAAATAAGCGATAGCGGTAAGTTTGAATTCTTCGTTTAAAATAGCAAGCAGAACGGAAAGCGCAACGAAGCAAAGGCATAAAGTTTTCATTACCACGTTTACCCGTTTATCGCTTGCGTTTCGGTTAATTTTTCCTTTGTATAAGTCAACGGCAATTACCGAAGCCCCCGCCAAGGATACCGAAGCCAAGGTGGACATACTTGCGGAAAGCAACAGCACCGCAATCAGCCCCGTCAGCCCAACGGGCATTACTAATTTCAGCATTTCGGGAACGACGGAGGAATCGGGTACGTTCGCCAAGGTGGGGAAGAAGTAACTAAGCGCGCCCGTAAAGTAAGCGCAAAAGCCGATAACCAAAGCAAACACCGTGCTAACCACAACCCCTTGCGAAATCGCTTTTTTATCGCGGATTGCGTAATATTTATGAATGGTTTGGGGTAGCGCCCATACGCCAAGCGAGGTTAGTAGCAGTAAGGAAAGCAACGTCATCGTGCTTCCGTACAACCCCTTGCTATCCGCGCCAAAGGTGAACCAAGTTAAATTGGGGTTTTTCGTCAGTTCGGTTAAATCCCAGTTTACCTGTTCGGATTTCATAAAGAAAACCAGCATTAAAACAACGCCCACCAGCATAATAATCCCTTGAATAAAATCCGAAAGGGAGGTAGCGAAGTATCCGCCGAAGAACAGATAAACGGCGGTCAATGCCGCAAGGGCAAGCATAACGATCCAACCCTCAATTCCGAACACGATTTCAAACAAACTGCTAAGCCCGTTATACACGGAAGCGGAGTAGGGAATTAAGAATAGGAAAATAATTACTGCCGAAACTAACTTTAAGCGATGGCTGCCGTACCGCTTTTCAAAAAAGTCGGGCATGGTTTTTGCGCTTAAACGGCGGGTCATATTCTTGGTGCGCTTTGCAAGAACCAGCCAAGCAATCAAGGTGCCGATAATCGCGTTGCCAATCCCAACCCAAATGGAAGCAAGGCCGTACGCCCTACCGAATTGCCCCGCGTATCCGATAAAAATTACCGCGGAAAAATAAGCGGTTCCGTAAGAAAACGCCGTCATCCACCCGTTTAATCCCTTTTTGCCCGCAAGCAAAAAGTCGTTTACCGTACTCGAACGGTTTTTTGTATAAACGGCAATGGCGACCATTGCCAATGCGTAAATGCCTAAAATCACGTAGTTTAAAATCATAGTCCGTCCTTTTGCCCGTGCAAGCGCGTATGCACGGCGCGTGTGTAAATAAATAGCAGATACGATACATAATATCACAATCGCGTGCGCTTGTCAATAAAAAACGCCCGTTTCTTATCTAAAAGGTTGCCGTTTTACGAAAAAAACGTCTTGACAAGCCAAAGAAAAGATGTTACAATATCCCGCGATTGAAAACGGCAAGGGAAGGCAAGATGGAACAGGCGGAAATCAGAAGGATAATGATAGAAAAACGCAAAGGCGTTACCCCCCAAGCAAACGAAAGCGCGGGGAAGGCCGTTGCCCGTCAGGTTTTAGCCCTGCCCGAAGTGGAAAAGGCAAGCGGGGTTATGGTGTATTTACCCGTAAGTGGGGAATTGGATACCCACCCCCTAATCCACGCGCTAAATCAAGCAAAAAAAACTGTTTTGTACCCCGTTACGGTGGGGGAAACCATGGTTGCCGCCCAACCCCTAACGGATGCGTTTATCAAGGGGGATTTTGGTGTTTCGGTGCCCGAAAAATACGCCGTTTTCCCTAATCCCGACGTGGTAATCGTGCCCCTGACGGCGGCGGATATCCGTCGTTTCCGCGTGGGCTATGGCAAGGGCTATTACGATAAATTTTTGGCGCAAACGGGCGCGTTTTCGGTGGGTGTTTGCCATCATTTCCAAATTGTGGAAGGGATTCGCGAAAACCCTTGGGAAAACCCCCTAAACGTACTTGTTAGCGAGCAGGCAGTTTTAAGATAAAAACGAAAGAGAGAACGTACGATATGAAAGAAAGAAAAGCAGGTATATTACTTCCCGTATTTTCCCTTTGGGGGGAGTACGGCGTCGGCAGTATGGGCAGCGAAGCGCGCGCCTTTTTACGCAGCGTAAAAAACGCGGGTTTTAAGGTGTGGCAAGTGCTTCCCTTAACCCCTACGGGGTTTGGAGATTCCCCTTACCAAGCGGAATGCGGGTATGCGGGCAACCCCTATTTTATCGATTTACCCACCCTAAAAAAGCAGGGGTTACTTACCGAAGAAGAACTGCTTTCCGCCCGCGTGGAAAACACGGGAAGGGTGGATTACGCGTGGTTATACGAAACGCGCTTAAATTTGTTAAAAAAGGCGTTTTCTCGCTTCGTTCCCACCCCCGAATACCGCAAATTTTCGGCGCAAAAAAAGTTTCGCGATTACGCCCTTTTCGCGGCGTTAAAAGCCGAAAAAAACGGGCTTCCGTGGTACGATTGGGAAGCGGAACTTCGTTACCGCCGCCCCTTGGCTTTGCGCCTTGCAAGGAATAGAAATCGCCAAACGATCAATTTTTATTTGTTCGTGCAATACGAATTTTTCCGTCAATGGTACTCCTTAAAGGAGTACGCGAACGGTTTAGGCGTGCAAATTTTGGGGGATTTACCCCTATACTTATCCCGCGACAGCGTGGAAGGATGGGTGCATCCCGAACTGTTCTTGTTAGGGGAAAACCGCGCGCCCGAACTGGTGGCGGGCGTTCCCCCCGATTACTTTGACGAAAACGGGCAACTTTGGGGAAACCCCGTATACGATTGGGAAGCGCAAGCAAAAACGGGTTACCGTTGGTGGCGCAACCGTATCCGCGATAATTTAACCCTGTTCGATATGCTTAGAATTGACCATTTCCGCGGTTTAGACCGCTATTACGCCGTACCCGCCAACGCCGAAAACGCGAAAAACGGAAAATGGTACGACGGCCCCAAAACCGCCTTGTTCCGCGGTATGAAATCCGCCCCCATCGTGGCGGAGGATTTGGGCACTTCGGACGATTCTTTAGTGGCGTTTTTGAAAAAAAGCGGTTACCCCGGGATGCGCGTACTGTCCTTTATGTTCGACGGGGATCCCAAGAACCCTCATTTAATTTCCAATCACGCGATAAACAGTGTCGTGTACACGGGCACGCACGATAACCAGCCTTTGCTGGGTTTATACTTGCAAGCGGAAAAAAAGGAACGCGCGGCAATGTTCCGTACCCTTAACGCGCAATGCAAAAAACGGGGCGTTTCTTGTGATAAACGGGGAAGCGCAAAACTTTTCGTGCATCGCGCCAACGCCCTTTTGCTTCGCTCCCGCGCCAGTCTTGCCATTTTGCCCTTTTTCGACGTGCTAGCAAGGGCGGATTTACGCGTGAACACCCCGGGCGCGGCGGACGGCAACAACTGGACTGCCCGTTTGAAAAAGGGAGAGTGGAAGAAGGTCCATCTTTGCCGCGTAAAAGCGGAAATTGAACGCGCCGAACGTTAAACGGAAATAGAAAGGAAAAATGAACGGATTACCCCATTTTTTGGAAGGTAATCCGTTTTTCGTTGTCTAGACAACCACACGGGCGGTTTTCTTTTCAAAATTTTGCGGAAATTTCTCTTTTTTTATAAAAAAAGGGTTGAAAAAAAGTTTCGGGTGTGGTATAATCCTTTGGAATGTAATGATGTAATTCATAATTACATAAGACTTTTTGGATGGAGGTTCGTATGACGAAGAAAGCAGTGCCTTTCAAGGGCACGAAAGAACAAGAAGCAAAACTGTACGAAGTTTTGAACGAACTGAAAGGCGTACGCGGCGCGGTTATGCCCGCCCTGCAACATGCACAGGAAATCTACGGCTATTTGCCCATTGAAGTGCAACAAATGATTGCAGACTTTTTTGGCGTGCCCCTTGCAGAAGTTTACGGCGTTGCCACCTTCTACGCGCAGTTTACCCTTACCCCCAGCGGTAAGTACAAAGTGGGCGTATGCTTAGGTACGGCGTGCTACGTAAAAGGTTCGGGGGACGTATATAACAAGTTCCGCGAACTGTTAAACTTACCCGAAGGCGAAAGCTTGACGGAAGACGGCAAATTCTCGCTGGAAGCAACCCGTTGCATCGGTTGCTGCGGCTTGGCGCCCGTTCTTACCGTAAACGGAGAAGTATACGGAAAGGTAACGGTAGGGCAAGTAAAAGATATTCTTGCAAAATACGAATAATTATTTCTGCGTTGGCGAACAATTAAGGAGAAAAGAGAATATGAAAAATATTGCAGAACTTTCCAACCTTCGCGATTTGCATAGAGCAGACGTAGATGGTAGAACGGTTGAAGACAGTTCTTTAATTAAAGGCAACTTCAAAAAGCACATTTTGGTTTGTGGCGGTACGGGTTGTACCTCCGGCCATTCCAAGGACGTTTACGATGCGTTCAAAAAAGGCGTTGCGGAAGCAGGTCTTGAAAACGAAGTAAAAGTTATTTTTACGGGTTGTTTCGGTCTTTGCGCTTTAGGTCCCGTCGTAATCGTATATCCCGAAGGTGCGTTCTATACGCAAATTCAGCCTGAATACGTTCCCGAAATCGTTGCGGAACATATCGTTAAAGGGAACATCGTTAAAAAATACCTATATCCCGAAACGGTGGAAGGGGATACCGTTAAATCCTTATACGATACCCACTTCTATCACAAGCAAAACCGCGTTGCGCTTAGAAACTGCGGTGTAATCGATCCCGAAAACATCAACGAATACATTGCGCGCGACGGTTACCAAGCGCTTGCAAAAGTATTAACTTCTATGACGCAAGACGAAGTAATCCAAACCGTTTTGGATTCGGGTCTTCGTGGCCGTGGCGGCGGCGGTTTCCCCA
Source organism: Christensenellaceae bacterium (assembly GCA_045639045.1). Taxonomy (GTDB): domain Bacteria; phylum Bacillota; class Clostridia; order Christensenellales; family Borkfalkiaceae; genus SIG402. Next base: position 14,508 of record JAZUCI010000026.1, read on the forward strand.
CCGGTAGAAAGTGGATGTTTACCAAAGCTTCCGTTTCGGATCAAAAATACGTTGCTTGTAACGCGGACGAAGGGGACCCCGGCGCGTTCATGGACCGTTCGGTTTTGGAAGGCGACCCCCACACCGTAATCGAAGCAATGGCGATTGCCGCTTACGCTATCGGCGCTGACCAAGGTTACGTTTACGTTCGCGCAGAATATCCCATTGCAGTACACCGTTTGGAAACCGCAATTAAGCAAGCGCGTGAAAACGGCTTACTCGGTAAAAACATTTTAGGTACGGGCTTTAGCTTTGACCTTGACATCCGTCTTGGCGCAGGCGCGTTCGTATGCGGTGAAGAAACCGCGCTTTTGGAATCGGTTGAAGGTAAACGTGGCGAACCCCGTCCCCGTCCTCCCTTCC
>JAZUCI010000027.1:0-4543 GCA_045639045.1 Christensenellaceae bacterium
GTACGATTAGCAGTAACGTGCTTACCTTTACGGTTGGCGTAGCGTTAGAATCCATTACCGCTTCCGCAGTTAGCAACGTAGAGCCCGGCGCAACTGCAATTCTTACCGCAACCTTAACCCCCACCAACGCTACGGATAAAGACGTTGTTTGGGCCGTTACCCAAGGCAAAGAATATGCAACCGTTTCGGCAAACGGCATTTTAACCCTTGCACCGAACGCCCCCGTTGGCGCAACCGTTAAGGTACAAGCAAGCGTTGGCGCCGTAACGAGTAACGAAGTTAGCATTACCGTTGGTACCCCCGTTACCTCTGTTATCGCAAGTATGGAAGGTTCGCAAAACGTTCCCCACGGCGCTTCGGTAGAACTTACCGCATCCGTTCTTCCCACAAACGCTACGATTAAGACCTTTAGCTGGGAATTCGTAGAAGGCGCAGACCTTTGCACCTTAAAGGGCAACACCCTTACCGTGAAAGCCGATGCAGAAGCAGACGCAGTTATTAAAGTGAAAGCGGTTGCAAGCAACGTAGAAAGTAACGTAATTACCATTGTGGTTGGCGTTCCTATTGAAAAATTGTCTATTTCTTCTACCGAACTTACCGTTTTGGATAAAAACACGGCTTACCCCGTAACCCTTACGCCTGATCCCGCAACCGCAAACGTGGCGAGCGTATCTTGGGTATTTACCGAAGGCGGCGAATACGCTTCCATCGTTGACGGCAAATTAACCTTTAGCGCAAACATCCCCGCGGGTACGAAGGTAACCTTCCACGCGGCAAGCGGCTCTATTACGAGTAACGAACTTTCCTATCAAGTAGGCATTGCTGCGGAAACCGTTACCGCTACCATGGCGGGTACAGAAAACGTTGAACCCGGCGAAACCAGAAAACTTTCCGCAGTTATCCTTCCCGCAGAAGCAACAGATAACGTTCCCGTATGGGAAATTACCGAAGGTGAAGAATACGCGGCTATCGTAAACGGCAACTTGATGGTATTTGCATCCGCACCCGTGGGCGCAACCGTTAAGGTACAAGCGTTTGCAGGCCTTACCGCAAGTAACGTAATTCCCGTTACCATTGGTGTTCCCGTAACCGAAGTTACCCTTCCCACCACCGCGTTTAACGTAGACCCCGGCAACAGCAGACAGTTAGTTGCTAACGTTCTTCCCGAAAATGCAACCTTAAAAACGGTTACTTGGACGATTACCGAAGGTAACGACTACGCAAGCGTTGTTGGTAGCGTATTAACCGTAAACGCGGATGCACCCGTGGGCGCAACCGTTAAAATTAAAGCAACCGCAGGCGGTGTGGATAGCGCGGACGTAATTACCGTTACCGTTGGCACCCCCATTACTGCTATTGCAATTAGCGCGGCTACTTCTTCCACCGAAATCGTAAAAGGCAACAGCGTAATTCTTTCGGCTGAACTTACCCCCGCCACCGCTTCCCTTTCCTTAATTACTTGGGTAATTAGCGAGGGCGCAGAAAACGCGACGATGGTTGGCAACAACTTGGTAATTTTAGAAGACGCAACCACGGGCGCAACCGTTAAGGTAAAAGCCGTTTGCGGCAACGTTGAAAGTAAAGAATTGACCTTTACCGTAAAGGCAACCCAAGAAGAAATTAACGCAAGCAAGTTTATGTTATCCCTTTCGGATGACGAACTGACTTTGGATAAGAACAGCACTTCTAACCCCGTATTATCTGCGGAAATTTACAACTACAACTTTGAAGAAGTAACGGATAAAAACGTAACCTTCACCGTTGTGGAAGGTAGCGAATATTTAGAAGTCGTTGGTAACGGCGCATCCTGCTCCTTTACCGCGAAAGCGCACGGCGTTGCAAAAGTACGCGTGGCAATTGAAGGAACCGACGTTTATGATGAAGCAACCGTAAACGTTATCGTTCCCCCCGAAGCATTAATCTTGCCCGAAGTGTTCGCTGAACGCGTTGGCTTCGTTTACAACTTCAGTAAAACCAACCCCGATACCAAGGAAGCGTACACCCTTCCCTTTATCCCCGGTATTTTAGGCGCGGGCGCTTGCCAAGAATTGAAGTTCAGCTTCTTACACGCGGACGGCTCTACGGACGATAGCGTTGCAAGCTGGCAAGACGGCAAAATCACCTTCTACAAAACGGGTAAAGTTACGGTTACCGTATCTTCCAACTCCGGCAGCCGTGTAGAAGCAAAAGTTTCCTACAACTTTGATATCAACGAAGGCTACAACGTTGGAACCTTCAAAGAAGCAACTAATTTAACCCAAGCCAGCAAATACAACGGGCAAATTATTAACTTTGTTGTTTTGAAAAAGCCGGACGGCTCTGCAAATAACTATACCTACGGCTACGATTTGGTTCCCGAGCTTGCATTAATGGCTAAAGACAAACAAACTGTTGAATTGCTTGACAGCAGCTGGAACAACCGTATTATTGCAGCAAACAAGAGCTTGTATATTAACGGTAACCAACACAAGATTGACGTGTCGCAGATGCGCATCCCCACGCAAGCGGAAATTAATGCGTATAACGAAGCAAACGGTAAGGACTTTGACCACCACGGCGGACTTATTACTTGCGAGCCTTGGTCGGCTAGCGGTGGCGCAGTAGAAGACGTAACGGGCGCATTCTTCTGCAACATTTATGACTTAGAATTCCTTGGTAACGTAGGTATTGATACTACCACGGCAAGAGTTGGATCCTATGGCACAGCGCTCAACGTTGGCCAGTCTGATTATTCCGCAACCTACTACGTAGACATTAAAAACATTACCGTAGGCAAGTTCTACGACGGCATTGACCTGAGAAGAACGGTTGGTAACAGTAAAATTGAAAATATTTACGCTTACAACTGCTACAGAAACGGCTTACAAGCGCGCGCTTGCATCCTTACGGTTAAAAACATTAAGCTTGGCGTTTGCGGCGCGGTTGGTTTTGAGTTAACCCCCGGCTGCTCGAACGAAGCGGGCTTAGACAAGAACGAAAAACAAACCGTAACGTTTGAAGGAACCATTGATGCTTCCGAATGCTTGCACGACGGTACCACCGATTACTTTAACAAGTATCTTGTTATGGGCGCTTACACCATTCCCCAAGTTACCCAAGGCGTTTTGGCTAGCTACCATGCAAACCAAATTGCGCACATTAGAAATAGCGAAGGTAAACTGGGTTGGATTTCCTTTATGATCGTTGATACGGAAACCTTGCAACCTAACCATTCGCAAATGCTGTATCCCGCATTCCAAGCAGGCGGTATTATCGATGCGAAGGATTTACCCACTTCGGGCTTTGACACCACGCACGAATATATCAAGCTGAACGTAAGCTTTGGCGGCATGGATATCGGTTACGCAATCTTCTTGAACCTGCATTACGCAGGCTAACGGCGAAGCGAAAGTAAAGTCGGTATAAAAATAAACCCGTAAGGCGAAAATGCTTTACGGGTTTATTTATGCTTGGATTACTTATACGAACTTACGCCACGGAAAAGGTTTGACTTTTCCCTTGCGGTTTGGTATAATGGTAAAAACGGTTTATAAGGTGATTTTATGGTTAAAAAATTGTATGGTTGGTTGAAAGGCTTGGACCAACGCATTAAGTTTATTTTGGTGGGATGCTTAAACACGGGCATTTCGCTTATCGTGCAATTTAGCAGCTACTTGCTGATGGGCATTCCCCTATCCTTAAAGCCTAAGGATTTTGCAACCCCCGTGCAAGTGTTTCTTGCAACCCTTGCGGGATACACGGCAGGCGGCGTAAACAGTTATTTTTGGAATAAGTTCTTTACCTTTGAGGTAAAGGGGAAATCCCTTTCGGAAGTAGTGCGCTTCTTTATCCTGTTCGTCGTGCAGGTTACTTTAAGCTATGCATTGCAAGAACTGTTTATTGAAATATTTGACGTAAACACCTACGTAGCCGCACTCGTTACCACCCTTATTACCATGGTGCTAAGCTATTTCGGGCAAAAGATGTTTGCTTTCCGCACGAACAAGAAAAAGAAGGATACAGCCCCCGAAACGCCCCAAGAAAAGGAGTAATTTTCCCTTATGAAAGTTGTGTTTAACCCCGACGAAAACGTCGTTAAAATGATTCAGGAAGGCTTACAGCGCACGGGTGGTTACTGCCCCTGCAAGCGCGAACGCACCGAAGCAAATAAGTGCATGTGCCTTGAATTCCGCAATCAAATTAAGGATGAAAATTTTGAAGGATTTTGCCATTGCTTACTGTATTATAAAAGCAAGGATTAAACACGAAATTGCCCACGCAAACAAGCGTGGGCAATTCTTTTTTAGCCAAACGAAAGGCGAGCCGCGGGGTTTTTACCGCCCGTGGCCCGCAATCTATTATTTCGCTACGTTTACAAGGTCAATTCCATAGAATTCACTAATGGTTTTTAAGTATTCCATATAGAATTCCACGCTGAAGGCAGGATAGCCGAATAAGTAGTGGTTTTTACGTTCAACGCCGTTGGCAACTACGCGGAGCAAATACACCGCTTGATCCCCGTGCGAGATGCGAACGTTGGATACGCGCACGTTTTGGTTGGGTT
>JAZUCI010000028.1:0-12022 GCA_045639045.1 Christensenellaceae bacterium
GATCCGACTTCTTTTTGTAAATACCGCGATCCACCTTTGCCCCTTCAATTTGCGGGTTAATGAATTTATCGTACGCCCATTGCGAATAGGTGGTCCAAACCAAAAGCGCAAAAGAAATACCGATAATGACATCCAACATTACGATAATTAAATAAAATGCGGAAAGATCCAACCATAAAAGAAGGAGTACGGGTAACGCCGCAATAAAAAAGAAGATTACGTTGGTAATAATCAGCGCGAAAGAGAACATAAAGGAGTTCTTTAGCAGCTTGAATACGTTCATATTATAGGTAACGCCCATGGTAAGCATATACGCCGCCATAATTGCGCCAAACGCCAACAGCAAGTAGCAAAGGGTACGCGTTAATACTAAAAACCAATAAGCGGATTTCCCCACGGCAATCATATAGTCGATATAATCCGTACCGAACATAATCACTACGGCGAAAAGGGAAAATAGAAGCATCGTAGCAAGAACGGATTTGATATTTTTGCCAATTCCACGCCAAAAATCCGCAAGGGTTAAAACGCCTTCCGTCCACACCAAGTTACGAATTACGTATAAGCCCCCCGAAAGCCCGATACCGCCAAGCAGCATTGCCACGGGGAAAAACATATAAAACGTGCGGCTGGAAAGCAAATTCAAAAGCGCGTCCTGCCCCTGCGGTAACGGAATAATGGGATAGCCCGTAAACAGGTTTGCGGAAAAGGGCAACTGTTCCGCGTTTAAAGCCAACGCGTTAAAGCGCATAATAATCAGCAAAAACAAGGGCACGAAGGAAAGCAACATCAACACGTTTACGATGAACAGCTTAAAAAAGTTGCCCTTCAATACGTCCCAAAACAAAGAAAAGCGGTTGGTGGGAAGGGTGCTTTTTGCGTAATCGTCCTTCCTATCTACCCCTTGTATCATTTTTTGAAATAATCCGTTTGCCATTATATTCTCCTTACCCGTATAGGGCGGTTTTCCATTTTTGGGCGAAAACGCGTACGCGAAAAAGCGTGAGCGCGTAAGCCTACCCGTCTATTATAAAGCAAAAAAAGAAAAAACACAAGAGAAGAGGGCGGTTTTTTTATATTTTCATCTATTTTTTTCGGAAAACGGCTTACATTTTTTTGACAACCGCCGCGCTCTGTGATAAAATATTCACATCTTACTACATAGGAGCGAAACAAAAATGAAACAATACAAAATTGCCGTTGTTGGCGCAACCGGTATGGTAGGCAGAAAATTCTTACAAGTTTTGGAAGAAAGAAATTTGCCCGCTAGCGAATACTTCCTGTTTGCTTCGGAAAGAAGCGCGGGTAAAAAAGTTACCTTTATGGGTAAAGAACATACCATTATTGCGACCACCGAAGAAGAAATTGCAAACCATCCCGTAGACATCGCGCTTTTCTCGGCAGGCGGCGGCACTTCCTTAAAATTTGCACCCGTATTCGTAGCGAACGGCGCGGTAGTTATTGATAACAGCAGCGCTTGGCGTACGGACCCCGAAGTACCCCTGGTTGTTCCCGAAGTAAACGCGCACGCGCTTGCCGGCTACAAGAAAAAGGGTATCGTTGCTAACCCCAACTGTTCCACCATTCAAGCTATGCTTCCCTTAAAGGCGCTTAACGATAAGTTTGGTATTGAACGCGTGGTTTATTCCACCTACCAATCCGTTTCGGGCGCAGGTCAAAAGGGCTGGGAAGATTTGGAAAACGGCGTAAAAGGCATCGCGCCCCAAAAGTTCCCCTACCCCATTGCGTTTAACTGCTTGCCCCACATTGACGTATTCCTTCCCAACGGCTACACCAAGGAAGAAGAAAAGATGATGTTCGAAACGCGCAAAATTTTGGAAGCGCCCGATATGAAAATCACCGCTACCACCGTTCGCGTTCCCGTATTCAGCTGCCACAGCGAATCCATCAACGTTCAATTGAAAAAGCCCTTTGAACTTAGCGAAGTGTTCGCTGCGTTTGAAGAAATGGAAGGCTTAATCGTAATGGACGATCCCGCAAACAACGTTTACCCCATGCCCTGCACCGCTGTAAACACCGATCCCGTTTACGTTGGCAGAATCCGTAAGGACGAAAGCGTGGAAAACGGCTTAAACATTTGGGTTGTTGCGGATAACATCCGTAAGGGCGCTGCAACCAACGCCGTTCAAATCGCACAAAAGATGATTGAAATGGATTTGGTTTAATTACTAAGTAATTAGATCACTAAAAAAGGTTTTCCGCCACCCGCGGAAAACCTTTTTTACAAATATACGGATAGGTTACATATGAATCGTTTTATAAAGACCTTTTGCATCCCACTTTATATTTTCTTCTTACTGATTCCGTATGGATGCAGTAGGGAAAATCCGCCAAACTTGCAAGCTCCCAGCACGTTACCAAGTATTATCCCAAGCAATTTACCTTCTATTACCGCCAGTGTAACGCCTTCAACCAACCCCAGCGTTACTCCCAGCACTTCTACAACCCTACCCGTTACGGATATACACGCTCTTACGGACAGCGTTTACACCGCGAAAACCGAACTGGTTTGGAGCGTGGCTCCCCCTTCCCCTTGTAATTCGGTACAAGGCTGTTGCGTGGTAGGCGACACGGTGCTTTTTGCCGCTCAATACGTTTTGCCTTCGGGAGAAGAAAGGACAAGAATTTTGGGATACGATTTTTTTGGCAATAAAGTTGCCGAAAGCGATCTTTTAAGCTTAGAACACGCAAACGATTTTGCTTATAACGCCAACGACCACACCATTTTAGTAGCGCATTGTCAACCTACGTATAACCGATATTCGGTGCTGAATGCGGATTCTCTACAAGTGTTATATAGCGGAACCTTGCCCTATCATTTTGCAAGCATTGCTTATTGCCCTGTTACGGACGCTTACGTTTCCGTGCAAGGCGCTGGGGAATATTTGGATTTATGGATAGGAGATAAAACGCATCTTTTGCGCAAAGCGCAAACCGTACCCACGTCCATAACCCAAGGGCTTTACGTAGATACGCAAGGCGTTTATCACACGCGGTATAACCCCAATGAAATTTTAGTGTTTGACCGGGGGTTAAACTACAAGCGCAAAATTTATTTGCAGTTTGATTATCCCAGTTGCGAGCCCGAAAGTTTATTTATTTACGAGAACGAAACCTACGTTCTTTGCAACGTTTGGGGAACGGCATACCTATTCCGCTTAACATCCTTTACCCCTATTGGTTAATCAAAGAAATCTATCCCCCACCACGGGGGTGTTTCTTTTTAATTTTTTTCTTTCCGCTATTGACAAGGCGCTAAATATTTGTTATACTTAAATAGATTTTGATAAAATATCAAAAAACATAAGGAGATTTATATTATGTTGGTAAACACGAAAGCGCGCATTGGCGTATTTTCCATTGCGCTTGGGGCGTATCTTCCCCAGTTCCCTTCCCTGGTTCCCGAATTTGAAGCGCAATACGATGCGTTCAAAAAGACTTTGCCGGATACTGTGGAAATTATTGACGGCGGTTTGGTAACCACCAAGGAACAATCCATGGTTGCGGGGGATAAATTCCGCGCTGCGGACGTTGACCTTGTATTCGTACAAATGTTGACCTATGCAACTTCTTACAACATGTTGCCCGCTATCCGCGATTTGGACGTTCCCGTTGTTTTGGTAAACGTACAAAAATTAAAGGCGCCCGATTACGCGAACACGGATATTCCCAAGTGGTTGGGCGAACTGTACGCTTGCGGCGCGGTTGGCGAAGCGGTTGCGGACTTGGAACGCGCAGGCAAACGCCACGCGGTTATTACGGGCGTTGTGGAAGGGGGCGACCCCTACGTACAAGCGGAAATTGAAGACTGGTGCCGTGCGGCGCAAGTTAGAAGAAGATTCCGCGATACGAACATTGCGCAAATCGGTAGACCCTACCCCGGCATGATGGACCTTTATATTGACGAAACCAACCTGTATAACCGCATGTATCTTTACACCAAGCAATTCGACTGGGAAAAGATGTGGGCGATTGCGGACGATATTACGGATGAAGCCGCTATCCGCGCGAAAGCGGAAGATATTATCGCTACCTTTGATATTGAAGGGGGCGCAACGGTGGAAACCGTTTGGGAAATGGCAAAATACGTCGTTGCCTTTGAAAAATGGGTTAAGGATGAAAACCTTGCTTTAATCGCATCCCACTACGATGGGTTTGCAAAGGGCAAAGCGGGCGTTTTGGATTCCATGCTGATTCCCGCGTTCTCCATGCTGATTAAGCAAGGTACGGCTTGCGCGGTAGAAGGAGATATTAAAGTTGCTATGGCAATGAGCATTTTGAAAACCATTGCAGGCACCGGTCAATTATCCGAAATGTACTCCATTGACTTTAACGAAGATATTTGCATTATCGGCCACTCCGGTTCGGGCGATGCGGATATTTCCAAAGAAAAGAAGCCCACCATGAAAATCGTTCCCGTGTTCCACGGCAAAACGGGCGGTGGCTACTTAACGCAGTTCTATCCCCCCGTGGGCGATATTACCTACCTTGCAATTACGCAGGACGGGGACGGCAACTTTAAGTTCGTCGTTGCCGAAGGCGTAAACGAAGAAGGCCCCATCTTTACCTTTGGCGATACGAATATGCGCACCCGTTTTTCTATCGGCGCGCGCGAATTCTGCAACCGTTGGAGCGAAGCAGGCCCCACCCACCACATGGCAGCCGCAACGGGTAGACACATCGACACCATTTTGAAAGTTGCTAAAATTATGAAAGTTCCCTGCGAAATCGTTTGCAGATAACCTTACACAAAAAAACACGGCGCTTCGATATTTCGAAGCGCCTTTTTTCTGTTTTCTATTGCTTTTTAGATACAAGTATTATATAATAAGTTACGGAGATAAAGTAAGGAGGATATATTATGATTCCTCACGACCAAAGAAGATTTGAGTATATAAGCGCAAGATTGGCGGAACTTGAAATTGCGGATTCGAAAGCAATTGAAAAGGTATATTTTTCCGAATGCGAAGGGTATGCCCGTCACGGAGATATTCCCACCGATTTCAAACCCTATCAGGGGCCCGTTTGGGGTGGAAAAGCGGACGCGCACGCTTGGTTTAAGTTTGCCGTACGATATCCGCAGTTAAAAGACGGACAGGAAGCGCTTTTACAGGTTTCTACGGGGGTTAACGGTTGGGACGCTTGCAATCCGCAAATGCTTTTATTCTACGACGGGGTTGCCGTTCGTGGCGTGGACGTGAATCACACGAAATTTCTTTTACCTAAAAACATAAAGGAAGTGGTTGCCTATGCTTATACGGGAACGAACGTTACAAAACCGCTGTCTTTCGACGCGCGCGTGATTGTCCGCGATAAGCGTATTCACAGTTTGCAATCCAAAATTGCAACGATGTGTTGCATCCTTTCTTTTGCTCCGTCTGAAAGTGGTGTGCGTAGCGAAATTTCCGAAGCATTAAAGGAAGCCGTTCTTGCGCTTGATTTTACCGAAGTTTATTCCGAAAGGTTCTACGCTTCCATTGAAAAGGCGGAAAAAATACTTTGCGAAAAGTCTTTGGACAAAGGCGAAAAGCCCACGGTTTGGTCGATTGGACATACGCATATCGATCTTGCTTGGCTTTGGACGAAAGAGCAAACGAAGGAGAAAGTTCTTCGTTCTTTTGGCACGGCGCTTTCGCTTATGGATGAATATCCCGAATACCGTTTCATTTCCTCGCAACCCATTTTATACGAATACGTAAAAGAACAAGATCCCGCTATGTATGCGCGGATTAAAGAAAAAGTGGCAAGCGGACAATGGGAAGTAGAAGGCGCAATGTGGGTAGAGGCGGATTGCAATTTATCCTCTGGCGAATCTCTCGTTCGGCAAATTCTGGTTGGCAAAAAATTTATCAAAGACGAATTCGGTGTAGACAGCAAAGTTTTGTGGCTTCCCGACGTTTTCGGGTATTCGGCAAACCTTCCGCAAATTTTGGATAAGTCGGGCGTAGAGAAGTTCGTTACGAGTAAGATTAGCTGGAACGAATTTAACCGTATGCCCCACGAAATTTTTGATTGGCAAGGGATAGACGGCACGAAAACGCTTGCGTATTTTATGACGACGCAACAAAAAATACAGGACGAACAAAGTGTGAATTACGTTACCTATAACGGATCGGGCAATCCCGCCGAAGTGGAAGGCACGTGGTTCCGTTTGAGTGATAAACATTTGACAAACGACGTTCTTATGCCCTACGGCTATGGGGACGGCGGTGGCGGCACTACCCCCGAAATGATAGAACGTATGCAGTTTTTGGAAAACGGCGTGAAAGGTTGCGCACGAACAAAACTTGCAACCGCAACCGAATTTTTCGAACGTCTTGATAAAAATCTTGACGGAAAAAATTTACCGCAATGGGTGGGCGAACTGTATCTTGAATTCCACCGCGGCACTTATACCTCTATTGCAAAAAACAAGAAAAACAACCGCAAGGCGGAATTTGCGCTTTGGCGTAGCGAATGGGCGAACGTTCTTGCAAACCTTTTAACGGATAAGGAATACCCCAAGGCCATGATAGACGCGTGCCTTAAAACGGTGCTTACCAATCAATTCCACGATATTTTGCCCGGTTCTTCCATTAAAGAAGTATACGACGCTACCGATAAAGATTACGAGCAGGTATTTTCCGAGCTTGAAAATATTGAGCAACAAGCGTATCAAACGATTGCCGACGGCCTGCAAGAAAGCGGCGTAGTTGTGTTCAACCCCAACTCTTTCACGGGAAAGGCAACGGTTGTTTTAGACGGTACGACGGTGGGCGTGGATAGTATCCCCTCCAAAGGTTATGCCCTTGTAAAAGAGTTTGTAACCGAAAATTCTATCAAAGCAACCGAAAAAAGTTTGGAAAACGCTTATTTTGCGCTTACGTTTAATAAAAACGGCGAAATTACCTCCTTGATCGATAAACGCATAAACCGCGAAATTGCGGCGAAAAACGGGGTGTTAAACAAGCTTGTTGCTTACGAAGATTTACCCTTTGAATACGATAATTGGGAACTTAAAGATTATTACAAAGAAAAACCGATTGCAGTTGGCAAAGCGGAGGCAGTTATAATCGCTAACGACGGTGTAAGAAAAGGTCTTTGCATTAAGCGTAAATATTATTCTTCGACCATCGAACAAACCGTTTGGCTCTATGAAAATATTACGCGTATTGATTTTGAAACGAAAATTGATTGGCGCGAAAAACATACGATTCTTCGCGCAGAATTTGAAACGGATATCCTTGCCGACAATGCAACGTACGAAATACAGTACGGTAGCGTACAACGTCCCTCGCACGATAATACGTCGTGGGATCATGCAAAGTTTGAAACTTGCGCGCATAAATACGTGGACGTTTCGGAATACGGGTACGGCATTGCGCTTTTGAATGATTGCAAATATGGGCACGACGTTCGGGGTGGAAAAATCGGCTTATCCCTTTTGAAGGCCGGGACGTATCCCAATCCCGATGCCGACCAAGGCGAACATATCTTTACGTATTCGCTTATGCCACACGAGGGCGATTACCGCGCGGCTGGCGTTATTAACGAAGCCTACGCGCTGAATAATCCTTTCATTGCCGTCAAAGGACAAGGTAAGGGGAACTTGCCCACCGCTGGCGGAGTAGTTGCCGTGGATAAAAAGAACGTTGTTATTGAAGTTGTTAAGCGCTCGGAAGACGGAAAAGGAATTGTTGTTCGGGCATACGAAAGCGCGGGCGGACAAACGCGCGCAAACTTTACCCTTGGTTTTAACGCGAAAGCCGTTTACGAATGTAACCTTATGGAAGAAAATCCATCCGAAATTGCACATAACGGAAATAAAATTGCGTGCACTTTTTCACCTTTTGAAATCAAAACGCTACATATTACAAAATGATGATATACCATTGCTTTTGCAATGAATAAAAAAATGCGACAAGTAAAAACTTGTCGCATTTTTTGGTGCGGGTAATAGGATTTTCAAGGAGCGTGGGTAGGATACCAACGCGACGGATTAGCGAGAGGCGGTAGCCGAAGCGTCACGTTATTTCAATGATTCCGTTCTTAGCGCAGTTTTGCAAGCCTTTCAAAATGAAAAAGGCGCGTTATTTTTGCCATAGGCAAAAAAACAAGCCTTTCGATAACACGAAAGGCTTGCTCTTGGTGCTGAAGATCGGACTTGAACCGATACGGAGTTTCCTCCGAGGGATTTTAAGTCCCTTGCGTCTGCCGATTCCGCCACTCCAGCAAAGTCGCTTTTTTCAGGCAACGTGGGTATTATAGCACCTTTTTTGATACTTGTCAAACGATTAGCCGTATTTTTTTCTACCCTTAAAAAAGTTTTTTCGTTATTCCTTCTGCTCGCCTTGGCGAAGGGCGTCTAAACGGCGGTTTCTATAATACATGATTAAATCCACCGTTACCATGATCATATTTAAAAAGTAGAAGCAAAGCACGTACCATTTTTTGGAAAATTCCGCCATGTACGCTTCGTTACAAAATTTAGACGCAATGCCCACGATATAACCAATAATAATTAAATACAAAAAGATTACGCTTTTGCCCTTTGCCGTTCTTACCCTATACGCTTTTATCACGTTAATCGGCCAAGAAGCGCCAAAGCATAGCAACATAATTACTTCTAAAATTTCGGACATGTTTTTTTCCTTTTTTTATACAGTATACCACTAAAATTTTTGTTTGTAAAGCAAACCCTTCGTAATATTTTTATTTATTACGATAAGCGCGCAATCATTTCTTCTTGCAATTCCCTGGGCAAATCCACAAAATGCGCGGAAACGCCCCATAGCCTTACAATAATATCCCGATACTGATTTGGTGTTTTCATCGCCTTTTTTAACACTTCCCCATCCAAAACGTTGGGTTGGTGTTGCATACCGCCCCGTGCAAAATATCCCAGCAGTAAATCCTGAAAATTGCGGTGCGCGTTTTCCCCCAAAAATACGCTTTGGTAATAGTTTATCATACAACAATAATTCCACTGCACAAGTTCGGAGCAGAAGATGGAAGCCGAAGCAAGGGTGGCAGTTGCTCCCTTTTTCATAGTTCCGTTTTCGGGGGACATACTTACCGTTACGGGGGTGTAAGCCTTTCTGCCTTCGGGTGTGGCGCCAATTAATTTCCCCGTAGCAACGGGGTGGGGCTGATGTAACCCCGAAAGGAATTTCCCACCCGAAAAGGTAGTGTACTTGTTAATTTCGGTTAAAGCAAATTCTACAACGTCTTTGGCTATTTGGTCCACAAAGGGATGGTCGTTCCCCCATTTGGGCGCGGAAAACAAAATTTTCCGCATTGCGTCTTCCCCTTGCCCTAAAAAATCGTTTTTACAAGCGGTGTAAACTTGCTTTAAAGAATAAATCTTTTTGTCATAAACCACACTTTTAATGGCGGAAAGGGAATTTATCGCCTCCACCACCGTACCCACCATAATCCCTACGTGTTTTATGGGATAGGGCTCGTAAATCATATCCGTTGCGCTTTCCAAGACACCGTGATACAATCCGCTTAAATACGGCAGGGGGCACATGGGGCTTTTCCCCATCCACACGGGGCGTGCACCCGTTTGTTTTAGGCTAGAAAAATACGCTTCGGTTTTCCCGTCACGGTATAATTCCATGCGAACGCCCTCCGCATTAAACGCTTTTACCGCTAAACGGATATCTTCTGCAATTTTTTGTTTGTATGCGGAAAGAAGGGTGGCAAAATCGGGATATTCCGAACTTTCTTCTAAAAGGGAAAGCAAAAGCGAACTCATACAAACGTTATGCGCCCGCCAAGAATCGCTTTTCCCCGGAATTACGATGTCTTGGCATAAATCAAAGGCGTAATTGCGCGCATCTTCTAGCGGGATTCCGCGACTATGCAAGGCAGAAATAAATGCGTCGTCGTTATAATACGAAATAAAATTATACCCTTTTACGGTTAGGCGGGATGCCTTTTCCAAAAATTCGGAAGGGTTTTTGCTGTGAATACGCAAATTAAATTCGGGCTCGGGCAAATTGACACGCTCTATTCCCTCTAAAAACAGCATGGTTACGGGATTTACCGCGCTTTCCCCGTTAGGCAAGACACCGCCTAGAGTGGCAACCAACTGCCCGCCGTGTGTATTTAAATAACTGCCGTCCGAAAGGTCCGCTTGGTCGTACAGTTTTAAAAGAAAGCATTCTACTAATTCCAAGGCTTCCCCTAAAGGGGTTTCGCCAAGGAAAGCCCCAAGTAGTACGTCCAGCCTACCGTAACAAATAAACAAACAGCTTTCGCAAATGGCGGTCAAATGCCCAAACCAAAAAAGTTGTAATGCTTGCCGAAACGTTTTAGGCGGGTTTAAGGCAATACTTTCGCAAGTTTCGCAAATCCCCAAAAGACGGTCTTTTTCCTTCTCGTCCAGCGTGGATTTCATTAGCGCGCGGGCATAATTAGCATACCGCAAAATAAGGGTGGACAACCCTTCGTAACAAAGGATAACGCTATCCAAAAATTCTACGTTTTGAGGAGTGATATCGGGGGCGGTTTTACGCTCCCTTGCCTTTTGCAAAACGCCACCAATCCCTTCTTTTAGTAAGATGCCGTAATCGGGGGTATAATGCCGTTTATTTTCCCACGAATAATCCCCGCCGAATGCTTGAATATCTTCTTCGTTTACAAATTTAGGGAACCCCCAAACCGAGTAATCCGTATGATTTTTAGGGGAGGTTTCCCCTTTGGGGAAAAACAAAGTGCGCGTTCCCACGATTAGTTCTTGCTCCCCGATAAATACGGGCATTTCGGTTAAAATTTTATAAAGTGCTTTTGCTTTACGAATGGGTATGCTTCCACCCTCTTTTGCAATATCCCAGTCGGGAAGAACTGCACGGGTAGACTTGTTTTTTCCGCTTAGCGTTTGCTCTTTTAAAAAAGTAATTCTATCCATTGTTTTTATCCTTTACTTAACTGGAATACCCCGCTGAATAAACGGAAGGGAAAATTCTAAAATTTTGCTTTGGGTAATTTTGGTTTCAGTGTGATAACGGGGGGTGAGCCCCAACTCCTCATACTTGCTTTTCCCTAGCGTATGATAAGGAATTAAAGTAACCTCTCTTACGCTTTTGATTCCTTGTATTTCCTTTGCAATCGCAGTCATTTCCAAAAGGGTATCGTTAAACGAAGGAATCACGGGAACGCGAATCCAAAGGGGTACGCCGATTTCCCCTAAACGGCGTAGATTAGACAAAATCAGTCCGTTTTCCTGCCCTGTAAAACGCTTGTGTTTTTGCACGTCGATACACTTTACGTCGTACAAATATAAATCACAATACGGAAGGGTCTTTTCTATATTTTCAAAGGGAACGAAGCCCGCCGTATCAATTGCGGTATTGACTCCTTCCTGCTTTAACCGGCGTAAAACTTCAGCAACAAAATCCGCTTGGCAAAGCGCTTCTCCGCCCGAAAAAGTGACTCCCCCTTCCTCACGAAAAAAGTCGCGGTCACGCAAAACTTCCAATAGTAATTCTTCTACCGTAACGTCCTTGCCAACTGCGGTTAGCCCTTCCGTTAGGCACAAGGGAGCGTTTTCCGCTATTCGCTTACCGCCACAACGCCCACAAGCAATGCAGTTTTCAGCTGAAAAACGAACGGACGGGGCAAAACTAATCCCTTCGGGATTATGGCACCACGCACAAGATAGCGTACACCCCTTCATAAATACTGTGGTACGAATCCCCGGACCGTCGTGCACCGAAAAGCGTTGTACGTCAAATATCCTACCTTTTAACATTGCTTGCTCCTTGCTTTATCTTTATAAAAAGTATAACATACCGCAAAACCTATTGCAATACTTAGCAGAAAAAATGCGAGCAAAAACCAGAAAATTTCTTATAATAAACGGGTGGCACCCCAACGAAAAAAGCACCCAACGGGTGCCTAATACTATTTATTGCCACCCTTCACTCGCTTTTGGCGAGGACACCCTTTCGCCCTTATGGGTATGCAAGCATCCCCTTTTGGGCGGGGTGTGTGAACCGAATTTCATACACCAAAG
>JAZUCI010000029.1:0-2492 GCA_045639045.1 Christensenellaceae bacterium
CCCCCAATCGGCGTTGCCGATAGCCCCCTCGTCAGATGGGGCCAAGGAATAGGGATTCTATCGCTTCGCTCCAGAATGACATCTGCCTACTTTCCCACAAGGCGGTTTAGAAGCAAGCAAGACAAGGCTCGCTACATTATCCTATAAAGGCGGTTTAGAAGCAAGCAAGACGAGGCAAACGCGGATTTTGGAGCGAGGTCTACCTTATGCCTTTTCCATAAAACAGTTCAGATACAAGCAAGACAAGGCTCGCTACATTATCCTATAAAGGCGGTTTAGAAGCAAGCAAGACGAGGCAAACGCGGATTTTGGGGCGGGCGCATACTTATTCGTATGTAACCGCACCAAAAACGCAAGTTTAACAAAGTATTGCGATGCTTATAAAGCGCCGTTACTTAATCCAGGATTCGTCCGAAGGATTGTTACGGAACTGAATCAAACGCGCTACGTCTTCCACTTTAATGTAGTTTTCTTCAGCGGCTACTTCGGCGATTACGTCGAAATTGGTTAAGGAAACGTTCTTTACGTTAGCTGCCGCTAAACGGTCGATACCCTTTTGCATACCGTAGGTAAAGATGCTTACGATACCCAAAACGTCGGCGCCTGCTTCCCTTAATACGTTGACAACTTCAATACAGCTGCCGCCCGTGGAAATTAAATCTTCCACAACTACTACCTTTTGGCCTTTTTCAAGTTTGCCTTCAATTTGGTTTTGACGGCCGTGGTCTTTCGCGCCCGAACGCACGTATCCCATGGGTAAACCCATTAAATGCGCGGTGATAGCCGCGTGCGCGATACCTGCGGTAGAAGTTCCCATCAGCACTTCCACTTCGGGATATTCCGCTTTAATTACTTCGGCAAGCCCGGTTTCCACGTCCGTACGAACGGCGGGCGCGGTTAAGGTTAAACGGTTATCGCAATATACGGGGCTTTTGATGCCGCTTGCCCAAGTGAAGGGCTGCTCGGGGCGGAAGAATACCGCTTTAATGGAAAGTAAATCTTTTGCAATTTTACGTTGTAATTCGGTCATTGTTCTATTCTCCTATTTTTTATTCGCCTAAAAATTCTGCTACGCAACGGTTATACGCCGCAACGGGGTCTTCCGCCGCGGTAATGGGGCGGCCCACAACGATGAAGTCAGAGCCAAGTTCCCTTGCTTTAGCGGGGGTGGTAACGCGCTTTTGGTCGCCAATATCCCCATCCGCAAAGCGAACGCCGGGGGTTACGGTTACGAAGTTATCCCCGCAAACGCCGTGTACCTTACCTGCTTCCAAGGGGGAGCAAACTACCCCGTCCAAGCCTGCAACCTTTGCGTTTTCCGCATAGTGCATAACGACCTTATCCAAGGGCTTTTCAATCCACAGGTCTTTTTCCATACTTTCTTGGTCGGTAGAAGTTAATTGGGTTACCGCAATCAGTAAGGGGCGGGTGCCATCCGCACGGGTTAACCCTTCCAACGCGCCTTGCATCATACGAACGGTTCCGCTTGCGTGAAGGTTGGTCATATCTACGTCCAAAGCGGAAAGAACCGCCATCGCTTTTTTCACGGTGTTGGGAATATCGTGAAGTTTTAAGTCCAAAAAGATTTTATGACCGCGACGCTTAATTTCCTTTACGATTTCGGGGCCTTCGGCATAATATAATTCCATACCGATTTTTACGAAGGGCTTTCTGCCTTCAAACTTATCAAGGAAGGCAAAAACCTTTTCCTTGCTATCAAAATCCAACGCTACGATTACGTCCTTATTCATCACGGACACCTCCTATA
Source organism: Christensenellaceae bacterium (assembly GCA_045639045.1). Taxonomy (GTDB): domain Bacteria; phylum Bacillota; class Clostridia; order Christensenellales; family Borkfalkiaceae; genus SIG402. Next base: position 1,769 of record JAZUCI010000029.1, read on the forward strand.
ATTTCTTTCAGCGAAGATATGTTATACTTTTTCATTACGGCGGGCAAACTTTCAATAATATCCTTACAAGCGTAGGGGTTAATCAAATTTTCCGCGCCCACTTCCACGGCGGTTGCGCCGGCAAGCATCATTTCAATTACGTCCTCGGCAGTGGCAACGCCCCCCATACCGATTACGGGGATTTTTACCGCGTGCGCCACTTGGTAAACCATGCGAAGCGCCACGGGGAAGATTGCCCTACCCGAAAAACCGCCCATTTTGTTGGCAATTACGGGTTTTTTGGTTTTTAAGTCAATCCGCATACCAAGAAGGGTGTTTACTAAACTAATCCCGTCCGCGCCCGCTTCTTCACACGCTTTGGCGATTGCTACGATATCCGTAACGTTGGGGGAAAGTTTTACGATAACGGGCTTGGTGGTTACCGCTTTTACCGCGCGCACTACGGATGCAGCCGCTTCGGGTTGCGTACCAAAACTCATTCCACCCCCGTGTACGTTGGGGCAAGAAACGTTCACTTCCAGCCAACCGACTTGTTCTTCCTTATCTAAAATTTCACACGTTTTCGCGTATTCTTCCAAAGAAAAACCGCTTACGTTCGCCATTACTTTTTTGTGGAAGCATTTTTTCAGCTTGGGCAGTTCTTCCGCCACCACTTTTTCCACCCCGGGGTTTTGCAAGCCAACGGCGTGAATCATCCCTTCCCTACATTCCGCAATGCGGGGGG
>JAZUCI010000030.1:0-17203 GCA_045639045.1 Christensenellaceae bacterium
TTTTTTCCGTGTCATTCTGGAGCGAAGCGATAGAATCCCTATTCCTTGGCCCCATCTGACGAGGGGGCTATCGGCAACGCCGATTGGGGGAGAGATTTTCCCTTACGTATTGCAACCAAATTCTACAAACCAAACGAAACCACCTTATCGCGCGGTAAAGCGCGCAAGTAAAGGAGAACCTATGAGAAGTGTAATTGATATTTTGGATTTATCCAAGGGGGAGATTGACGGGCTGATTGCCGTTGCAAACGACATTATTGACCGCCCCCAAGCGTACGCCGAAAAATGCAAGGGCAAAAAGCTTGCCACGCTGTTTTTCGAACCCAGCACGCGTACCCGTTTAAGTTTTGAAGCCGCTATGTACGAACTTGGCGGTAACGTAATCGGGTTTTCGGAAGCAAGCTCCTCTTCCGCAAGCAAAGGGGAAAGCGTAGCGGATACCGCAAAGGTAATCAGCGAATACGCAGATATTATCGCAATGCGCCACCCCAAGGAAGGCGCGCCCTTGGTTGCCGCGCGTAACGCAACCATTCCCGTAATTAACGCGGGGGACGGCGGCCATAATCACCCCACCCAAACCATGGCGGATTTGCTTACCATTTACCGCGAAAAGGGTGGCTTTAACAACCTTACGGTTGGGCTTTGCGGGGACTTAAAATTCGGTAGAACGGTACACTCCCTTCTCAACGCGCTTTCCCGCTACGAAGGGATTAAGGTGGTTTTAATTTCCCCCGTAGAATTGAAAGTGCCCGATTACGTGAAAAGCGACTTATTAGATAAGTGCGGCATTCCTTACGAAGAAGTTACGGATTTAGAAAGCGCGCTTCCTAATTTAGACGTTTTGTATATGACGCGCGTACAACGCGAACGCTTCTTTAACGAAGAAGAATATTTAAGATTAAAGGATAGCTATATTCTTACAGTGGAAAAGCTTGCGCTTGCCAAACCCGATTTAGCCATCCTTCACCCCCTGCCCAGGGTAAACGAAATTAGCGTTGGGGTGGATAACGACCCCCGCGCGTGCTACTTTAAGCAGGTGCGCTACGGCAAATTTATGCGTATGGCGCTCATCCTAAAACTGTTGGAGGAAGCGGGAAAATGAGAGTAGACGAAATTCAAAACGGCGTAGTAATCGACCATATCCCCGCAGGCAAGGGGCAAAAACTGTATGAACTACTTGGCTTAAACGCGCTTTCTTGCACGGTTGCGTTAATTCGTAACGCGGTAAGCGTAAAGACGGGCAAAAAGGATATTATCAAAATTGACGCGGATTTCCCCTTCAATTTGGATATTATCGGCTTCGTTTCCCCCGATATTACGGTGAACCGCATCGTAAACGGGGAAATTGTGGAAAAACACCATATGGATTTACCCGAAAAGCTGATTGGTGTGGTTCGTTGTAAAAACCCCCGTTGCATTACTTCTACCGAACAGGAATTGCAGCACGAATTCCGTTTAACGGATAGGGAAAATAGGGTATACCGCTGCGTATACTGTGAAAGCAAAGCGTAACGAATAAAAAATAAAACTCCGCCTTTTCTTATGGGAAAGGCGGTTTTGCTAAGGCAAAATCCCTGCCTTATCGTAAAAAGGAGGAAGAATGTTTCAAATTATGTACGTTTGCCACGGTAATATTTGCCGTTCCCCCATGGGGGAATTTATTTGTAAGCATTTGGTAAAAGCAATGGGGCTTACCGATCAAATTACCGTGTCCTCTTCGGCTACCTCTACCGAAGAAATCGGCAACCCCGTGTATCCCCCCGCGCGTAGGGAGATGGATAAGCGGGGGATTCCCCACACTCCGCGCGGCGCGGTGCAAATTACCCGTAAGGATGGGGAAAATTACGACCTAATTTTGTGTATGGACGAAAACAATATCCGTAATTTGCGCCGAATTCTTCGCCCCGAAGATATGGCAAAGGTAAAGAAAATTCGCGCGTTTTCGGGTTTTGAGGGGGACGTGGCGGACCCGTGGTACACGGGGGATTTTTCCACCGCCTTTCAGCAAATTTACGATGGTACCAAGGCAATGTTAGAAGCCCTTTCTAAGGGGCTGTAAGGGGGCTTTATGGCGGTATATACTTTTACGAAACAAGTAACTATCGGGGAAGAATACGACGTAATCGTGGTGGGTGCAGGGCCTTCGGGTGTTGCGGCGGCGATTGCTTCGGCAAGAACGGGCGCAAAAACCTTACTTTTGGAGCGTTCGGGCGCGCCCGGTGGTATGTGGACGGGCGGTTTGGTAAACCCCTTGTTCGACGGGGAGAATAAAACGGGGATTATGCGTGAAATTCTAACCGAGCTGAAAGAAAAAAATGCCTTTGGCGGTTTTTGGAATATCACCTATAACTTTGAAACGTTAAAGGGGATTTTGGATGAAAAACTCGCTGTATCGGGCGTAACCGTGTTATACGATACCACCCTTACGGACGTGCGAAAGGATGGAAACCGCGTTACGGGTATCATCGCGCAAGAAAAGGGTGGGGAAGTGTTGTATCCTTGCAAAGTTGCCGTGGATTGCACGGGGGATGCCTACCTTACCTACCTATCGGGCGGCGCGTACGACGTAGGCGGGGAAAACGGAGAGTGCCAAAGCATGACCTTGATGTTCTACGTGGGCGGCGTAACCTTTATGCAACAGGGCGCAAACGATTTATCTAAAATGATAGACGAAGCGGTGGAAAAATACGGGCTAAATTACCGTTTGCCCTTCCGCCAGCCTTACGTAATCCGCATTCCCAACACGAATACCGCCGTGGTACAATTAACGCATATGTACGGGGTAAACCCCCTTTCCACGCGCGAAATTTCGCAAGCCTATGCCGAAGGCAGAAAGCAAGCAAGGGAAGTGTTCCACGTAATGAAAACCTATATTCCCGAATTTAAGGATATGGAACTTTTATTAACCGCGCCCATGCTGGGGATTCGGGAAAGCAGGCGCATCGTGGGGGAATACACCCTTACGGTGGAAGATTTGGTGGAAGGCAGAAAGCCAAAAGATAGCCTTTGCATTTGCACCTTTAATATCGACGTACACCAAGCAAACAGCGTGGAACAAAAAAACCGTGGCGTGCAACCCTACGGAATTCCCTACCGCTCGCTAATCCCAAAGGGATTAGAAGGGCTACTTGTGGCGGGCAAAACCATCAGCGGCACGCACGAAGCAATGGCGTCCTACCGCGTAACGGGTAACTGCGTTGCCATGGGGGAAGGCGCAGGCAAAGCCGCCGCCCTTTCCGCTTTAACTTGCCGTAGCGTAAGGGACGTAGATATCAATGAAATTATTCCTAGATAGTAGAAATTAAAGCAATTTAGATAGGAAAACACCCCGCCGTGGCAATTTCGCCACGGCGGGGTGTTATTTTTCCCTTATTTCTTTTTTCTTTTATTATTTCTTCTTCCTATTTTTTAAAACGTTTAACAGCACGTAAACGCCAAGGATAAGTAGGGTAGCGCCCACGATAATCGCGTAAGATGCGCCCGTAGTTACGGTGTTGCCCAAAAAGGAAATAGAGCAATCTGCCGAAGCTTTCATTTCGGCTAACCCTTCCGCGGGGATAATGTCGTTCATTTTTTCAAATGCGCCGCGCATGGCGTGGTTTCGAAGTAGCGCCGTTCCGTACGTGCCAGGCAAAAAGGACATCACCGCTTGTAACCCTTCCCCAAAGGAAGAAATGGGCATATACGCGCCGCTGATAAACCCGTAGCCCGCGCTTACGATGGAGCCAACCGCCGAAATTTGCCCTTGCGAGGATAAAAAGAAGTTAATCACCGAAGAAAGCGCCGTGCCGAACAGTACCAAAATAAAGCAGTCCAACACCAAAAGCAGTACGTCCGCAAAGCTAAGCGCCCAACCGAACGCTGCAAGGTAGATAAGCCCTGCGCCCAGCGCAACCGCGCAAATAATTAAGGTGGAAAACAGCGTGCCAAAGTAATACGCAAGCGCCAAAACCTTAGGGGATACGGGGGAAATTAAAAAATCCGCCGCAGTTCCGTTGGCTTTATCTTGCACCATAAGCATATTCGAACAAAACGCCACCGTAATACAGCTAACCGCCATTAAAGAAGATATTAGCTGACCGCCTACTAAGGCGTTCACCGTGGATTTGGGAACGAGAGAAGCCCCTTCCCCCATGGAAAGCAAAAACGCGTCCCTATACACGTTGCCCAAAAAGGTGGAATACAGCACAAGCAAAATTAAGGGGGTGATTAGGGAAGTAAAAAACATCCCTTTATCCTTAAAAAACAGTTTGATATTCCGTTTGGTTAAAGAAAGTAGTTGTTTCATTGTTCTTTTCCCCCCGTAAGTCGTTTGCCCGTAACCGCTAAAAATACGTCGTCCATCTTGCCCTTAGTAATTTCGTAATCGCGGAATACTTCGGGGTGGCGCAAAATTAGTTGGGTTGCCGCCCCCGTATCGGGAAGGGAAACGCGGTAGCCCCCCGCAATTTTTTCGTAAGGCGCGCCTAACGAAGAAGCCTCCTCCTCGCTTACCCCGTACAGGGAAACCGAATCCCCCGTGTACGCGTTCTTTAATTCTAAAGGGGTGCCTTCCGCCACGATTTTTCCCGCGTCTAAAATGACGATATAGTCCGCTTCCGCTGCTTCTTCCATATAATGCGTGGTTAAAAACACGGTTAAGTTTTCTTCCTTTCTTAAATTGGCAAGTACGTCCCAAAGCAGTTTGCGCGTTTGGGGGTCTAACCCCGTGGTGGGTTCGTCCAAAATCAAAATGCCCGGTTTGTGCAACAGGGCGCGCGCGATGTCCACCCTTCTTTTTTGCCCGCCCGAAAGTTTCCCCACCGTGCGGTTTAGCAGGTCGGAAAAATCCAAAAGGTTAGCAAGGTGGGTGATGCGCCCTTCTATTTCCTCCCCAAACAAGCCGTACAACGCGCCGCGAAAAACAAGGTTATCCTTTACGGTAAGGGATTTATCCAAAACGGAGTTTTGGAACACCACCCCCATGCGGTTTAACACCGAAGGGTCCGCGCTATCCTTGCCGTACACCTTAACGCTGCCTGCATCCTTTGTTAAGTTGCCGCAAAGAATGTGAATAGTGGTGCTTTTGCCCGCGCCGTTCACCCCCAAAAAGGCGAACAGTTCCCCTTCCTTTACGTGAAAAGAAAGGCGATCTACCGCTTGCACGGTTTTGAAGGCTTTGGAAAGATTTTCAATTTCTATTACGTTGTTTTTCATCGTATATTTACTCCTTAATTAAGGCGCTAAACACTTCGAATAGCATACGGTCTGCATCTTCCATGGTAAACGCGGGGCCGCCTTGCGCAAACATAACGGCAAGCCCGTGTGCGTACACGGAAAGGTGGTTATACACCGCTTTCGCCCGTTCTTCGGATAAGGCATATCTGTTTTGCACTAATTTGGCAATCCGTTCGGCGTGTTCGTCCTGCGGAAAGTAGTGGGTGGGGCGTTCGTTTACCCCTTCGCGCATGAATAGCATGCGGAAAAGGTGTGGCTCTTCTTTTGCAAAGCGAATATACGCAAGCCCCGAGCCCTTAAAGGGGCGGGGTTCGCTTAACCCTTGCTGAAGATACGCGCTGTATAACGCTTTTGCGCGAAGAACGATTTCCGCGCGGATTTCCTCTATCCCCGAAAAGTGGGTGAAAAGGGGGGCGGTGGAACACCCCAAAGCGTGCGATAAATTGCGTGTGGAAAGGATTTCCTCCCCGTACGTTTTTACCGCCTGAAAGGCGGTTTCTATCATTTCTTCCTTGGTAAAACGCGGTTTCGGTGGCATTTTTTACCCCCAAAGGCTTGGGTGTAATAACGTTTTTTTCATTCCCCAAAGCCCTTTTTGTTTTTTATTTTTTCGTTTCATAACATATGTTATACTACGGGTGTTATTATACGTTCTTTTTCTATTTTTGTCAAGCGCTTTTTGTGAAAAGGGGATAAAAAGTAAACAAAAGTTGAAATTTTTTCGCTTTACTTTTGCGCGCGTAATATGATATATTAAATTACGGAAAATTTCGTTTTTGCGGAGTGCCGCAAGGGGGGAGTGTACCCATGAAAAAGGATAAAAACAAGTTTATTGATAGCCCCAAGCAAAACCGCAGATTGTGGTATCGCGGTGTGAAAAAGTTGATGCTTGGCAGATATAAAAAGCCCAAATTCGTGTTTTTGGGGGAACCCTACCATAGCGGCGCCCTAATTTTAAGCAACCACGAAGGGACGGACGCGCCCATGAGCTTGGAAATTTATACCCAGCGCCCCATCCGCCATTGGGGGGCAAGCGAAATGAATTCGGGTTTAATCAAATTATATAAATACCAAACGCGCGTGTACTATCACGAAAAAAAGGGTTGGAATTTGGGCTTAGCGCGCCTTTTTGGTATTATCGCCAGCCCCTTAACCTATATTTTCTACCGTGGGCTTCGCTTAATTTCCACCTATCGCGACGTGCGTTTTATGAAAACCATAAAAGAAAGCATTGCGGCGGTTGAACGTGGGGAAAACATCGTGGTGTACCCCGAAGATTCCACCAACGGTTATTTGGCGGAATTGGAAGGCTTCCACGCAGGGTTTGCCTTGTTTGCCGAAGCGTGCCTGAAAAAGGGAATTGACCTACCCATTTACGTAAGCTACTTTACCAAAAGCACTAGAACTTACGTGTTCGACGCCCCCGTTCGTTATTCCGAACTGAAAGCCAAATACGGCACGAAGGAGGAGGTAGCAAAGGCGTTGGTTGCGCGTTGTAACGAGCTGGGGAAAATGACCTTTGAGGACGGCGGTTTATAACACATCGCAATACGGCGTCAGCCATCGCCGTATAGAACGTCGAATACGGTAAGTATACATCCGTCCTATACGGCTCGGACTTTCTTGTCTTGCTCGGTTCTAACCCGCCTTTTACGGCGGTTTATAACCTTCGCAATACTTCGTTACTGCTACGGAATTCAACCTCGATAACCAGCAAGGTTTATCTCGTCTGAATTCCTAAGCGAGCCTTGTCTTGCTTGGTTCTAAACCGCCTTTTCGGCGCTTTATAACCTTACATACTTTCATTTTTACGGGAAAGGATAACTGCAAGTTATCCTTTCTTTTTTGTTTGTTTTATTCCCAAAGGAGCCGAATATATGCATTTTATTTGCATAATATTCAAAAAAATTGATATGTAATGAAAAATATTACAAAAAATGTGATAAAAATGCAAAAACTCCTATTTTTACGGTTGACATTCTCCGCGCACACGCGTATAATAAAAATTGCGACACTCCGCTAATATTTATGCGTCTGCCGTAATATAGAAAAAGGAGAAAAGTATGAAGAAGAAGGAAAAACTAATTCCCGAAACGGAAAGCGTGATTCCCGAAGCCGAAATCCTTCCCGAAGCGGAAGCCGTGGAAATGCAACCCACGGTTGAAGCGGAAGTTCTTCCCACCGAAAGCGCGCCCGAACAGGTAGCGCCCCAAGTGGAAGAAACGGTGGAAGCGGTTAGCGAAGATCCTTCCCCCGTGGAAGAGCCTTTAGCAACTGAAACGCCGGCGGAAGAATCCGAAACCGCTTCGGCAGAGAACGACGTTTCCGAACCGGGCAAAGAACCCAAGCGCAAGAAAGAGCGCAAGGAAAAACAGCCCAAACAACCGAAAGAGCCCAAGCAGCCGAAGGAACCCAAGGCGAAAAAATCCCGCAAGGGACTGATTATTTCGCTGGTAGCCGTAGTTTTGGTGGTAGGGATTGCCGTAGGTGGATACTTCCTTGGTTTGTTGGATTTTATTTTTAATCCCACGCCTTCGGTTAAAAAGTATTTCACCCTTGCCGAAAGCAAGAAAACTTACGACGAAATCCTGCGTTTGGACGCGCAAGTAATTGATGCGGACGAAGAAAACAACTTGTTACTTATGAAGTCCGAAAAATACAACGCAACGAACGGCAAAACCGTTACCGTTACGTTAGTGGACGCGTTGGACGGCGAAGAATTAAGAACTTGGACGAATACCTACGATTATACTTCTTCCGCAAGCGAAAGATCTTATACCATTGACGCGGATGATTATCCCTTGGTTGTGGTGGAAGAAGCGTACTACGATCAAGAATGGGAATTGAATTTCTATTACGAAGCGGCAATTATCCGTGAAGAAAGCGAAAAGGAATTCTCTGAATCGGACGGGCGTTATTGGTACGGCGTTTATTCGGGCATTGAACCCTTGGAAAAGGTAGAAACCTTGGTAAACGGTTTGGTTGCAGTAACCAAAGAAAACACGGTTTCCTACTACGATAAGAATGGTGAACATTTGCGGGATGAAAATCGCGTGTTCGCGGATACTTACACCAGCGCGGTAGAATACGACGCGGAACACGAAGGCACTTTGTACGCTTGGGGCTTTGACGACGCAGGCATTGATAGAAAAGTGCAACTGTTCGGTAAAGACGGCATTTGCTACGCGCAATACGTTCACGATGCAACCGCGGTTAGCGCAAACGTTTACGTGTTAAATAACGGGGACGTGTTTATTCAAGAAATGCGCCTAACCGAAGATAACAAATGCGACCTTGCCATTGGCGATATCAAATTAAATATCGCGTGCGTGTTGATGAGCAAGCAAACGGGTGAAGTTACCGAAAAGGATTTAGACTTTATGGTAGCAATGATTTCCCCCGCTTACGAAGAAGATTCCCAAGATTTCCCCTTTGAATTAAAAGGCGAAAAATACAACCAGGCGATGATTATGGCGAAAGGCGAAAACGGCATTTCCACCATTGCCGAATACGTTGTATTGGACGATGAAATGAACGTGGTTTATTCCATGGGTAAGGAAAAATCCGCGGCAGGATACCGAACGCTTGGTAAAAACTACTACGTGAAAACCGTTATGGAAGCGGGTATGGAAAAATCCTTCGTTTGCAACGCGAAGGGCGAAGAAATCTTTGCGATTCCCGAAAACGTAGAATTCATGACGGACGAACTGATCGTTACTTCCACCGCAATCTTTAACGCGAAGGGCAAAAAGGTGTTCGACTTTATGACGGACGAACTGACCAAAGGCTTTGAAGTGAACGTTTGGAAGGAAGGTTCGGTTGTGTTTATGAGTAAGAAAGACCAAACGAACGGCAACGACCAAACCTACGTATTCAACAAAGCGAAAAAGGATTTCGCGTTGATTGCGGACGGCGAAAACAGCGTAATTAGCGCAACCACCCAAGATTACTACGTTGTATACGACGCGGATATGAGAGTATATTCCTTGTATAACGGAAATAACGAAGTGGTTTTGAAAACGCAATACGGCATGACGCCCGTAGCGTTAGACGGCGCGCTTTACGTACAAACCACGGTAGACGGTAAGCGCGTAACTTACGTGCTTTCCGCTAAAAATGCGTAAGGAGGGAATGAAGATGAATAAATCCAAATTAAAATATCTTGCGCTTCCCTTGTGCTTATCCTTATGTTTGGTAGGCTGCGGTAAAGGTGAAAAACTTCCCAAGCAACACGATGTGGAAACCAACGTAGCGGTAGAAACCGTTTACGATTTGATTCAACCCGTAAACGAAAAGGTATCGCTTGCAAGTTCGTTAACCTTGAAAGACGAAACGGTAATTGCCGTGTATAACGACGTACTGCTTTTGAAGAACGTGGATAAGGATACGATGAACAACGTAACCGAAACGTACCAACTGTACGACGAAGTTGCAAATAAAACGTTATTAACTTTAGAACACACGTATGCGGACGGCGCGTATAACGACGCTTCGTATACGGACGAATACGGTAACGAATGGCAAAAGCCTTCCGAAATGAAAGTAGAAGTGGTTTACGATGCCGCCCCCTACTTAAAAGTTACCACCTATACCAATACCCGCATTGCGGAAGACGTTTTAGATGAAGAAGAAAACAACAACGGGTATATCCGTACCCAAAAAGTTGCCTTCTTTGGTTTAGACGGCAAAGAAATTGCAAAATTTGATTCGCCCGTAAGCGTACGAGTTACGCGTTCCGGTTACGACACCGCAACCTTGGCGTTCGGCAACGTGATGGCGGAAATGGAATGCGAAACGGGTAAAGTGGTACAAACTTGGAACGCAGAAAAGAAAAACAAAGCCGCTTGCTTTGATTACGTTGGTAAAAACTACGGCGTTTATCTGGGCGCGGAATACGGAATGTACGGCGCTATTGAAACCTACACGAAGTCGGGTAAGTTGGTAATGCGTTATCAATACGATAGCACGCCCGCGCGTGTGTTCCTTTTGAATAACGGCAACGTTTTAGTGCAGTATATGGATAAAACCGACGGTGTGAATTGCGACGTAATTAGCAACGAACAAAAGTACTACGTAAGAACGCTTGTGGTAGATACCCTTAGCGGTAAGGTAACCCAAGTGGAAAGCGACTACTACTTTACGGAACTTTACACCAAGGATTCCGTAATTGAAAATCTTGGTTTGGAAAACGCGAAAGCTACGGATGCAACCTTCAACGTTGGCGTTGCGGTAAAGATGGAAGGAAAGGAAATTTCTACCGCGAAACAGGAAATCGTGTTTATGAACAGCGCGCTTGAAGTTTCGTTGGTTGCCGATGCCGTTCATCCCGAAATGTTTGATATGAGCGAGATTCGCGCGCTTGCGAACGGCAACTACGCGCTTCCCTTACAAAGCGGTTTTGCTTCTTACGTAATTTTGGATAAGAACTTTAACACCGTTCGTTATCTGCCCCAAGGCGCGGAAGTATTCCATTCGTACGTCGTTCTGACGGACGGCGTATATTCGCTGGATATGGTTCGCAAATACCACTTTGATTTGGACGAAACCTTTGCGGGAATGATCGGCGATACCGTTATCGTGGAAGAAAACGGTTCTTACGATCCCTATTACGGCAGTCCTTACAACCGTTTGGTATTCATAAATCTTTCCAATGACTACGGATACGATCAATCGTACGAAGAAACAACCGTGGTAAAATGCGGTGAAGATTACGTATTGTTACAAGACACCGAAGATAAGGAATTCACCCTGTTAAACGAAAAGGGTAGCGTGCTGTTAACCAGCGCATCCCAACCCGAAATCGTGGAATTGAGCGACGGTAGCCGATTGATTTCCGTAATGCTTTCTAACGGCGAAACGGCGTACTACAGCTGGGAAGTAGAAATCCAAGAAAACGGAGGTGACGCAGAATGAGAAAGATGAAAATTTTATCCGTAATTTTATCCCTAGTGTTAACGATTTCGGCATTTGGCGCGTTCTCTGTTTTCGCAAAAGATATGAAACCTGCGGGCCCCGAATCTTCTGAATCGGGCGAAACGCCCACCGTAGACGTATCCGGCGCGGCAACCGAATGGAAGCAGTACGTTTCCTTTGGGGAAGAAGAAGCCCTCACCCCTGCGTATAAGGCGGAGGACGTAGAAAAACTTTGGGAAGAAACCAACGGAAAGCAAATTGATGTTTACGCCCACTATCAAGGGGAAGGCTATTTATTCGTTAACACCGTTACCGAAACCGAAGCGGTGGTAGATTTAGAAGCGGTAGAACTAATTCCCGAACTTGTGAAACGCGAAACCGCTATTGCGTGGTACAACGCGGAAACTTTGGAAAAGGTAAAAGAATTTACCCAAGTAGAAGTGGAATTCGGCGGAAAAGTGTATGAAGAATACACCAAGGCGGATCAAGTGGAATATCGCTTTGATATTGTAAACGGCGTTTTACTGGTAGCGAAAAGAACGTTTGTTGCGGTAGAAGATACCGACCCCGTAGAATACGAAATGCAAACGGAATGCGCTGCGTTTTTGAAGGACGGCACGCTGCTTGGCGAAGAATGGTTTGCGCAACTGCCCGAATTTAACACGCCCGACAACGCATCGCAACACGTGGAAGTAACCGTGGGCGAAACCGTGTACGTGTTAAAGGCTGGGGAAGTGATTGCCACCTTCAAAAAAGGCTTACAACACGATATTCCTTGCTACGATAATGCAAACGGCGTTTGGTTTACCCAAGGGGATTACACCTACTTCGTAAACGAATTGCCCATGCAACCCATCGGCGTTACGGGGGATTTGGTTTTGGTCGTATTCCCCGGCGTTACCATTCAAGTAATGGATAAAAACTTTAACGTAGTTGCTAATTACGAAACCACGGGGGATTCCGTTTTGGGATACGGCGTGCTTTCTAACGGCAATATCGTGGTAAGTGAAATGGATTACGTACATAAGGACGCAACCGATTTCGACCTGAAAGTACAAGAAGAAAAAGTTAAAATTAAAAACTCCATCATTAGCGTGGCAAACGGTTCGGTTACCGCGCTTTCTAGCGACTTCATTTTGCAAAACGTATTCACCAACGCAACCAAGGATATCGCAACCCCCATGCACTTAAATACGATGAGTATGGTTACGGGCCACGCGCAAGTTGCAGAAGGATTCTTCCTTGCGGAAATGCAAAAGGTTGTGGATGGCGAACTTTCCCGCGATAAATCCTTCGTTGTAATGAATAACGACGGCACTTTGAAAGCGGAACTTCCCACCTTGGCGGCAAACCAATTCGGTTATATGGGCTACTTTAATAAGGAAACGCCCGTATTTGCAACCCTTTCGGTTGGCAATGTATTGCGTTTCTACCGTGTGGAAAAAACGGGTAAGGTTTCCTTGTTCTTCAACTTGGCAGACCGCGACGTAGCCGAAATTCAACAAGTGACGGACGATTTACTCGTTTACCAAGACGCAATTTATATGGTAAACGGTGGTATGGCGCAAGACCTTTCCACTTACGATAGATTTGAAGTGCACGAAGATACGGTAATTGCTTACCGCGCAACGGATTATACCAATGCGTACAACGTGGTAATTTATACCGAAAGTGAAGATACGTTTGAATCTTTCGTAAACTACAAGTATTTAGACGGTGAACGTTCGGGCGACGAAATAGAATACGTGGAAGAAGGTGGCGTTTACGTTGTAAACAACTTCACCTTTGGCGAAGGCTTAAAGGCCGTAATCAATAAGTACGGCGAAACCGTGCTTAGCGAAGGCATCGTTTATGCGAATTTGACGACGTATGACGACGAAGGTGCGCCTGTGTACTACGATCAATCGTTAGAACTTGTAGAATACTACGTATTTGGGGATACGGTTGTGGTTCATTGCCGTAACGAATATGAGGTTTTCTCTCATTACGGCACCGGTCTTTACGAATTGCCCCAAGAAACCGACGTGTACTACGTCTTGAAATAAAATAGGAGGATAGAGAAATGAAATTAAGAATTCTCGCAATTTTAACCGCCCTGCTGTGCTTTGCCACGCTGTTGGTTGGCTGTGATAAAGATGTTCCGCCTTGCGAAACGCACGTCGATGCGGATAAAAATGCAATTTGCGACGGTTGCAAACGCGCCGTTATTACCATCGTAGAAGAATTACCCTACGAAGAACCCGTTGTGGATATGGTGGTAAAACCCATCCCCACGGATAAAGTGTTAACCGATTACGTAAGCAGCGAACCTGAATATCAAATCCCCGTGTTAAGCGGTACGCTTACCGAAGTGGAAAAGCCCGAAGGGGATATTCAAGATACCGCAGAAGGGGATAGATATTGCTACATCTACAACTTCGTGGCAGAAGAAAACGAACTTACTTTGATTACCGAATACACCAAAACGTACACCGTTTGGGATTCCTATACGGATAAAACGCTGTTCACCGCAACCGTAGAATACGATGAAAACGATTACGACGTAGCAGCCTATGACGTTACGTTAGGATACGGCTTTTTCATCGTACACTACCACGCGTGGGAAGATATGGAAGGTTACGTAAACGAATACACCTACTATAACTACGCAGGCGACGAAATCTACACTAGTGAAACCGAAATGTACGATATCAACGACTACGACTACGCGGTTAACTACTGGTACTTTGCGGAAGAAACCCTTGCGATTGATACCGAAACCTACACGGTAATTTATCAAGACGCAGCTAACACCTTCGTGGAACGCCCCGTATTCGATTACACCACCGAAAACTACGGTGTTTGCGAAGTGAACGGTAAATATTTGGTTTACGATTTGAATAAATGGATTGATTGCGTATACGCGTACACGCTTCCCTCCACTTACGAAAACGTTTCCGTTTGGGCGATTGCCGAAGATAAACTTTTGGTACAAGCGTTCGAACCCTTAATGGCTTCTTCCATCAACTTTGACGTAGAAGTTGACGGCGCAAAGTACGATATCCGTTACACCGTAATTGATTTAGCAACGAAAACCGCGGCTGAAAAAGAATTCGGCTACGTAATCGGAGACGTATCGTTAGATTTTTCGGGTATGACCGAAAACGTAAAAACCTTGGTTTTGGTAAACGAAATCGCGGATAAAAAGGTAGACGAAAACAAGGAACACGTATTTGCTATCGACGCAAACTTGGATATCGTATTCGCTTACGAACCCATGCACCTTGCGCAAGACGGATACGCGCTTATCCCCGTTGGTAACGGCTTATTCTTAGCTACCTTAAAGTTTGCGGATAACACCGAAGTGGAAGTAATAATGGATAAGGACGGATTCAAAAACTATCTGCCCCGCGATTACGAAGTAACCCTTGGTATGCTTGAAATCGACGGCGTGTTCTACGATTTCACCTTGCAAGAAGTATACGACTACGCGGAAAACGGTTTCGTAATCTACAAAAAAACCGAAGATTTCATCATCTTCGCTAAAGAAGAAATGGTGGAAGAAAACATCGAAACGCGTTACTATTTCTATAACGGTGTAGAAGCCCCCGCATTGATTGAAGAAAACTATTACGAAATCAATACCTACGGCTACGTAACCACGAAAACCGTTACGGTTGACGAAGTGGATACCACCGTATACACCCTTTACAACGCAAACAACGAAGTAGTTGGTGAATTCGAAGCAGAACCCAACGTATTCTGCTTGGATGGAGAAGAAGGCTTGTTTGCTGTTAGCACGTCGGACGGCAAGGCTTACTTGGTAAAATAAGGGCGAAAGATTTTGCGCGGCTATTTTGGAAGAAAAACCAAAATTGCCATAGCTGACGAACTAAAAAGGCGTGGCGGATTTCCGCTACGCCTTTTTCTATCAAAATTTACCGCCCCGTGGCTGTTTGCCACGGGGCGGTTTATTTTTAGAAAGAAAGATAGTTTTTCCCACCCTTTCCCCTTGAAGGGTTGACTTTTTTTAGAAAAAGGGGTATGATAGGATATATCGTAAAAACAGTTTTTTAGGGGGCTATATGGCAAAGGTGATTTTAGATTGGGAAACGGCGGCAAACTTTGTTACGGACGCGTTCGTGGGCGCAGGTGTGCCTAGGGAGGACGCGCGCATTTGCACGGACGTATTACTGGAAAGCGATCGCCGTGGGATTGAATCGCACGGTTGCAACCGCTTTAAGCCCGTATATATTGATAGAATTCGCGCAGGCATTCAACAAGCGGTAACGAACTTTGAAATTATCAAGGAAACGCCCACCACGGCGGTTGTGGACGGCCACCACGGTATGGGGCAAGTAATCGGCTACCGCGCGATGCAAATGGCGATTGATAAAGCCAAAAAGTACGGCATGGGTATGGTTGCGGTACGCAATTCCTGCCACTACGGCATTGCGGGTTATTACGCAAGTATGGCAACCAAGCAAGGTTGCATTGGTATGACGGGTACGAACGCGCGCCCCTCGGTTGCGCCCACCTTCGGCGTGGAAGGGATGTTCGGTACCAACCCCTATACGGTGGGGATCCCCACGGATGAAGATTTTGATTTCATCTTTGACTGTGCTACTTCCATCACCCAAAACGGCAAGGTGGAATATTACGAAAGAATTGGGGAAGACATCCACCCCGGCACGGTGATTGATTCGGACGGAAACGCCGTGGAAGGGGATGCGGGGGAAGCCCTGAAAAAAATCCGCGGCGGCACGGCGGCGCTTACCACTCTTGGGGGCATTGGGGAAGCGCTTGGCGGTTATAAAGGCTACGGCTTTGCGCTTGTGGTAGAAATGCTTTCCGCCGTGTTGCAGGACGGCTGGTACGGCAAGGATTTGGACGGCAAGGATGAAAAGGGCAATATCCGCCCCTATCATTTAGGGCATTTCTTTATCGCCATTGATACCGAACATTTTATGGGGGAAGAAATTTGCCGTAAAAAGGCGGGGGATATTCTTCGCGCCGTTCGCGCATCCAAAAAAGCGCCCGGACAGGAACGTATTTACACCGCGGGCGAAAAGGAATACCTTGTTTGGCAACAAAGAAAGGATAGCGGCGTTCCCATTAACGAATCCGTGCAAAAGGAAATGATCAACGTGCGTAACGAACTTGGGCTTACGCAGTACGTATTCCCTTGGGTAAAATAAATGAAATAAAACACCGCCCCGGGGCAAAATGCCACGGGGCGGGGTTATTTCGTTCCATCGTTTTATTTTTGTAAATATACCATAAGCACGGTAATATCCGCGGGGGATACGCCCGAAATACGGCTGGCTTGCCCCAAGTTTTCGGGGCGGATTTTATTTAACTTTTGGCGGGCTTCTAACCGTAGTCCGTCAATTTTTCCGTAATCTACGTCGGGGGGAAGAAGCACGCTTTCCATCTTCTTGCTTTTTTCTATCAGTTTCAGGCTCTTATCCAGGTATCCTTCGTACTTAAAGTCCGTTTCCACCGTTTCCTTAATATCTTCGGGAACGCCCGTTAAAACGCCGAAGAAGGCGCAAATTTCTTGCATGGGGATGCCGCGTTTAATCATATCCGCGTAGCTTACGCCCCCGTTGGGCTTATCAAAGCCGTGCGCTTCCAAAAATTCGGTTACCTTTAAGGGGGAGTGGATTTCGCGGAACACTTCCACCGCTTCTTGGTGAATTTTTCTGCGGTTTTGGTAAACTGCCCAACGTTCGTCCGTTACAAGCCCCGCTTCCCGCCCAATTTCGGTAAGGCGCAAATCCGCGTTGTCTTGGCGAAGAATTAAACGGTATTCCGCGCGGCTGGTCATCATGCGATAGGGTTCGTTGGTGCCTTTGGTCACCAAATCGTCAATCAGTACGCCGATATACGCTTGGTCGCGGCGAAGAACTACGGGTGGCTTTCCACGGAACGCCAAACTTGCGTTTAAACCCGCAAGTAAGCCTTGCACGGCGGCTTCTTCATAACCGCTGGTGCCGTTAATTTGCCCCGCGAAGTATAACCCTTCCACACGCTTGCTTTCTAGGGAAGGCTTTAATTCCAAGGGGTCGATGCAATCGTATTCAATGGCATA
>JAZUCI010000031.1:0-9997 GCA_045639045.1 Christensenellaceae bacterium
CGCCACAAGTAAAGCGGTATCGTCATCCCTAAATTTTTCGTAATATCCGCGCATAAAATTCCCCTTTTGGCGCGCGCCGAATTGCGCTTTTTTTCAAATTGTATCACAAAATGAGAAAATTTTCAAGTGTTTTGGTATTGATTTTGGTAATTTGTAATGCTATAATAAAGAAAAAATCCCAGGGGGAAAAACAATATGAAGTTCAACGTAAACGATTTCACGGTAGAAGAAAAATTGAAACTGCTTTCGGGCTACGACGGATGGCGGCTTTATATGGCGGAAGGGAAACTTCCCGAAGTTCGCCTTTGCGATGGCCCCAGCGGCTTACGCGACGAGCAACAAAAGGCAACCGCAATGCCCACCATTTCGGTTTTGGCAAACACCTGGAGCCGTGAAATGGCGCGCTTAGACGGCGCAACCATAGCAGACGACTGCGTAGAAAAGGGCGCAACCGTTCTGCTTGCCCCCGGGGTAAACATTAAGCGCACCCCCTTATGCGGTAGAAACTTTGAATATTTCAGCGAGGACCCCTATTTAGCGGGCACGCTGGGAAAGGAATATATTTCCGCCGTACAGGAAAAGGGCGTGGGTACTTCGTTAAAACACTTCTGCGCCAACAACCGCGAACATTGCCGTTTATCCCAAAGCAATGAAATTGACGAACGCACCCTGCGTGAAATTTATATGCGCCCCTTTGAAATTGCCTTGCAAGCAAAGCCTTGGACGGTGATGTGCGCGTATAATATGGTAAACGGCGTGTACGCTTCTGAAAACAAAAAACTTTTGAAGGACGTACTGCGCGATGAATTCGGCTTTGACGGGGTAATTTTATCCGACTGGTGCGCCACCCAAAACGCGTACCGCGCGTTCAAGGCAAGCCTGGACGTATCCATGCCCGCAAGCACCGACCACTACGAAACCTTAAAACGCGCTTACGATAACGGTTGGATTACGGATGAAGAACTGAACGAACGCGCTGCTAACGTACTGCGCTTGATTGAAAAGTGCGCGAACGCCCAACGCATTTGCGCAACGGATAAGGAAACGCGCCACAAAAACGCGGTAACCGTTGCAAGCGAAGGCATCGTATTACTAAAGAACGAAGAGGGCATCTTGCCCTTCAACACCCCTTCGGTTGCGGTTGTGGGTAAATGCGCGGTGAACCCGCCCATCGGTGGGGGTGGATCTTCCAACGTTCACACCGATTATAAACAAATTCCCCTTGCGGAGCTGTTACAAGAACGTATGCCCACCGCCAAGGTGACCTTTGGGGATACCTTTAACTGGTCCCCCCGCCACACGCAAATTATGAACGCGGCGTACACTTCCGCTTACCACGCGGATACGGTGCTGCTTTGCGTGGGTACGGATAACGTAATTGAAACCGAAGAAGCCGACCGCGAAACCATTCGCCTGCCCTTGGTGCAAGAAGAACTGATTTTGCGCACCGCCAAGGTAAACCCCAACGTGGTGGTTGCGGTGTACGCGGGTAGCGCCATTGATATGAGCGCGTGGATTGACAAGGTAAAAGCCGTTGTGTTCGTTGGCTTTGCGGGTGAAGGCGGAAACGAAGCCTTGGCAGACGTTTTAACGGGCAAAGTAAATCCTTCGGGCAAGCTTGCGGAAACCTTCCCCCTGTGCCTTGCGGATACCCCCACGGGCTCTACCCACGGCAATTCCTTCGTGGAACGTTACAGCGAAGGGGTGTTCGTTGGCTACCGCTATTACGACGCGTACGAAAAGGAAGTGTTATTCCCCTTCGGCCACGGGCTTTCTTACACGAAGTTTAGCTATTCGGATATGGAAATAGCGAAGCGCACCGAAACGGATTACGAAGTTTCCTTCACCGTGAAAAACGAAGGCGATACGGCAGGTAAAGAAGTTTGCCAACTGTACGTGAAGGACGTGTTCGCCCCCGTTTCCCGCCCCGAAAAGGAACTGAAAGGCTTTACCAAAATTGCGCTTGCCCCCGGCCAAAGCAAACGCGTTACCCTTACTTTGGACGCGCGTAGCTTTGCCTACTACGACGTAGTAAACGGCGGTTGGCGCGTGGATGGAGGTGAATACGAACTTTTAGTGGGCGCTTCCTCCCGCGATATTCGTTTAACCGAAAAATTATCCCTTTCCTTCCCCGAAAACGAACAGTTCTCGCAATACTTTAACTATAAAACCTGACACTTTCCCTTGTCCCCCCCTGTAATGGAAGAAGCCCACACAAGCCCCCCTTGTGTAAAGGGGGGAACGAAGGGGGGGATTGTTTTTGCTTCATTATTTACAATCCCTCAGTCAATAAAATTGTCAGCCCCCTTTACACAAGGGGGCCTTTTTATTCGTCATTCTTCGCCTACCTACCTTTAGACATATAACAAAAAAACACACCCTTTTCCCTAGCGGAAAACGGGTTTTTTCTTTACCTATTGACAACTTTTCGTTGTTCCATTATAATGAAAATATAAAAATGATACGAAAGGAGAAAACTATGAGTTTAATCAAGCACACTATGGCAAGAATAGAGAAAATCCAGCAAGATTTACGGCGCGTAGTTAAAGCGGTTGGCATTATCGGGATTCTTTCATTCTTGGCTTACTACGCTTATTTGGCAATCGCAAACGCACACGAACCCTTTTACCTTATCATTTATTCGTGCTTAACCGCAATCATCTTCGCCTTTTTTTGCGTAGAAGTTTTCCTACGCGAACAAAAAAAACTCCCCACCCATAAGCAACGATTGAGAACCGAAAAAAAGCGCAAATATGAAACGATTATCAAATGCATAAAGTACGTGGCCAAAGCCGCCCTTGTGGGCGTTGCTTTATACGAAACCGCAACAAATTTCAGCATTTCCCTTTCTAACGCCATCAATATTTGTTCCGCAATTTTTTTGGTTCTTCAAATTTTGTTAGATTTCGTTATCCTCTACGTCGTAAAACAAATGGATTATTTTAAGCTATCTTTCAAATTGGATTGCGATGAAAGTTGGGTTCTTAAAAAGCTATTTATGCAAGAACAAAACGAGGAAAAAGTGTTAGCCGAACTAAAAGGCGAAGAATACTATTCCCCCCAACAAGAAAAAATGATGCAAACGTTAAAAGAGGATGCGAAAAACTATCAAAAACGAAAGGGCGAAGAACACAAACAACGAATGGATGAAAAAGATAAAATCACCAAGGAAAAAAGACGAGAAGTCGCGGTAACTGCGCTTTCCAATATGAAAGGAAAAGTGGTAGGCTTTTTCAAACGAAAAAAATAAAAAAACGACGTAAACGTAATAAAACCACCCCGTTTTCCGCTAAGAAAACGGGGTGGTTTGTCATTGTTCGCTTACCCGCCTTTGACGGGCAAAACGGAGAATCTAAAAAGAGAAAAAATGCCTCCTCCTATGGGGGAGGTGGATTGCGATAGCAAGACGGTGGGAGTTAAAACCCCTTTCCAATAGCAAGTTGATAAAAAACTCCCCCACCCGCGCATCGCGGGAGCCCCCTCGTAGAGGGAGCCTTTTCACAATCCCCCCTTTCGTTCCCCCCTTTACACAAAGGGGGCTTGTATGGTGGGCAACCTACTTTTCGTTCAATGCGTCATTTTTCTCCCACCATCATATTTCCAAAGGAAATATATCATATCCGTTAGGATATATCATAAACGCAGTTTATATCATACGCCCACGGGCGTATATCGTTTTATTTTGTCATTCTTCGCCTACCTACCTTTGACGGGCAAATCGGAGAATCTAAAAGCCTTCCCGTATGGGAGAACGCTTGACGGATAAAGACTTCTTAACAAGGAAAACTCTTTTATTTACTTTTTTGCTTTCCAACTGAAGAATATTAACGTTTCTAGAATCCACAGTCCAATTCTTTCTTTAAAAATTACAGTGATTGCCATAATCACAATATATAATAGGAATCCGTGAAAAACGTCGTCGTGTGTACTCCAGCTTCCACTACCGGTGCTCATAAATATATTTTCTTTACTTGTTTCCGATACTTCTGTTTCTTTATAATATACTGGCTCAACTATTTCTAATATGTAATTATCAGGGCCTCCATATCTCCTACAACAAACATATGGTTCATAATTGCCATTACCAACAAAAGTCGTTTCTTCTATTTTTCCGTATATATCTTTTATTCTTACCTTTGTGCCAACATCATAATACACTCCTTTATAATATAAATACCACGACATCTTGCTCATTGTTAATCTCCTTATTTTCGCTAAACTTTCTCCAAAATAAAAAATGCGCCAACCGAAGTCGACGCACAAAAAACGCAAACTCCGATGTCGCGAAACAAACTTAAATAGTGCAAGCAACTTGCCATTCTATCAAGTGGAATTTGCATTTTTATCAAATTCATAATGATAGAATGCGCAAAAAAGAGTATAAAACTCCCTTACCCAACAAGTTGCACACTTTTTTCTATTTAGTTTGTTTCGCACTATTAGTATATCACATGATTTTTCTATTTTCAAGCGTTTTTAAAATAAAAAACTCGGCGTTTTATAGCCGAGTTTCCTTTTGTTTTTCTTTAGAGTTACGCAAGGCAAGTATCCAAGCGTTTTTTCAGTTCGTGGGTGTTTAGGTTTTTGCCGATGAACACCAGTTTCACCATTCTATCCCCCCACACTTCGTGCCAATCCTTTTTAATATCGGGGTGGGAAGCGATAAATTCCTCCCTTTCCTTTTTGGGGTAGGCGGCAACCCAGTTATCCGCTTGGTAGCATTCGAACTGCTTGCCCGCTTGTTCAAACACGTACATACCTTCGGGGTCGGCTTGGAACCACACGATACCCTTGGTACGAATCATTTCGGGGTACAGGGTTTTGCAAAATTCGTTGAACCGCTTAATATCCATGGGGCGGCGCACGTAATATACGAAGGTTTGAATCCCAAAGCGCTCTTCCGCGCTGGTGTGCTTATGCCCGTGGTGTCCGTGTTCGTGATCGTGGCAACCGCACGTGCAATGTTCACCGTGTTCGTGGTGATGCTCGTGATGGTGTTCGTGTTCTTCGTGATGATGCTTTTCCTTACATTCGGGGCAATCACAGTCTTCCCCGTGGTATTCCCCGGGTTTGTGTTCTTTTACTTCCTGTTGCAAGGCCTTCATCCAGCCCGCGGAAGTGGCGGTTTTCTTAAAATCAAAGTCCTTGGCGGAAAGCAATTCCTTTACGGGAACGTTGCCCTTTACCGCTTCGTACACCTTGGCTTCGGGTTGCAATGCGGCAAGCATTTCCATAACCGCTTGCTTTTCTTCCGCGGTTACCTTATCCACTTTATTTAGCACGATGCGGTTGCAAAATTCAATTTGCTCTACAAGAAGGCTTTCCACCTTGGCTTGCTCCTCTTCCGCCGCCGCGTTTTGCTTGTTTTCCACAAGCGCCTTACCGCAACCGAATTCGTCCGCCAAACGGAGGGCGTCCACCACGCAAACCACGCTGTTTAGGTAGCAATGGGTGGGCAAGCGGTAGTATTCGGTGGCTTGTTGCACCATAAGTACGGATTGCACCACGGGGGTGGGTTCACTAACGCCGCTGGCTTCAATTAAAACTGCGTCAAAGCGGTTGGTATCCACAAGTTCGGCAAGTTGGCGAACCAAATCTTCCTTCAAGTTACAGCAAATGCAACCGTTTTGCAAGGAAATTAAACTGTTATCTTCTTCCGAAACGATTTTGCCCGTTCCAATCAAGGTGGTATCAATGTTCACTTCGCCTACGTCGTTTACGATAACCGCAACTTTTAAGCCTTCCTTATTGTGTAAAACGTGATTTAAAAGGGTGGTTTTCCCCGCGCCCAAATACCCCGTAAGTAGGGTAACGGGCATTTCTCTAACAGCCATACTCTTCTCCTTACTCTTCTCCTTTTATTGTTCTGTGGAAAAATAGGTAAATTCTTCGTCCGCATCCACTTTTTTCATGCGGGAAGCAAGCATTTTTAGCGAGCCGACGTTTTGGGTGAAACAGTACGCGGTAACGGCGTTTACCCCCAGCGTATATAGGGCGTAATCCACCAGCGCGGCGCATACTTTTTTGCCAATGCCTTTGCCTTGCGCTTCTATTTTTAGGCGAACCGAAAGGTTACATTCCCCCCTTCCGTTCCATTCCCCAAGGGCGGCTTCCCCAAGGAATTCTTCCCCCTTTTTAATTGCAAAATACAGGGCGGTTTTTTCCTTGAAGGCGCGGTTTGCTTCGCGCACGAAATAGCCTTGGTCGGGGGTATCGCAATCCTCACGGTAATCGTAGCCGAACAGTTCGTTTAAGCAGTCGTCCGTGGCTAAATCGTAGTAGTTTTTCGCGTCCGCTTCGGTAAACGCGGTAAGGGTATATTCCCCCGCTTGCAAGGTGGGGATTTCCCTTAATAGGTATACGGAGGTAATTACGCGAACGCGCACGGCGGGGAGAATTTCGCAAGGGGCGTATTGCAACTTGCTTTTTCTAAGCCCGGGCAATGCCACGTCGTCCTCTCGGTTTAGGTAGGTGGCTTTCCCCAAAACCGCCTTGGCAAACGCTTGCACCATAAAGGGGTACGCGCCTACCGCTTCGGGCAACGCCTTTTCAATATGTACCGCCACGGTATCCCCGTATTTTTCCCCAAGAACAACCCCCAAAACCTTGCCGTTCTCGGTTAAAATATAGCGGTAATCCCCCCCATCCTCCGAAAGGAACAGCGCCTTGGCAAGCAAGGTTTCTTCCGCCTTTTCGGGGGGTAATTTTTGAATAAATTCGTCAAAAAACGCTTGGGCTTTTGGGGCGTCCGCCTCGGTATATTTTACAAACTCAGCGGTTGGATGCGCTAAGGTAAAACGCTTGATATAATTGCGCGCGCCTTGGTGCTTTTTGCCCTGCATTTCGGCTAAATCGCTTGATAGATACAGATAGTCGCTTTCCACACGGTTTATCGTACGCGCGTACGAAGGAAACACGCGGGTAAACGTTTCTTCCTGCCCCTTGGGAAGGGCGAAAAAGCGCAAAGCCGTTTGCGTTTTAGCCGCGTGTTGGGAAAGCATTTTTAACGCTTCTTCCACACAGCCTTCCTTTTCCACCGCGTAGGGGTAAGAATAGGTGTTTTTCCCGTCCGTTTCGGTAAACCGAAACACCGCGCAACCCGCGATAAACGCCACCGTAGGCTGAAACACGCTTTTCCACATATAAATTTGCGTGGGTGAAAAACTGCTGTGCAAATACGGAATTGCATCCGCGGTTTTACGCAATTTTTTTAGCGTTTCCGCGCTTACGGGCGCAAAGATGACGGGGCTAGCCCCGTTTTTGTTAAAACGGATTTTCTTTTGCATACACGCGTATTTTACTCTTTTTTTTATAAAAAGTCAACCCTACGCGGGCGGGCGCGAAAAAAACGCCAAAATTTTTACCCTTCTTGCCGCACCGCCATCCCTTTTTTTACATCCCACCCCTTGCTTCCCCTTTTCAAGCAAAAAAACCGAAAATTCCCCTATTTTTCATAAAATATCACTTTTTGAGAGTGATTTTTCACTTTTTAGTATTGATTTTGATAAAAAATTATGGTATGATAGATAAAAACAATCCACCCAAACGGGTTGCGGAGGTAAAAATGGAAAAAGTAACGGTAAAAGATTTAACCTTGGAAGAAAAAGTTAGCCTTCTTACGGGGAAAGACGTATGGCGTTTGCACACCTTTAACGGTAAGCTGCCCGAAGTGTTCGTTGCGGACGGCCCCAACGGGCTTAGAATGGTTTCGCGTGAAAACGCGGGCAACTGGGGTGGAGAGGTATACAAAACCACCGCAATGCCCAACGTGGTAAACGTGGCAAACACCTGGAACACCGCTTTAGCGTACGAAAACGGCAAGGTGATTGCGGACGAATGCATTGAACACGATGCGGACGTTCTTCTTGCCCCCGGGGTAAACATTAAGCGTTCCCCCTTGTGCGGCAGAAACTTTGAATATTTTAGCGAAGACCCCTATTTATCGGGCGTTTTGGGCGCGGAATACATCAAAGGCGTGCAAGATAAAGGGATTGGCACCTCCCTAAAACACTACGCGGTAAACAACAGCGAAAACGATAGACTTTGCATGACCGCCGAAGTGGACGAACGCACTTTGCGTGAAATTTACCTTCGCCCCTTTGAAATCGTTTTACAAAAAACCAAGCCCACCACGGTAATGTGTTCGTACAACAAAATTAACGGCATCCACGCTTCCGAAAACCGCTATTTGTTAAAGGATATTTTGCGCGACACCTTCGGTTTTGACGGCATCGTAATTTCGGACTGGGGCGCATGCCACAACCGTTGGAAATCCGTGAAGGCGGCGCTTGACCTTTGCATGCCCGTAAAGGGAGATGCGGACGAACAAGTGATGACCGCCCTTAAAAACGGCTGGATTAGCGAAGCGGACGTAGATTACTGCGTGGAAAACTTGCTAAACTTTATTTACCGCATCCAAGATATGAAACCCACGCGCAAGCTGGAATTTACCGAAGAACAACGTTTGGAAAAAGCAAAGGCAATCGCCACCGAAAGTATGGTGCTTTTGCAAAACGAAAACGGCGCCCTTCCCTTAAAGAAAATCCCCACTCTGCTTCTTGGTAGAATGGCGGAATTCCCCGCAACTTGCGGCGGCGGTTCTTCGGAAGTTTCTTCCTGCCATAAGCACCCCCACTTAAAGGATTTGCTTGCCGAAAAGTTAGGCGTGGAAGTTACCTTCCGCAGCGCGTACGAAGCGCACTTGAACGGGCTTTCCTCCGCACGCGAATGCGTGGACCTTGCCGCGCGCTTTGATCAAGTAGTGGTAGTGGTTGGGGAAGATACCTCCTTAGTTTGCGAAGGGATGAACCGCACGGATATCAAACTACATCCCAAGCACTTGCAACTGATTGATAACGTAACGCGCGTTTGCGATAACGTAATCGTGGTAATTGAAGCGGGTAGCGCGGTGGATACTTCCGCCTTCCAAGATAAAGTAAACGCGATTTTATACGCAGGCTACGCAGGGGATGCGGTGAACTACGCTTTGGCGGACCTTTTGACGGGCGCTGCCGTTCCTTCGGGAAAATTAAGCGAAACCTTCCCCTACGAAAAGGACGATTTATGCCCGGACGTAAACTTTACCCCCGCCGGTGTGGATAGCTACGGCGAAGGCGTCTTCGTGGGTTACCGCGGCGCGGAAGATATGGGCGTGGACGTTCTTTACCCCTTTGGCCACGGGCTTTCGTACGTGGATTTCCGCTACGAAAATCTGCAAGTGGAAAAGAAGGGCGAAACGGACTACGTAATTTCGTACGATATTTATAACGACGGAGATATGGATGCAGCCGAAATTTCCCAAGTATACGTTGGCCAAGCCGCCGCAAGGGTGGCGCGCCCCGTAAATGAACTGAAAGCCTTTTCTAAGGACGTAATCCCTGCGGGCGGCAAAAAAACCGTTTCGGTTACGCTGGATCAATCCGCCTTCGCTTACTACAACGTTTGCTTAAAGGATTGGCACGTGGAAAACGGCACGTTTACCGTGTACGTGGGCGCAAGCAGCCAAGATATCCGCTTAACGCAAAAAATTATCGTTGCCCTTCCCGACGAAACGCAGTTTACCTAATAAAATAAACCAACCTATAACCAAAAGCCTTCCCAAACAAGGGAAGGCTTTTTCCTTGTCCTTTTTCGCATACCGTCTTTGACGGGCAACACGGAGAATCTAAAACGGACGAGCAATGCTCGCCCCTACGGTTCCTTGTCATCCTGGAGCGTTAGCGATAGGATCTCAACTGTCATTCTTCGCCTACCCGCTTTGACAGGCAACACGGAGAATCTAAAAGCCTTCCCTTGTAAGGGAAGGCTTTTTCCGTCATTATATGGATTATTAAAATTTGATAGATCCTATAAAGCAGTTAATCTTTAGCCGATGGTAATGGAGGAAGGATTAAGCAGAGTTCCGTCCGTTAAACCGAATTGCAACAAGTTTGCAGGTTCGGTGAACCAAGTTTGCCAGCTTGCGTTGGAAGGTTCTACCACAAAGTAACCGGTTAAG
>JAZUCI010000032.1:0-7614 GCA_045639045.1 Christensenellaceae bacterium
CCGCTTGGCCTCCGACTTACGCCGTCGCTTGGGTTTTCAATACGGTATTCTACCGTAAGCTTGCTGCCGCGAAGGGAGAAGGTGATATAAAAGCGGAACGCAAAGGGATAAACCTTTAACGTTTCTTCGGTTTCGGTAAGCAGCATGGTTACCGAAGATTTTGCCTTTTTTACCACCGTAAAGGGCATTTTACGGGCAAAACCGTGTAACCCCATATCGTACTTTTTGCCCTGCCAAACGTATTCCGCCTTGTACAGTCTGCCCACGATGGGGAACAGGTTATACGCGCGCCCCGACCAAAATTCGGGATCGCCTTGCCACAAATATTCGGTGCCGTCCGCACCGCGAATGGAAGCAAGTTCCGCGCCGAGTTTATCAATCACTACGGTAAGTTCTTTGTTTTTAATGGTAGAAGTTTTCATTTTTGGTACTCCTTTATAAAATCGGGGATATTTGCCGCCGCATTCAGCGTTAAATCCCCCCTATTATCCGCGTAAAGGTATTGTAAATACCCTTCTGCGGCAATCATTGCGCCGTTATCCGTACACAGTTTCTTTTCGGGCGCGTACAGTTTTACCCCGTCCTTTTTCGCGCGCGCTTCACAAAGGGCGCGAAGATGCCCGTTGGCGGCAACACCGCCCCCTAGGGAAAGGACCTTGTACCCCGTTTCCTTTACCGCGCGGAAGGCTTTATCCACCAATACCGAAAGCGCGGCGGTTTGGAAGGAAGCGGCTACGTCGGGCACCGAAAAACCTTCGCCCGATTGCGTTTTGGTGTGGCAGTAATTCACCACCGCCGTTTTTAAGCCGCTGTAACTGAAATCGTAACTCTTATCCCCTTTTAACATTTGGGGCATGGGGATTACCGTTTGCCCTTCTTTTGCGGCGCGTTCCACCCCGGGACCACCCGGATAGGGAATCCCAAGCACGCGCGCCACTTTATCAAAAGCTTCCCCCACCGCGTCATCGCGGGTAGAACCAAGCACCGTTAAATCCGTGTACGAATTTACTTGTACCACGGCGGTATGCCCACCGCTGGTTAAAAGGGTAATAAAGGGGGGCTTTAAGTCGCTGTTTAGATACCCCGCCGCCACGTGGCCGCGGATATGGTTTACGGGAAGTAAGGGTTTACCGTACGCGTAAGCAATGCCTTTTGCAAAGGAAACGCCCACGAGAAGCGCGCCCAAAAGCCCCGCGCCGAAGGTAACCGCTATCCCATCGATTTCCTCAATGGTAACGCCTGCCTTTTGCAAGGCTTGCGTATAGGCGGCATCAATGGCGGTAGCGTGCGCGCGGCTGGCAATTTCGGGAACTACCCCACCGAACTTAACGTGTTGGTTGCAAGAAGAAATAATGACGTCCGAAAGAATTTCCCTGCCGTTTTTCACTACCGAAACCGCAGTTTCATCGCACGAAGATTCAATTCCTAAAATCAATACGTCTTTCATCTTGCTTTCCTTCGCTTTTTCTATGGGGCATAATCGCCCCGTTTACTTTTAAGATTTTTTCAAATAGTCCACGATAAAGGGTTCGATATCCCCATCCATAACCCCTTGCACGTCCGCCGTTTCACAGCCCGTGCGATGGTCTTTTACCATGGTGTAGGGGCAGAATACGTACGAACGGATTTGGCTACCCCATTCAATTTTTTTAATTTCGCCCTTCAAGTTTTGTTCTTGCGCAAGGCGTTCGGCTTCCCGTTTTTCAATCAGTTTACTGATTAGCATTTTCATTGCTTTTTCGCGGTTTTGAATTTGACTGCGTTCGTTTTGGCAAGCAACGATAATGCCCGTGGGAAGGTGGGTAATGCGGATAGCCGATTCGGTTTTGTTTACGTGCTGCCCGCCCGCGCCGCTACTTCTATAGGTATCTACCTTCAGTTCGTCGGGGGAAATTTTAATTTCGCCGTCTTCTTCAATTTCGGGAATAACTTCTACCGAAGAAAAGGAAGTTTGCCTTCTTGCGTTGGCATCGAAGGGGGAAATACGAACCAAACGGTGTACGCCCTTTTCGGCTTTTAAGTAGCCGTAAGCGTTGATACCCGAAACGCGGATGGTTACGGATTTAATACCCGCTTCATCCCCGTCCAATCGATCCATTTCCTCAATTTTATATCCCTTGCGTTCGGCGTACATCATATACATGCGGTACAGCATCTCCGTCCAATCGCACGCTTCGGTACCGCCCGCGCCCGAGTGTAAGGTCATAATCGCATCGTTCGCATCGTATTTACCGCGAAGAAGGGCGCGAATGCGCATTTGTTCCATATCTTCTTCGGCGGTTTTTAATTCCGATTCTAATTCTTCCACCATACTTTCGTCGTTTTCTTCCAAAATCAATTGTAGCATGGTTTCGGAATCTTCTACGCTTTGGCTGGTTTTATCAAAAGCGCCCACCTTGTTTTCCAAGGCGCTGATTTCCCTACCGATTTTCGCGGATTTTTCTAAATCCTGCCAAATTTCGGGGTTTTCCTGCTCCTTTTTCAGTTCCGCAAGGCGCGTTTTTAAACTTTCTAATTCTAACGCTTCCGCCGTTTCCGCAAGCACGGTACGAAGGGCGCGGATGCGCATTTGGTATTCGTCTACTTTAATCATTTTTCGGTTTCCTTAAGCGTTTTTACCGCAGCAGTCCTTATATTTTCTACCGCTACCGCAGGGGCAGGGCGCGTTTCTGCCCACCTTGTTGCTATGCGCGGTTACGGGGCCTTTATGCAAGTCTTCTTCCACGCGCTTTACGGGGGCTTTTCTAACTTCCGCTTTCAGTAACAGTTGTACGGTATCGTGTTGGATGCTTTCAATCAGTTCGTCGAACATAGCGAACCCTTCGCGCTTGTACGCCAAAATGGGATCGTCGTTCCCGAAAGCGCGTAGCCCGATA
The DNA here is from genome assembly GCA_045639045.1 of Christensenellaceae bacterium. Classification (GTDB taxonomy): domain Bacteria; phylum Bacillota; class Clostridia; order Christensenellales; family Borkfalkiaceae; genus SIG402. The sequence goes on from JAZUCI010000032.1 coordinate 2,877, forward strand.
CCGCGGCGAAGTTGATCCATCGCGTCGATATGGTCAATCCACTTACTATCTACCGTTTTCAGCATTACTTGGCGTTCAAATTCGTGATAGTCAAAGCCTTGTTCTTTGTAGCTGGCAATCTTTTCTTCGTACGCTTCTACCGTTGCCTTTAAAAGTTTTTCTTCCACCGAAGCGGCGGTGCAGTTGCGCTGCATTTCGGGGGTGAAGAATTCCGTATCTTTGGGAAGAAGTTTATCTTCCACGTTTTTATTCAAGCGATCCGCGTCCCAACCGCTGGGTTGCACGCCTAAATCTTCGGAAGCGGCAAGCACACCGTGTACGTAATCGGGAATCAGTTTTAGAATATCTTCGTGTACGTTTTCCCCTTTTAGCACCTTATGGCGTTCTTTGTAAATTACCGCGCGTTGTACGTTCATTACGTTATCGTATTCCAACACTTGGCGGCGAATACCGAAGTTTTTGCCTTCAATATTGCGTTGCGCGTTTTCCACCGAATGGGAAAGCATTTTGCTTTGAATACAGGTATCTTCGTCAATTTTGAAGAAGCTGTAAATTCGTTGCATCCGTTCCCCACCGAAGCGAATGGCAAGTTCGTCCTCCAAGGAAATAAAGAATACCGAAGTACCTTCGTCCCCTTGACGGCCGCTTCGACCGCGAAGCTGGTTATCAATACGGCGGGATTCGTGACGTTCGCTACCGATGATGCAAAGCCCGCCCGCTTCCATTACCTTTTTCTTTTCTTCGTCCGTTTGCTTTTTGAATTCGGCGTGCAATTTAGCGTATTCTTCGCGTACCGCTTGCGCTTCTTCCCCAATATCCGTTAGGTAAGAGGTGGCAAGTTCAATCAGTTCGGTAGGCGTACCCTTTGCGCGCAGTTTCGCCTTCGCCATATATTCGGGGTTACCGCCAAGCAAAATATCCGTACCACGACCTGCCATGTTGGTTGCAATGGTAACCGCGCCAAGGCGCCCCGCTTGCGCTACGATTTCCGCTTCGCGTTCGTGGTTCTTCGCGTTTAATACGTTGTGGCGAACGCCCTTGCCCACGAGAAGGCGGGAAAGTTCTTCGGATTTTTCTACGGTGATGGTACCCACCAAAATGGGTTGCCCCGTTTTATGGCGTTCCACGATTTCGTTAATGATCGCGCGTTGTTTACCCGCAACGGTGGAATAAATGCAATCGGGTAAATCCTTTCTTGCTACGGGTACGTTGGTGGGGATTTCCACTACGTCCAAAGCGTAAATACTGCGGAATTCTTCTTCCTCCGTTTTCGCAGTACCCGTCATACCCGAAAGTTTGCGGTATAAGCGGAAATAGTTTTGGAAGGTGATGGTTGCAAAGGTTTTGTTTTCGTTTCTGATAGGCACGTTTTCCTTTGCTTCGATGGCCTGGTGTAAGCCTTCGCTATATCTTCTACCAATCATCAAACGCCCCGTAAATTCGTCAACGATAATAATTTCGCCGTCCGAAACCACGTAGTCGTTATCCCTTTTGAAAATATAGTGCGCTTTTAACGCTTGTTGCAAGTGGTGGTTCAAATCCGCGTTTTCAATATCCCCAAGGTTATCCAGCTTAAAGTATTTTTCCGCTTTTCTTGCGCCGTCTTCGGTAATTTGTACGGTTTTTTCCTTGATATCCACGGTGAAATCTTCTTCGGGGCGCAACGTTTTTACAAAGCGGTTTGCGGAATAGTACAGTTCGCTGCTCTTATCCCCTTTCCCGGAGATGATTAAGGGGGTACGCGCTTCGTCGATTAAGATGCTATCCACTTCGTCCACGATGGCAAACTGCAATTCGCGTTGCAGCATAGCGGACATATTCGTTTTTAGGTTATCGCGCAGGTAGTCAAAGCCCATTTCGTTGTTGGTGCCGTAGGTGATATCCGCGCGGTAAGCTTTTTGCTTTTCCTCCTCGCTCATATCGTGCAAAATGCAACCCACGGAAAGCCCCAAATAGCGGTAGATTTTACCCATCCATACCGCGTCGCGTTCCGCCAAGTATTCGTTTACGGTTACGATATGCACGCCCTTGCCCGTAAGCGCGTTTAAATATGCGGGAAGGGTGGAAGTTAAGGTTTTACCTTCCCCCGTTTTCATTTCCGCAACGCGGCCTTGGTGCAACACGATACCGCCCATAATTTGCACCCTATAATGGCGCATTTTCATTACCCGCCACGCGGCTTCGCGCACTACGGCGAACGCGTCGGGCATAATTTCGTCTAAAGCGGCGGATTCATCCACCCCTTTTCTGGTTTTTGCTTGGCGCGCTTCAATTTCCGCCAAACGGTTTTTCAGTACTTCCGTTTGCGCTTTTAACTCTTCCTCACTCATAGCGGCGTACTTTGCTTCTAACGCAAGCACTTCCTCCGCTTGTTTATCTAATCGTTTAACGTTGCGACGGTTCGTACCGTTCGCAAGGTAGGAAAACAGACCCATTTTGCCTACTACTCCTTTTAAATTTTATTCCACACCATTATACCGCAATTTCCCAAAAATGTAAATAGTTTCCGAAGTATTTTACGAAGTAAACGCGTTTTTTTCTTAAATTTTTACTTGATTTTTGCCGTTTTTATTTCACGCCCCCTGTTTTCCGTAGGAAAACGATAAAAAACCCTTCGTTTGATTGACTTTATCTTGCCCTTGTGGTATGATAAGTAAACAAAACGTAAGAACAAGGAAAAAGAAGATGAAAAAGTTTTTTACTAGCGAATGCGTAACCGAAGGGCATCCCGATAAGGTGTGCGACTGTGTTTCGGACGCGGTTTTGGACGCGTTTTTAGCCATTGACGAAAACGCACGCGTTGCTTGCGAAACGACCGCTTCCCCCGATTTAATTTTGGTTATGGGGGAAATAACCGCAAACGGCAACGTGGATATTGAAAAAATTGCAAGGGACACCGTGTGTGAAATCGGCTATAACGGGGAACGCGCGGGGTTTGACGGCAACGCTTGTAAGGTGATTATTAACGTGCACAAGCAAAGCGCGGATATCGCCTTAGGGGTGGATGCTTCCTTAGAAAAGAAAAACGGCGGGGATGAAACGGACACCGTGGGCGCAGGCGACCAAGGGATGATGTTTGGCTACGCCACGGATGAAACCGAAGAAAAAATGCCCTTAACCTTGGTTTTGGCGCACAAACTGACCAAACGTTTGACGGACGTAAGAAAGCAAGGGATTTTGGATTATTTACTCCCAGACGGAAAAGCGCAAGTAACCGTGGAATACGATTGTGGCGAGCCCACGCGCGTGGATGCGGTTGTGGTTTCCTCCCAACACGCGAAAAACGTGGATATGGAAACCCTTCGCGCAGATATTAAACGCGAAGTAATTGAAAAGGTGATCCCCGCAAAATATTTAGATGAAAACACCAAGTATTTTATCAACCCCACGGGCAGATTTGAAATCGGCGGCCCCGTTGGCGATACGGGATTGACGGGCAGAAAAATTATCGTAGATACCTACGGCGGCGCATGCCCCCACGGCGGCGGCGCGTTTAGCGGTAAGGATCCCACCAAGGTAGACCGCAGCGCGGCGTATATGGCGCGTTACGTGTGCAAAAACTTGGTTGCGGCAGGCCTTTGCAAGGAAGTTATGATGGAAGTTGCATACGCCATCGGCGTTGCGCGCCCCCTTTCCCTTTTCATCAACACCTACGGCACGGGGGTTTTAAGCGACGAAGCGATTGCAAAAATCGTAGAAACGGAATTTGACCTTCGCCCCGCGGCAATTATCAAAACCCTGAATTTAAGAAAACCCGTTTTCCGCCAAACTGCGGCGTACGGGCATTTTGGAAGGGATGAATTTGCTTGGGAAAAGACGGATAGAGTAAACGATTTGAAAAAGTATTTATAAAAAATTTTCGCCCTTGGGTTTTCCCTTGGGCGATTTTTTTAGAAGTGTGATAAAAAATTGTAAAAATATCCACTTTACAACCCCTTCGTCTTGCTAGCGCAAGCCACCTCCCCTTACACAGGGTAGGCTTTATTTAGATTCGCCCTTTTGCCTGTTAACGTAGGCAGGCAAAGAACGGCACATATGGATAAAAAATGAAAGCCACCCCAGGAAAGGGTGGCTTTTTGATGATAAAAATTGATTGTAAAATTGACTTATGGAAGTGGATAAAAAAGGATTACAAATCCTTGCGCATAATTTCATCCGTTTGGATATCCGAGCCAAGAACGAAGGGATGCGCGCCGATTTTATAAAAACCCATCTTCGCGTAAAAGCGTTTCGCTTTTTCGTTATGCTCCCAAACACCCAACCAAACGTATTTTTTGTTGCGCTTTTTTGCAAACGCCAAAGCGTGCGCCATTAGCCGTTTGCCAAGCCCCGCGCCTTGAAATTCCCCAAGCACGTAAAGCCGTTCAATTTCCAGCGATTCGCTATCCCCAATATCCGTTTGCGAAGGGGTTTCGTTCACCTTGATATATCCCGCCGCGCGGCCTTCCACGTAGATTAAAAAGAAGGAAACGGCGCTATCCGATAGTTCGCGCAACAGTTTTTCTTCGTTATACGCTTGGCTTAAATATTCCGCCATATCCTTTTGGGTATTGCACCAAGCAAAGGTTTCTAAAAAGGTGGTTTCGGATAGTTCGCGAAGCAGGGAAACTTCCGTAGCCGAACACGGCTTTAAATGTATTTCCATAAGATTTACAGTTTCGTTGCGTATTCCTTAAACAGCCTTACGTAGGTTTTGTACCTTTCCAAATCTACGTCGGGGGGCGTTTGGTGGTCTACG
>JAZUCI010000033.1:0-6415 GCA_045639045.1 Christensenellaceae bacterium
TATCGGTGGGAAGGGTTACTAACGTACCAACTTCTACGTCTACACCGTCTTCGAATTCAACGGGGGTTTCACCGTCCATAAGGGTTACGGTGAAGGTTTCGGGTTCTACAACGGGAGGTTCGGGAGCAACGTAGCCGTTAACGGTTACGGTTGCTTGTTTACCACCCATTTTACCGGTTTCTGCATCAACGAAGATAACCATTACGGTATGTACGCCTGCTGCCAAGGTTAATTCGGTAGCGGGTTCTTGCATACCTTCGGTAATGTACATAACGGTTAAGCCTTCGGTAACGGGGGTTACGGAATAAGCAAAACCATCTTGGTTTTCTTCGGTTAAATCAACGGTTACGTCTTTAACGTTTGCTAAATCGTCCGCAATTTCATCCGTGGTGAACATCTTCATCCCATTATAAGGATCTTTTTCATAGCCCTTAGCAACGATGGATACGTTATCAATATAGAAGGTACCATAGTATGCGTTGAACTTGAAGATGAAGTAGTAGTTTTGATCAGCCGTAGCGGTGAATTCCTTGCTAACAGCAGTCCATTCGGTATCGCCAACGGCTAATTCGTACATACTAGTAACTTTACCAGCATCTACGCTATCGGTATCGTTAATACCGAAGTATCTGCCACCAGCGGAGGAAGTTGCACCTTCTGCCTTAAACATGAAGCTTACGGTGTAGGTAACGCCCTTTTGCATGGGAACAGCAGTACCGATAGAACCGTTACCGCTCGGGTTTACAACTTTGATAGCGGTGGTGCCATCAGCATAGTAAGAAATGTCGGTGTTTGCTGCATTGATTTCTCTAGATACTACTGCAGAGTTGGAAACCCAACCACCCCAACCGCCTACGGGACGACCACCGCCAACGGTTTGCGTTACACTGAAGGTACCGTCCTGAATCAGTTCGTTAACGTTCATGGTTGCATAGTATGCAACATAGGTTACGTTAGCTTGACCAAGGATTTGAGCTGCAGTAAGGATATCCCCTTCCCCGTTAACTTGCCAACCGCGGAAAAGTTTCAAGTTAGCTTGATCGTCTTCCAAGGTGGGAAGTGCTACGGAAGTTCCGGGGAAACCGGAAACAGCATATTCGGGAACTTCAACGCCGTCTACGATAAAGGTAGCGGTGTATTCTACTTTAGTATCCAAAACGGTTACGGTTACAGTTTTGCTGTAAACTTTTGCATCTTGCGTCCAAATTACTTCTACTTGGTATTCACCAGCTTCGGTAAAGGTTGCAGTTTCAGCTTCTTTGCCGCCATTTACCTTGTAGGTAACGGTGGTGCCTTCAACAGCTGCAGCGCCCGTGTAGGTTACAACGCCTTCAACACCATCTTCCGCAATGCCGTATACAATGCTTTCAGCGGTCATTTGCGCAACTTGAGTGGTGGTGTAGTAGGATTCAGCCTTGTTTACAGGGGTATAACCTACGGGATAGCATGCGAATTCGTCAAACGCAACGGTACCGGTCAAAGGCCAAATACGGAACCACAACAAGTTGGTAGTTTGGGTAGAAGTGAAGGTGTAGTTGTAAACAACGTAGTCCGAAGTAACGCCAGAACCAGCAACAGGGCCATCAGCAAATTCTACAAGTCTTTGTGCAAGAGCAGGAGAACCGTCTACTTGTCCATCTGCTTTAAGAACGATACCTGCCCAAGCGCCGCCGTTAGTGAAGTTGGTCTTCTTAACAGCAAAGCTTACGTTGTAATCAACACCAACAACGGTGTCAAAAGCAAAGTACAAATAGGTAGCATTGTTAGCACCAGTTGCAACGTACGCACCCGTGTTATCAAGATAGTAGCTTTCGCTTTCTACGATGCTGTAGGTGGTACCGTTGGTCCAACCGTCGGTATGAGCAAAGCCTTCGGTAACGTCGCCGTTAGCAAAAGCGTTTTCGGTGGAAACTGCCGTCCAGGAAGCAACGAAGGTTACGTCTTCGGTGCCAAGGGTGTAGGAACCGTTTACGGGTTCGCCTTCCCCATTAACAAGCCAACCGCCGAAAAGTGCAATCTTTTCGCTGCTATAAGCATAGGTGGGCAAAGTTACGATGGTGCCGGTAGCACCGCTGCCGGCTAAGGCAGATAAATCTGCCTCGCCGTCTTCAAAGGTGTAGTTTACTTGAACAGCATCTTCTGCCGTTACGTTAACTTCTACGGTTTTGCTGTAAGTTGCGTTATCACGTGCCCAAGTAATGGTTACGTTGTATAAACCTGCAGCATTAAATTTTGCTTCAGCTGCTGCTTCTGCATCGCCGATAGCATAGGAAATTTCAACACCTTCAACAGCAGGAATGCTGAAAGCAACGTTGCCATCTTCATCCTTATCTGCCATGGAAAGGGTTGCGCCTTCGGTTGCAGCAAATGCAGCAACTTCAGTGCTCAGGAAATATTGGCTTGCTTTGTCTACTACGGGAGCTTTTACAGGACGAACGGAAAGTTCATCAATTACAAAGGTATCCCACTGGGGACCGTAAGATTGAATTACGAACCAATAGTATTCTTGGGTTGCGGTGAAGGTTGCGGAAAGGGTTTCCCAACCATCCGTAGAACCATTGGTGAATACGTCGTGATGAGCGTACAATACAAACTTGTCGTCTGCAAGGTCTGCCTTACCAGCAGTTGCAAGACCGATTTTTGCAGTACCGCTGGTAGCCATGTTCACGGTTTTGAACATAAAGCTAACGGTGTATTCTTGGCCAACAACAACGGGAATACGGGTAAACATGTAACCGCTTGCGCCGTTGCAACCAACTTTCATAGCCTTGGAGCCATCTGCATAGTAGCTGTCGTCTACAAAGGTTGCGGTATCAGCGTTCCAACCAGCCCAGAAGCCATCAGAAACAGCGGTTGCTTTGGGGTTGTCCATATCTTCCCCAGTACCATAGGTTTGATTGAAGAAGTTAGCGGTTTCTACGAAAGTACCGTTAAGTACTCCTTCTGCAGGGATAGATTCCCATGCAGCAACCCATTTAACGTTTACGGTATCAAAAAGAACTTCGGTACCGCCTAAAACGGGTTCGCCTTCACCGTTAACACGCCAACCAAGGAAGGTGTTAAGCGCATCCCCTTCCAAAGTAGGAAGGGTGAACGCCGTGCCGGATAAGTTAGTAGCTGCTAATTCTACTAATTCAGTTTCACCATCAAAGAAGGTGAAGGTGGTTTCTACTTGTTCACCTGCAACGGTGATAACAGCAGATTTTTCATAAGCTTTTTCGCCAACAGCGAATTTAACGGTTACGTTGTGTTCGCCAACCGCTAAAGCGCAGGTTTCAGCGTATTCGCCATCCCCCACTTTGTAGGAAACGGTTACGCCTTCGGGCGCTACTACGGAATAAGCGTAGGTTTCGCCTTCAGTAAGGATAAAGGTTTTATCGGTTACCAATGCGTTGAAGGGAGCAACTTCTTCTTGTAAGAAGTATTTGCTTGCTTTTTCATCTTCAGCGGGAACGGATGCAGCGGTACGAATGGAAAGTTCGTCTACGTACAATTCATCAAAGAAATTACCGTTCATCTTGATGATGAAGTAATAGGTGCCATCTGCAGCGGGGGTAAAGTTAACAACAATCTTTTCCCAACCGTTGGTGGAAACCATTGCATTGGTGCCTTTAATGATTACGGAATCACTTGCTTGGGCATCGGGGCTGGAGATGTTACGGAATGCGATCCAACCGCTTGCGCTGCCAGCGACTTGAGCGTTAACGATTTTCAGCATGAAGGAAATTTGATATTCCACACCGCCGTATACGTTTACAGCCGTACCAATGTTACCGTTACCACCGCCTAAGGATTTATCTGCAGGGTTCTTTAAGAACAAGGAGGAGGTACCATCCGCATAGTAAGAAACTTGGTTTCAAAAATGTGGACGTTACCGTTCCAACCAGCCCAGTTGGGGGTTACGTAACTGCTACCATGAACGGGTGCTTCTGCAAAATCACCGTTTACAATCAGGTTTTCAGCAGAAACTTGTTCGTAGTAAGCAACGAAGGTTACGTCTGCAGCGCCTACGGTGTAGGAACCGGTATAAACGGTGTCGTCACCGCCTTCCACTTTCCAACCTTTGAAAAGGGTGGTTGCACTAATGTTTGCAAGGGTGGGAAGGGTGATTACGTCGCCTTGGTAGTATTCGCCGGCAAATTCTTCAATTTCAACTTCTTCAAAGTCTAAGAAGGTTACAACCTTTTTAGCATTGGATTGCGTAACGGTTACTACTACGTCCTTAGTTAATACTTTTTCACCAGCCGTCCAAATAACTTGAAGGTTGTAAGTGCCGGGTAAATCGAATTTAACAGTTTCAACCGCTTCTTCAGCGCCATCTACCTTGTAGGTAAGGGATACGCCATCGATGGTGGTTGCCTTATCGTAGGTTACGAAGCCTTCTACAGCTTGTTCAGCCAAGCCGTAGATTGCGTCTACCGCGGTGAAGGAAGATGCTTCTTCGTAGGTGAAGTAGGTGTTAGGTTTGGTTTCTTCGGGAACGCTGTTTGCTTCGGAGCAAGAGAAGTCGTGGAAGATCATGATACCGCCGGAGCTATAGATACGGAATACAACGTATGCGTAGTCGTTAACTGCGGTAAAGTTGATGGTGTACTTGGTGAAATCGCTATCCCCTTTAGCAAACAAGGTGTCTTTAGCATTTGCAAGAACGGATGCGCCTTTTTGACCGAAGGTGCTGTCGATATGCATGGGGCCGGGAACAACACCAGCATTTACGGAAGAACCGTCATAGCCAATCTTCTTAGCGTAGAAGGATAAGGTGTAGCTTACGCCGGGTTGTACGGCAAACTTAGTTCCCCACCACATGTGGTTGGAGGCACCACCAAAGTCTACAACGAAAGCTTTAGAACCATCACCAACGTAGTGGTTGTATTCTTCGCTAAGATAACCGAAAGCTGCCGTGTTGTAACCCCAGATTTCGCCGGGTTCGTTGTCCGCGTTTTCGCCACCGTCATCCAAAATAGTAACTTCGCCAGCGAAGGAACCGTTTACAACGCGTTCAGTTTTATCAATTGCTTCTAAAATAGCAACTAAAGTGTAGCTATCAGCAACAAGGATTTGTTCACCGGGAGCAAAGATTACGTCTTCTGCTTCGGGATCGGTTGCTGCTAACTTCCAACCTTTCAAAAGATAGGTTTCGCCTTCGTAAACAATATCTTCAGCAGGCGCGTTAACGTTGCCGTTTTGGAAAACGTTTTCCACAACTACGTCATCTGCTAAATATTGGGGAAGTTCGCTACCTTCCGTCCAAGCGGGGTTAAGGTACTTAAAGGTTACCGTGCAAAGAGCAGAGGGGTCGATTACAGCAACCGAAAGGGTTTTTTCGTAAGGAAGAAAGCCTTCAATCGTACCCTTTACGGTAACGGTGTGAACACCAAGACCGAGTACGGGAAGTTCTGCGCTGTATTCGCCATCGCCTACCTTATATTCAAAGGTAGCAGCTAATTCGGTTGCGGGAGCAACGTAAGTTGCTTCGGTAGCGCCAGCTTCCGCAATCACTTCGGTGGCATATGCTACTTGGCTAGCCATTTGGCTAGTCCAAGTAGTTTGTTCACCTGCTTCATACCCGGAATTATTGAAAGCACCTACTTCCATGCAGAAGAAGTTGTCGTACCAAATTGCACCGGTATTAATACCGTGCATTTGCCAGAACCAGTAGAAGTCCGAAGTTGCGGTTGCAGTCCAAGTCCAAGAAACAAGCGTCCAATCTTGTACGGAATCAGCGCTTTGATATTGCGATGCGCTGAACGTAGAATTACTGTTCTTTACGTCAATACCAGCGGGAGCGGATGCCGTGATAATCTTCATATTGTTGGCAGAACCGAAGGAACCACCAGCAGTGAAGTTTTCCGTTCTGATATAGAAACCAATCTTATAGGTTACGCCACGTACTGCAGCAAACTTAACGCGTGCTTGTGCGTTGAAGTTGGAAGTTGCACCTTCCTTCTTGCCAACCTTTAACGAACCCGTACCGTCTGCAAGATAGGATTGGGTGTTGTCAATCGTGATTTGGCAACCAGCGTCTACCCAGTTGATGAAGTCTTTCGCTTGAGCATCAAGGGTGAACGTGCCGTTGTACATCGTGTTGGTGTATACGATAGTATCCCAAACTGCGTAGAAGATCTTATCAGCATCGCCGATAACAACGCCTTCACCACGTTCGTAAGTGATTTCGTTTTCATCTACCCAACCTGCCAACATAAAGCCTTCTTTTGCTGCTTCTTCGGGCAAGTTTGCAATCATGCCTTGGTAGTTAGAGATGGTTAAGTTGTCGTAGAACAAGTCTGCGCCTTCTTCACCTGCACCCTTATCAGCAAAGAGCAAGTTCAGCTTAGCGGAGGTGTTGTTTGCTACGGTTACGGTGATATCCTTAACGTAATCTTTCAAACCGTCAATGTGCGCGATTACGCGTACG
>JAZUCI010000034.1:0-1965 GCA_045639045.1 Christensenellaceae bacterium
AAACCCCCCCCTCGGGGGGAGGCGGGGGCTTGTTTTTCGGTTGTTAGGTGGGAATTATTCCTTTTCTGCTTCCGCATCTACGGCTGCTTGATCGGCAGCGTTGTATTTGCCAAGGAAGGTGGGTTCAAGTTCTTCATCCACTAAATCAACGTAACGGATATAGTTGCGGCTATCCGTTGCGTCGCCGTAGAACATCTTGGTGCCGAAAATTTCGGGTTGATACCAAGAAGTGCTATACAGTTTTTCGGTAAGCACGCGAAGGTCGCTTACTTGTACGTCTTCTGCGGTTACGGGTACGCGTACCAATTTGCTATCCGCGGTGAAGTAGATGTAATCGCCTTGTACGGAAAGAAGAGCAGTAGTGGTTGCGGTGCATACGCGAACGGGTTGTTCCCCTTCCATTTGACGCATCAATCCGTAGGTTGCATCCGAATAGATATAGCCCATTTTACCGCCGATAGTTACGATTTCCGCGCCGGTAAAGTTTGCATCCTTAACGCTTAACTTAATTGCCTTTTCTTCCAAATTCTTGATTGCGTTTTCGGTTACGTCCGCATCTTTCAAAACGTATCCGCCACGGAAAGCGGTACCGTCAACGTAAGTGCAGGTGAAGGAAAGAACGCCGTTCTTGTGGCCTAAAATGCCAAGGGTGAAACCTTGCGAAGAAACCGCGCCGTTAGAAACGCCGTTTACAACCGCTTGGGGTTCGCCCGAAAGAACTTCGGTGGTTACGCCCGTTAAGAAGTCTACCTTATAAACTTTGTTGTAGCTAGCAACTACGTCGTTTTCTTCATCCAAAACTACCGCTTTGGTGTAGTAAACCGCGCCCGAATCTACGTCCTTAGAGAACACGCAAGCCGCGATATCTTCCGCAAGAACGGTTTTCGCTTTGGTGGTGAAGTTGTAGGATACGATTTTGTTTGCCGCAGAATCGTGGTAAGCCAAAACTACGTCCCCATTCGCGCCCATAGCGTAACGGTAAGCGGTGTTGTTTACCGAGGTGTACAAAATGGTTTCGGTTTTCGTACCGTCTAACTTCGTGCGGCAGAAATCCAAATAAGAGGATTGTACTTCGCCCTTCTTATCTTTATCCGAGTTGGGGGTTGCGTAGTAAATCCAATCTTCGTAAACGTAAATACCCGCGGTTTTATCCCCTGCGGCAATTGCCTTGGGAACGACGATTTTTACTTCTTTGGTTAAATCGGTTGCGTCAACTACCGCAATCGCGCCTTGTACGGGTTTACCGAACGTGTTGTTTACGGTACTATCCGTTGCGCCGTTGATAAAGTAGTAATAGTTACCCTTTTGCACCATAAAGCCGCCGTTAGAAGTAACTGCGTCCTTTTTGGCAGCGCCCGCCACGGGGCCCCAGGATTTGCCACAACCCGTAAGCGCAAGCGTTGCAATTACGAGAAGGGAAAGTACGGTTAAAACTTTCTTGAACATAAAATAACTCCTAAACCCTTTGCGTTTTCGCAAATTGTTTTCATACCTACTTATTTTCTTTGCTTCCTTTTTTGAAAAAGGGGCATAAAAATTCAGTATACCGTCTTATTATATAACAAAGCGAAAATTTTGGCAATAGAATTTAGGCAGTTTTTTAATATTTTGCGAGGGAAAAAATGAAAAATCAGGATATTTTTGAAGTTTTTAAGCATTTGAAAACTCTTTTTGGGGGCTCCGCCCCGCCAAAACCCGAAAAGGACGCGCAAAAATACGGAAAAAACGAAGGGGGCGTTTCTAACCTTTCCATGGGCGAACGGGAGGCGCGGCTACGCAATTTTCACCTAAAACACGATGCGTTAAGCAGAAAAATTATCGCCGAAAACGGCAACGCCAAAGGCGTAAAAAGTACCGTGATTTCCTTTCGCGAGCCAAAAGACGTAGCCGAGCGCAAAAAAACCTTTCCCACCCCCCTTGCAACGCAAACGGAGGCGCAAACCGTAGAAAACGCGCCCCTTTTTC
>JAZUCI010000035.1:0-5283 GCA_045639045.1 Christensenellaceae bacterium
ACGCCACACGTTAGAATTCTTGCGCGAAATCGCGCACCTTCGCCCCCGCACCAACACTTTTGAAGCGGTGTTCCGCGTAAGAAGCGAAGCGGCGTTCGCCATCCATAAATTCTTTAACGAACGCGGATTCGTTTACGTGCATACCCCCATCATCACGGGTAGCGACTGCGAAGGCGCGGGCGCAATGTTCCAAGTAACCACGCTAGACTTGGAAAACCTACCCAAAACCGAAGATGGCAAGGTGGATTACAGTAAGGACTTCTTCCAAAAACCCGTTTCCTTAACGGTAAGCGGTCAGCTGAATGTAGAAACCTACGCAATGGCGTTTGGTAACGTTTACACCTTTGGGCCCACCTTCCGCGCGGAACGCAGTAACACCACCCGCCACGCAGCGGAATTTTGGATGATCGAACCCGAAATGGCATTTGCGGATATCCACGATTATATGGATACGGCGGAAGCAATGGTAAAATCGGTTATCGGTCACGTAATGACCACTTGCGCCGCGGAAATCGAATTCTTAAACAAGTTCATCGATACGGGGCTTGTGGAACGCTTAAACAACGTGGTTAGCAGCGAATTCGTTCGCCTTTCGTACACGGATGCCATCACCATTTTGGAAAAGGTGAAGGACCGCTTTGAATTCCCCGTATATTGGGGCGCGGATTTACAAAGCGAACACGAACGCTACTTAACCGAAGAAGTATTCAAAAAGCCCGTGTTCTTAACCGACTATCCCAAGGAAATCAAAGCCTTCTATATGCGCTTGAACGACGACGGGAAAACGGTTGCCGCAGCGGATATGCTGGTTCCCGGCATTGGGGAACTGGTAGGGGGCTCTCAACGTGAAGAACGTATGGACGTGCTCCTTGCCCGCATGCAAGAAATGGGCTTAAAGGCGGAAGATTACGAATTCTACACGGATTTAAGAAAGTACGGCGGAACCAAGCACGCAGGTTTTGGCCTTGGCTTTGAACGTATGATTATGTACCTAACGGGCATCGGCAATATTCGCGACGTAGTACCCTTCCCCAGAACGGTAAACAACTGTAAGTATTAAGGAATTATGCAAATGAAGATTATCGTAGACGTACACGGCGGGGATCATCCCGAAGAAGTGGTAAAGGGCGCGATTGCCGCCTTAAATCAAGAAAAGGGCGTTACCCTGATTTTGGCGGGGAAGGAAGAAGAAATTAACCGTATGCTTACGGGGCTTTCTTACGACGCGTCCCGTTTGGAAATTTTACCCGCTACCGAAGAAATTACGTGTAGCGACGAACCCACCGTTGCAATCCGCACCAAAAAGGAATCTTCCTTGGTTTTGGCGTACAACCGCTTAAAGGATGACGAAGAGGTGGTCGGCTTAATTTCCGCAGGCAGTACGGGCGCCGTGCTTGCGGGCGGCTTTATGCGCATCGGCAGATTGAAAGGGGTTTCCCGCCCCGCGCTTGGTCCCGTTCTTCCCACCCTTACGGGGGGCAAGGTGCTTTTAATGGATTCGGGCGCAAACGTAGATTGCAAACCCGTAAACCTTTGCCATTTCGCGGTAATGGCTTCCGCTTATATGCAAGCGGTGGAAGGGGTGAAAAATCCCCGCGTTGCGTTACTTTGCAACGGCACCGAAGATGAAAAGGGAAACGCCCAAGTAAAGGCAACCTTCCCCTTATTAAAGCAAATGCCCTCCATCAACTTCGTGGGCAATATGGAAGCGCGCGAACTGTTGTCCGGGGATTACGACGTAGTGGTTGCGGACGGTTTTGCGGGCAACGTAGCCTTAAAAAGCGTGGAAGGCGGGGTAAAAACGGTTACCTCTACCTTAAAAGCGGGGATTAAATCTTCGTTTATGGCAAAAATCGGCGCGCTACTGATGAAGGGCGTACTGAAAAATATGAAACAGCGTTTGGACGTAAACGGGCAGGGCGGCGCCGTTCTTCTCGGCTTAAAGAAAACGGTAGTTAAGGTACACGGCTCCTGCAAGGCAAGCGCGGTAGTGGGCGCGGTTTCGCAAGTGAAAAAGATGGCGGAATTCGATATCGCCGCGGCTATTGCGAACGGACTTGCGGAAATGCCCGCCTTGGATTTTGCCGAATAACTTTCGGGAAGGTTTCCCGAACAAAATAAAACAAGGAAACAACGATTATGATTTTTGATTTGGCGGAATGCGAAGAAATCGCTTGCCACTCCTTTAAGGATAAGCAACTTCTCCGCACCGCGTTCACGCACACGTCGTACGCAAACGAACGGCATTGCGCAAACTACGAACGGCTGGAATATTTGGGGGATGCCCTGTTGGATTTTCTGGTTGCGGAATATTTATACAAAAACAATCCGAATATGGAAGAAGGGGAAATGACCACCCTTCGCGCGCGGCTGGTTAGTAAGCCCGCCTTAAAGCAAATTGCCGAGGACTTAAATATGGGCAACTTGGTATTGCTTGGGGAAGGGGGCGAAAAAACGGGGGAAAGGAAAAACGATAAAATCCTTTCCAGCTTATTAGAATCGCTGATTGCCGCCGTGTATTTGGATGGCGGTATGGATGCGGCAAGAAGATTTGCCGAAAAGCGCATCCTATCCAAAAGCGGAACGGCGTTTGCCAAAGTTTCGGACTATAAAACCGAACTGCAAGAATACGTGCAAAAGCGAAAGCTTGGCGCCATCGCGTACGTGGAAAAGGGCAGAACGGGCCCCTCGCACAGCCCCACCTTCTCGGTGGCGGTTACCCTGAAAGGGAAAACGCTTGCGGTGGGTAACGGCGGTAAAAAACAGGCGGCGGAACAGGAAGCGGCAAAAATCGCCCTTTCCGTTTTAACCGAAAACCCCTTTGAAAAGCCCAAAGCGGAAAAAAAGGAAAAGCAAGGGGAACGCTTCCCCGCGCGCCCCAAAACGGAAAAACAAGCCGAAAAGGGGAAAAAACAGGAAAAGCAAAAGGGGAAGAAAAAGGAAAACCCCGTGCTATCTTTAGTGGCGGATTACGGTGCGAAAGAAAAAACCGCGCCACTTCCTAAAAAGGATGCCGAACAGGATAAATCGGCAAAGCCCAAGCGGGTATTCCGCGAACGGCCCATGCCCAAAAATAAACCCGAAAAAGCCAAAAACTTTTCGGCTTTCACGGGGGATTTTACCGTAGAACCCCCCAACGAAAAACCCAAAAAAGAAAAACAAAAACCCACCAAATCTTTCTTCGCGCGTAAGCGCAATCAGGGTGGGGACGGCACACCGCTGTAAAGCGTAAAATCTACTACAAGGAGAAAAAGAAATTGGACTTTAACAAGATTGAACTCGTCGGTTTCAAATCCTTTGCGGATCGGTTAGAAATCCGCTTCGACGTAGGGGTTACGGGTATCGTAGGCCCTAACGGTTGCGGTAAAAGTAACGTAGCGGATGCAATCCGTTGGGTACTTGGGGAACAATCCGCAAAACAACTGCGCGGTTCTTCCATGCAGGACGTACTTTTCAGCGGTACTAAAAACAGAAAGTCGGTATCCTATTGCGAAGTATCTTTATACTTTGATAACACGAACCGCATCTTCTCTATCGACTATAACGAAGTGGTTATCACCCGTAAACTGTACCGTTCGGGGGAAAGCGAATACTATATCAACCGCCAAATCGCCCGCTTAAAGGATATCGTAAACCTTCTTCACGAAGTGGGTATCGGTAAGGAAGGGTATTCCATCATCGGGCAAGGTAAGGTAGAAAGCATCCTTTCCGCAAAGCCCGAAGAACGCCGCGCTATTTTTGAAGAAGCAACGGGCATTAGTAAATTTAAGGGCAGTAAAGCGGATATTGAAAGAAAACTTGGCAGAACCAAGGATAACTTAATCCGTTACGCGGATATTTTATCCGAATTAGAACGTCAAATCGGCCCCTTAAAACGTCAAGCGGAAGAAGCAATTCGCTATAAGGATTTATCCGAAAAAATTAAGTATCAGGAAGTAAACCATTTCGTATTCAAAACGCAAAACGTAGGCGCGGAACGCGCCAAGGTGCAAGCGCGCATTGATGCGATTATGGAAGAAATTGCTGAAAAGGATAACGAATTCGCCACCGCGCAAGCGCGTTATAACCGTATCGGTACGGATATCGTGCTAACGGACGCCGCCGTGCAAAAGGTTAACGAAGATATTTTGCAAAACTCGGTGGATAACGAAAAGCGTTTGGGGGATGAAAAGGTATTCGGCGAAAAGATTTCCGCTTGCCGTAGGGAAATCGAACGCTTGCGCGAAAACTTACGCATCTTGCAAGAACGCAAAGAACGCGCGGAAGAACAAATTCGCTTAAAAACCTTAACAAAGGAAGAAAAAACCAAGGCTTTAGCCGAAATGGACGCCTTGCAAGAACAGCAAAAGGCCGAACTTCGCACCCTAATTACCCGTATCAGCGTGTACGAAGGGGAAAGCGCGGAAAGCCAAAGAAAGATGCTGGAAAACTTCCGTTCGGTTTCGGATACCGCCGCTTTGAACGAAAGAAGAAGTATGCTTTCTTCCCGTCAGCAAGAAGTTTTAGATAAGGTGGAAGCGTTAAAGGAAAAATTGCGCGCCGCCGAAATCGACGGGCAAAGCTACGCGAAGCAAGCGGAAGACTTAAAAAAGAAAAACGAAGATTTAGATAACGTTATTTCCGAAAAGCAAACGCAAAGCTATATCTTAAAGGAAAAGGTACGCGATTACAACGCCAAAATTATTACCTTAAACAACCAACTTACCACCTTGGTTTCCAAACAAAACTTCTTAAAGGAAATGCGTACTTCGTACGAAGGGTTTGGGGAAGCGGTTAAGGTGCTGATGAACGGCGCCGAACAGGACGCGCAAATCAAAAAACGCGTTTTGGGGGTAATTGCTAAAATTATTAAGTCCGATCAAAAATACTATACCGCGCTGGAAACCGCATTGGGCGGTTCTATGCAAAGCGTGGTAGTGCAGGACCCCGGAGACACCAAATACTTAATTTCTTACTTAAAACAAAACCGCGCGGGTAGAATTACCTTCCTTCCCATCGCGTCCGTACGCGCCCGTTACGAAAGCGAAAGCGTAAAACGCGCCACCCGCGAAGTAGGCGCAGTTGGTCTTGCTACCGAACTCGTTACCTACGATAGCCGTTTCGACGGCATTATTCGTAATCTTCTTGGCAACACCTTGGTTGTAGACGGGTTGGATAACGCCATCGCCATCAGCAAAAAATATCAGTCCGCCTTCAAAATCGTTACGCTGGACGGGGAAAACTTCTCCACCCAAGGCGCGATTACGGGGGGTAGTAGCGCGCGTAGCTTACACCTTCTCGGTG
>JAZUCI010000036.1:0-3045 GCA_045639045.1 Christensenellaceae bacterium
GCAAAAAGTATAAGGAAAGCGTTATCCCCGCTTCCGTTCGCGCAAGGGTTGCTGTAGAAGCAGGTAGCAAAATGCCTTGGTTTAAGTACGTTGGTTTGGATGGCGAAGTGATTGGTATGGAAACCTTCGGCGCTTCCGCGCCCGCTTCTAAACTGTTCGCGCACTTCGGCTTTACGGTTGAAAACGTAGTTAATAAAGCCCTTGCGGTTTTATAATCCCCCACAAAACTTAATAGTATAGCGTTTACGCGGAAAGCCCGTTTGGGTTTTCCGCGTAATTTTTTTCCGTGAAAATAGAATTGAGATTCTATCGCTTACGCTCCAGAATGACAAAGAAAAAGAAAAGCGCGGAAGGTTCCCCTTCCGCGCCCCGTTTTAAGGAATTATCAAACTATTTTTATATCATAATTGTCTTTTTTGAGTTTTCTTATATCGTTTCTAGAAAGATAACACACAATAGACAGTCCGTTGATATGTATATGCAATTTGGGAATTACTAAAAGAGGATCAAAAACTGAAACATAAAACTTAAAATAACGCAAAATTGCATCGTTCTTATAAAACCTATTCCCTTTATAGCAAATTCTATCCTTTTCAAAAACTATTCTGTTCGTTGCTTTCTTATCCACAAGAGCCATTATAAACACCATAACAAACCAAAGAATAAGACAAAAAACAACAACGGAAAAAGTAAAAACATGAAAAGTTTTTTTACTAATCAAGAGACATACAAAATAAATCAAAAAAGGGAACGAAAAAACAAAAAGAATTGACCCCGTGCAAATTTTTATCAGATTAGAATATAAGTAGCGACTCATCCACCTTCTCTCCTATCTCATAAATTATTGAATGGCAAATACACCCCCGTCGTACCTGTATTTTTATTATATCATAAGGGAAAAATTTGTCAAGGTGTGGAATAAAAAGAAAGCGCGGTGGATTTCTCCACCGCGCCCTTGCGCTTTCAATTTACCTTCCGTTTGCGTTTTGCCGTATACGGCGCGAATAGGAACGCGCGCTTACGGGTTTTCTTTGGTAAGGCAAACGGAAAATAACCGTTTTTACGCTTGCTTGTCGTATTCTTTACGCTATGCGTAAAATTAGGTTATAAATCGTCCGCGTCCTGTTCGGGAAGTTCGTAAGGGTTTTCCGCAACCCCCGTATAACTACCTAACGGGTCAAAGTTTTTAGAGCGGAATTCCTTTGCCCTTCCCTTGTTTTTCACTTCCTTTCGGTTATCGGCTTTCACTGTTTTTTACCGACTTGCAACCTTTGGTAGCCTTACCGCGCGTATTCTTTACGCTTTTTGCGCTTTGGCTGTTAGAAGTTTTGCTTTGGTTTCTCATACTTCCTCCTCATTTGGTACGGGAATTTCCACGTACCCTTGTTTCATACCGCATAACGGGCAGGTTGCCCAAGCGGTCTTTCCCTCCCCTTCGTTACCGCAATTGCTACACTTCCACGTACGCGGTTTTTCCGCTTTGTAAAGGGTTTTTGCGCGTACGTCTTCAAACAATGCGTCAAAGGTTTGGCGGTGGGCTTGCTCCACCAAAATAATCCGTTCGTATAACAGGGCGATATCTTCGTATCCTTCTTCCCTTGCTTTATCACGGAAAGCGGGATATACGCGTTGGGCTTCTTCGTCCTCCGCGATTGCGGAAAAGCGTAAGCCTTCTTCTAAATTACCTGCCGAATAAGGAAAATCCGCCGTGAATTCCACCTTGCCAATATCCCCCGAAGCGTGCTCGTGCATCTTATCAAAAAACGCTTTAGCGTGCGCGGTTTCGTTTTTGGCAATGGTTTTAATTAGGTTTCGTAATGCGATTTTACCTTCCTTTTCAGCAAGTTGCGCCACGAACTGATAGCGCATTCCTGCCTGACATTCCCCTGCGAACGAACGGGCAAGATTTTGGAAAGTTTGGGTTTTTTCAAACTGCATCTGTTTCCCTCCTTGCCCTATCAGTATGGGCGGCGAAAGGGGATTTATTCACGCCTTTTCGGTGGAAATTTTTGGAAAACTTGGTTACCGAATTAAACGAATCGCGCTCAATTTTGTCAATAAATTTATTGCTTGTATCGTAAAATCATTTGCTTTTCTTATTTTGTTGTGCTAAACTTTGCGTATTGAATTAGGGAGGAAAATAAAATGAGAAAAAAATCTGTTTTATATATTCCTTTATTGGTTATGTTCTTTATAACATTTTCCGCATGCACCCCTAATGATAAGTATTATTTTAGATTTGATGGTGTATGGTTTGCAGCGGAACCCTATATTTCTTTAACTTGCGAATATCATCAAGGGGTATTTATCATTGATGAAAAAAGATACGAATTGCAAACAGGGCACGCCAATAATGGTGTCTACATAAAACTATATGATATGAATTCTTTTTTACCAGATGGTAGTGTTGATAGCGATTCCTACTTATGGAAAGCCGATACGAAAGTAAAAAACAATAAGTTGTATTTAACCGTAACTGAAGATAGAATTTCGGATTACGAAGGAAAAACCATCGTGTTAGATTTTTACACCTACGAAGAGTGGGAAGAAAAGCAAAAAACCGAATAAGCGCGCCCTTTAGCGCATAACCCCCCGCCCCGCGGGGGGTTGTTTTTTAAAATGAGATTCTATCATAATAACGAAGCCAATCCACGTCAGCTGACACCGTACTTTCGAAGGTTATAAACTGCCGTAAAAGGCGGATTAGTTGCAAGCAAGACAAGGCAAACGCGGATTTCGGAAAGGCGCGTACCACTCGGTACGTAACTGCACCGAAAACGCAAGTTTAACAAAGTATTGCGCCGCTTATAACGTGCCGTTTTCGAAGAGGCGAACGGTTAACACCGTCATATCATCCCTACACTCCCCACCCGTCAACTCCTTCGCGCGCGCAAGGATGCTATCCGCTAAATTTTGGGGGTTTAATCCCTTTTCGGCGGATAAAAAGTCCAAAAAATCGCTGGCAGAACGGAACGCGTCCGAAACGCCGTCGCTTACCAAAATCACCGTATCCCCGGGGGCAAGGGTGCTTTCGTAGGCTTGGGG
>JAZUCI010000037.1:0-13145 GCA_045639045.1 Christensenellaceae bacterium
AAGACCGCTTGGCCTCCGACTTGATTTGCGGTTCGGGGGTTTATGATTCGTAGGGGTTATTTCAAGCGTTTTTTCATCAATTCATCGCGGTTTTTGGTGTAAGCGTTTATGTATTTTTCCACCGTATCTTCGGCGGTTTCTCTGTCGCCTGCGGGGTCAATCGTAGTTACCGCTTTGTGTTCTAACTGCTTATATACGTGGAAGAAGTGTTCCATTTCTTGCACGATATGGCGGGGCAGGGCGGAAATATCGCGGTAGCAGTTGTAGGTGGGATCGCCAAAGGGGATGGCGATGATTTTTTCGTCCTTACTGTCCCCGTCCGTCATGGTGATAACGCCGATGGGGTAGCAACGTACCAAACTCATAGGCTCTAAACTTTCGGAGCAAAGAACCAGTACGTCCAGGGGGTCTTTATCGTCCGCGTAGGTACGGGGAATAAACCCGTAGTTTGCGGGGTAGTGGGTAGAAGTATACAAAATGCGGTCCAAAATCAAGCAGCCCGTTTCCTTATCCATTTCGTACTTTTGCTTCGCGCCCTTGGAAATTTCAATAACGGCAATAAAATCGTCCTTTTTAATGCGGGTTTCCGCAATGTCGTGCCAAATATTCAAAGCTGGTTCGCTCCTTTTCTTTTCGCTATGCGCCGTTTCCGTTGCAAAGCCTTTATTTTTTAGGTATTTTAGCAAAAAAGGGTAAGATTGTCAATAGAACGGGGGCGAAAAACCAACTTTTTGCAAAAAAAGAAGGGAAACCGCGTTTTTTCCGCCCCAAAACACTATGGAAAAGCGTTTGACAAAGCGAGTTTATATATAGTATAATATTTAAAGTATGAAATTTAAGGGGAGCCGTAATGGAGCGTTTTAAGTTATTCTTAAAAAACAACAAGCAGATTTGGTGGCTGTTGTTCGTGCCTATCTACCTGGTTACCTTTTTCGTTGTGGAGCAAATCGTTCCCACCGAAGGGTATTGGGTTTCGTACGTGCCCGAAGACGATAAAATTCCGTTCGTTGAACATTTTATCGTTTTTTATTACGTATGGTACGTAATGCTGGTTGGTACGGGGCTTATGTGTATAACGAAAGAGCCTAAAGTGTTTGCGCGTTATATGTGTATGCTTTGCGTTACCTTTATGGGAACGATGGTCTTTTCCCTTCTATTCCCCAACGGTCAGGATTTACGCCCCACCGAATTTGCGCGGGATAACGTGTTTACCGACCTATGCAAAATGATTTACGCTTCGGATACCAATACCAACGTACTGCCAAGTATGCACGTTATGGGCTCTATCGCCTGCGTATTCGCTTGTTTTGACAGTAAGCGTTGCCCTTGGTGGGGAAAAACGCTGATGACCGTTTCGGCGGTTTTGGTGTGCGCTTCCACCGTGCTTGTAAAACAGCACTCCATTTTGGATTTTTACGTGGCGCTTCCCGTTATGGCGGTAGTGGGCGCGATCGTGTACGGCAAACGGATTTATATCAGTATACAAGCCAAGCGCAAACAACGCGCTGCGTTAAATGCCGAACGCGAACGGATTTTGCGCGAAAGCGAACAGGAAACGAAGTAAATAACTAGATAAAAGAAAAAAGTCGCGCCCCGTGAAGCATCGGCTTCCCGGGGTGCGTTTTCGCTGTTATTAGGGTGAATTATAAACTGATTAACGAATAGGTCAACGTTCCCATACCGTAGGGAAGGGTGGTGGTAAGTTCGGTAAGGATGTTGCGTTCAGTTTGCCCTTGCATGGGCGCGTAGTAAAGGGTAAAGGGTTTTCCCGAAGAAGCGCCCGCATCCATACGCGCGGAAAGTTTCATTACGTCCAAAGCGGTATCTTCGCCGTTGATTTTGTAGGTGCGCGAGGTAATTTCTTTATCCGCGGAAACGAACATTTTTACCTTTTTCGCGTTTACCGTATCCAGCGTGGTGAAGGAGGCGGTGAATCCGGGGTCTAAAGGGAAGGCGCGGAACACAAAGGTCATTGCGTCGTTATCAAAAAACGAACCCGTTTTCAGTTTTCCGTACGTGCTGTTTTCGGGGATGCCCTTTACGGGAAGGTCGTAACTGTCCGTTTGGGGGTTTTTCGCGTGGAAGGAAACTTCCGCTTTCTTTTTATCGTAGTCGTAGGTGGTAATTACTTCGTAATCGTGTTCGCGAATGGTAAAACCGCTATTGTCCTCCTTCGGGTACACGCTGTGTTGTTGAATTCTGCGCGTGCTTTTTTCGGGGAACAAACTGTACGAGTTAATCCCGCGCATCACCGTTTCGGTGGTGGTTTCGTCCGTAAAGGGAAACGTTTCTTCCCCCTTGATATACGCGCCGCTCACCGTAAGCGTGGTGGTGTAAATATGCCGCTTTTCCCCTTCGTGGGTAGTGGTGGTAAGGGTGGTGGTGTACTTCCCTTCGGTCAAGGTGAACCCGTATCCGCAAATGCTTTGATCGGGGGTGTGGGTAAGGTTGTATTCGTAAGTTTTGGTTTGGGATTCCACCCAAGTAGAACCCAATGCAATGCCGGGATCTCCCCCCCCGCAACCCGTTAAAAACAGGGCGCTGAAAAGCAAGGAGCATAAGGCTAGCGTAACGCGTTTTTTCATATTCTCACTCCTAAAAGATAGATGTGTAAGCCTATTATACCACAAACGCGGACGCTTGGCAAATAAAAATGGAAACTTTTAGGGGGGAAAGCCCCCCTTTTTCATTCAGGTACTTGAAATGGCGCGTTTTTTATGGTACACTTTATTAAAAGTGTACGCGTTCGCCCCTTCAACTATGGATCTTGGGGCTATGTATATTAGGAAGGAGAAACAGTATGGTAAAATTAACGGTAACGCCCTCCGTTTTTACGGCGTTGCAAACCGCCGCGTCTTTCGCTGCGGATAAACAAAGGGAAACGGTACTTTTTACCGAAGATAAATGCACCGTTGCGTTAGAACGCGCGGTTCTTTCCGCCCTTCCGGGAAAGGTAAGTTTCCATGCGGAAGTGGTGTCCTTTTCGCGTTTCTTCAAAAAATACGGCGGGCAAATTTCCGCGTTAAGTAAGGAAGGCAGCAGTATGCTAATCCGCCGCATATTGGCGGAAAGCGAAGGGGAATTTTCCCTTCTTCCCCCCGTGGGCGGCAAAAAGAATATGGCTTCCGCGCTTTACGATATGTTGGCGCAGTTAAAATCCGCGTGTGTGAACGCGGAAGATTTGCAACGCGCCGCGCAAGGGGAAAGCGGTTTGTTCGCTAAAAAACTGCGTGATTTGGCGTTGCTTTCGGATAAGTACGCGCAAGCGCTTGCCCAAACGGGGAAAACCGACCAAAGCGGACTGATGAATTTATTGCCCGAATTTTTACTTTCCACCCGCATTTTACAAGGGAAAAGGGTAATTCTTGCGGGATACGCTTCCTTCACCCGCCAAATGCAACGGGTAATTACCGCCCTAATTTCTTCGGGCGCGGAGGTGATTGCGGTATTGCCCGCGGGTACGTGTATGCGCGCGCAATCGGTGGAATCCTTCCGCTTGGCAGTCAAAGCCGCGGGGGAAACTTTAACGGAGGAAGTTTTAGGCGCAGGGGAAAGCGTGGCGGATCGCCTTCGCCCCTTGCTGTATTCCCCCGAAAGTTACGCGGGGGAGGGCGCGTTGCCCGTGCAAAAAATCAGCGTTTACCGCGCGGAAAACCCCGAAGGGGAGGTGGAGCGTTTAGCGCTTACCGTTCTTGCCCGCGTTAGGGAGGGCGCTCGATACCGCGATTTTTCGGTGGTTTCGGCGGATGCGGTTAGTTACTTGCCCCTATTTATTCGCATTTTTAAAAAATACGAAATTCCCGTGTATACGGACGTAAAATATACCCTTGCCCGCCACCCGTTGGCGCGGTTTTTGGTAAGCGCGTTGGGTGTTAGCGCGTACGGCGCAACCTACCGAACGGTAAGCGAAGTGGTAAACAGCGCGTATTTTCCGCATAAGGAGGGTGTTCCCGCCTTTTTGGGCTATGCGAAGCGCGCGGGCGCGGTGGGAAACCGTTTTTATCAACCTTTCGCTTTGCCCTTGCCAAATCAGGAACAGGCGGAAAAAGTACGCCGCGCGTTCGCGGACATTTGCCCACCCTTAAAAGAAAGAGCAACCGCCGGGGAATACCTTGCTTTTGCGGAAAACTTGCTTGTTAAGGTAAACGCGACGGAAGTAAGCGCAAGTCTAACCGAACGTATGCGCAAAGAACATCCTGAAATTGCAGATTTCACCCGTCAAGCGCCCGAACGCCTTGCCGAACTGCTTGCCGAAACACGGCAAGTTTTAGGGAATACCGCCTTAACCGTTACGGAGTTTTGCGACGTGCTTTCGGCGGGTTTGCAAGCGGTGGAAACTTCGGTACTTCCCACCAGAATAGACGCGGTTACGGTTTCTTCCCCCGATAAAGCGTGCGTAAAAAACAGCAAGTACGTATTTGCGCTGGGGATGAATTCGGATTTCCCCGCGGTTACCGAAGATACCGCGTTTTTATCCGAACGCGACTTGCTTGAATTAGAAGAAAAGGGCGTTTCGGTAGATCCGAACTTGCAGGAGATGAACGAACGGGCGCGCGCGCAGGCGGTGTACGCCCTAACGGCGTTTTCCGAAAGTTTGGTGCTTTCTTACCCTGCGGTATCCTTTAGCGGGGAAGCAAACGCCGAAAGCGAACTTATCACTTTGGTGAAACGGAATTGTTTGGTAAACGGCGAAGGGCTAAAGGAAGTTACCGAAGGGGAATTGCTAAAAATAGAAGATTCCTTACCGCGGGAAAAGCGGCTAATTCGCAAAGCGAACGGGTATATTACCGCGCCCTCCGCTTTAGAACGGTATTTTAGCGGTTTAGGGGAATACGCGGAAGGGGGCAAGGAAGACCTTGTGGAAGAAAGCGGTTTTTACGCTTTTACCGCGAAAAAGGACCAAGAAAACGGCACGGCGTACGCGGACGCGCTTTCAATGGAAAGTTTGCCCGAAGGGTTACGGGGAAGCGAAGAAATCGGCTCCATCACCCCGGGCGCAATATCCGCAACCGCAATTCAAACGTATTTCGCTTGCCCGTATAAATATTTCCTTTCCAAAACCCTTGGGGTACAAGAGCCGCAAGAAATGAAAATTGCCGCCAACGAAAGCGGAACGCTGATGCACGCGGTGTACGAAGCGTTCGGCAGGGAAATGAAGGAGCGGGAAATTAAGGAAGAGGAAATCCCCGCGCTTGTAAAAGGCTTTTTCGAGGAGGTGCTTGCCCGCCCCGATTTCGTTTTGAAACGGGGGCAGGTGCGCAACGAAGTATCCTTCCAACGCTTGTTAAAGGAAGCGGAACGCGGTTGTATTGCCCTTCACGGGCATTTTGCGCGCTCCTCCTTACGCATTTCCGCGGTGGAAAAAGGTTTGTTCGAACAGTTTAAGGACGCCCCCTTGGCGTTTACCATAAAAGGCAGGGAACACCCCGTTCCCTTAACCGGGGTGGTGGACCGCATTGATGAAAACGAGGAATTTTTCCGCATCGTGGACTATAAAACGGGGAACGTAAAATGCGATTTGGGCGAACTGTACACGGGTAGGCATTTGCAGTTAGAACTTTACTTACTCGCGGTGCAAAACCTGTTACGTAAACGCCCCGTGGGGGGATATTACTTCTTTAGCAGGGACGCGTACGAAGAAACGCCTACCCCCATCCGCCTATACGGAAAAACCTTGAACGACGACGCCGCCCTATACGCGCAAGATCGGGGTTTAGAGGTAAAAGGGGATACCCCGCAAGAAAGCGTGGTTTTACCTTATACCGTTTCTTTAACGGATAAGGGGAAAAAGTTTACGGGGAAGAATTCTTCCAGCTTGATTTTAAGTGAAGAAGATTTTACCGCGCAAGTAAACTACGCGTGCAGCGTGGCGGAGCAAGCGTTAAACGAATTAGAAAGCGGATTTATTTATCCCACTCCGTACGAAGGGGAGTGCGAGTGGTGTAAATTCCAAAGCGTTTGCGGCAGAAGTAAGGATTTTTACGGGGAGGGCAGAAAACTTACCGCCACCGTAAAAAAACAAACCGTAGTCGACGCCGTTATTTTGGCAAAGGGGGAAGAAAATGCCCGTTAATACGCCCGAACAAGAAAAAGCCATCCACTTTCGCGGTGGCAATTTATACGTTTCCGCTTCGGCGGGCAGCGGAAAAACGTACGTGATGATTTCGCGTATGATATCGCATATCTTGAAAAAAGAATGTGAAGTCAACGAAATTTTGGCCTTGACGTATACGCGCGCCGCCGCTACGGAAATGAAGGAAAAGTTAAGAAAGGCGATTACCGAACGGTTTGCTAGCGCTTCGAAGGAAGACCGTGAATTTTTAAGCCGTCAACTTCGCCTTTTGCCCCTTACCACCGTGGGAACGATTCACTCCTTTTGCTCCGCGCTACTCAAAAGTTATTTCTTTGAAGCGGGGGTAGACCCGAACTTTGAACTGTTGCCCGAGGAGGAGGCGAAGGCGATGCAAGCCGAAGCGCTTGAAAGCATCGTGGAGCGCGCCTACGAAAAAGGGGAAAAGGACTTCCTTACCGTTGCCGCCGCGTTTTCTTCTAACCGTAAGGATAACGCGTTGATGGAAACCGTTCAAGACGTTTGCCTATTTGCGGAAGCGGAAAAGGACGCGGAAGAATTTTTTAACGCTTGCTTAAACGCGCATAGCGAAAAAAACTTTCTTTGGGTGGAAGAACAACTGCTTTCGCGCTTGCAAACCACGCTAAAAGAATTCGCGCAAGCCTTTACGGAACTGTACGCCGAAGGGGTTACTTCGGGGTATAACGAAAACCACGCGCAGTTTGCCAAAGGTCTGGCGGAAAAGCTTACGGAAATTTCTAAACTAACGGACGTTTACGCGCTTGCCCAAGCGTTCGTTGCGCTTTCCGGGGGAAAGAAACCGTCGGTTAATAAAAAAATGAGCGCGCAAGAACTTGGCTGGGCAAACCGCATTACCGCCCAAAGGGACGCGGTAGAAGCGAAGAAAAAGGAATACGCTAAAATTACCACCCGCGCGGATGCGGAAAAAGCCAACGCTTTGGCGCAAACCGCGGTAGAAGTGTTAATTCGCCTTTGCAAGGAATACCAAGCAGAATACGCAAGGCTAAAAGCGCGCGAAGGCAAGATGGATTTTGGCGATTTGGAAAGAAAAACGCTTGCGCTTTTGCAAAATTCGGTAATCGCGCAAGCGGTGAAAGCCCGTTACCGTTACGTGTTCGTGGACGAGTATCAGGACGTAAACGGGGTGCAAGAAGCAATTTTCAACTTGCTTACCGAAAACAACTTGTTTTTGGTGGGGGACGTAAAGCAAAGTATTTACGCCTTCCGCGGATGCAATCCCGAACTGTTTAACCGAAAAATTGCGGAAGGGGAAAAAACGGGCGGACACGTGCGTTTAAGCAAAAACTTCCGTTCGGCAAGCGCGGTGTTAAGCGGGGTAAACCAACTGTTTAACCGCATTATGACCCCCCAAACCGTGGGGCAGGACTACGCCTTGGAAAACCTTGCGTTTGGGGAAGGCTATCCCAAAGAAGAAGGGGCGGTTGCTTTTTGCGATTACGAAAAGGCGGAAAAGAAAGAAGTAGCCCCCGTAGTGTATTCGGTTAAAAAGGATTACGAAGCAAATCGCGGCAAAGGGAACGCGGAAGGGGAGGCGGTTTACCGCTTAATTTCTTCGCTGATAGGGGAAGAAATCGCTTTGGACGACAAAGGGAACACGCGCAAAATCACGTACGGCGATATCGCTATTTTGTACCGAAAAAAAGGGGTTGCTTACGCCGTTGCGGAAGAATTAAAGCGTAGGGATATCCCCGTTTCGGTGGAAAAGGAAATCCCCCTTACTTCTTCGGCAGAAGTATCCTTACTGCTTTCCGCGCTGCGCCTTGCCACGGGCAGTAGGGAGGATATCCCCTTCGTAAACCTTTTGCTTTCCCCCTTGGGGAATATGCAAGAAAGCGAACTGAAGGAGGTGCGCGCTTATCAAAAACGCGCGATAAAAACGCAAACCTCTTTTTACTGCGCCGCCGAACTGTTTGCAAGCAGAACGGGGGAAGTTTCCCTTTGGGAAAAGGAAATTCAAGCCAAATTGCAAAAAGCGTTTGCGCTGATAGAAGAACTAACCCAAAAAGCGGAATTTATTTCTGCAAGCGAACTGATGGAAGAACTTTGCGTTACCTATTCTCTTCGCGCCCACGCGTACGCAAAGCCCATGGGTAAGCGTAGGGTAAATATGATGAACAGACTGATTGCGGAAGCCGCGGGAACGGAGGGCGCGGGGATGTTTGCCAACGCCTTTTTAACCCGTTTGGATAGCGTGGGTAAAGACCTTTCTTACGGGGAAACGGAAAGCGGCAACGCTGTAAAAATGATGACTATGCACGCAAGTAAAGGCTTGGAATTCCCCGTGGTTATCCTTTGCGGATTGCAAAGACCGTTTAGCAGTAAGGATGAAACGGGCGCGGTGCTTTTGGATAGGGATATGGGGGTGCTGCCTTACGCGTTCAACGCGGAAACCCGCACGAAAACGACTACCCTTCACCGTATATTGTTCCGCGAAGCGTACCGTAAAAACCGCGCAAAGGAAGAAATGCGCCTTTTATACGTGGCTATGACGCGCGCCAAAAACCGCTTGTATATCACGCGCGCGGCGGATAGCGTGAAGGAAGAAGAAAAGGACGTAATTGCCTCCTCCAACTTTCTTTCTTGGATGAAGGCGAACGAATATCCCACGCAACCCCTTCCCGTAGGGGAGGAGCGCTGCGAATATAACCGCCGCCCCATTTTACTTTCGGGTGGGGAGGATTTTGCCGCCGCCATAGAAACCGCGCGAGCCTTTACCTATCCCTACCTAAAAGCGGTTGCCTTCCCCGAAAAGGAAACGGTTACGGGGATTTTGGCAAGGGGCAAAACGGGGGAAAGGGTTGCCCAAGAACTTGCAAAAACCAAGGAACGGGAATCCTACCTTTTGGGTACTGCCGAAAGCCGTAAACAGCGGGGGATTCGCATCCACGCGTTTATGGAAAAGTGCGATTTAACCAGCGCCGAGGAAAGCGCGGTTCTTGCGAGTATGCGCCTTTTCGTAGAACGTGGGGAACTGATGGAAGAAGACCTTGCTTCCGCCCCCGCCATCAGTAGAATTCTATCTTCCCCCGTTATGGAAGAAGTTCGAAAGGGGCAAATTTTCCGCGAACGCGAATTTACCATGCTACACTCCGTAGATGGGGAGGATAGCGCGGTAGTGCAAGGGGTAATCGACCTAATTTCGGTTGCGGAAGACGGCATCATTATCGTGGATTATAAAAATTCTTCTCTTTCGGACGAGGAGCTCGCCACCACCTACAAACAACAGTTAGACCTATACGCGGAAGCCGCCGTTCGGTTCTACGGTATAAAAATTAAAAAGAAGGTAATCATTAATCTGACGAACGAATCCGTGATAACGGTATAAAGGAGAATTGTCAGATGTTACAGCGCGTAATTTACGGCGTTTTACACTATGGAAAAGACGTCCTACTTATGATAGGCGGCGGGGAAACCCTTTGCTACGTTGCGTTTGTGGGTACGGCGGTTGCTTTTCTTGGTTTATTGCTTGCCGCTGCGCTGAAAAAAACCCCTTCGGTTAGCGTAGATATCGCTTACGTTCTAAATAAAACCACCCTTTTATCGCGCGCCTTTCGGCTAATCGCTAAAGGGTGGTTTATGCTATCCCTCGTTGGGGTGGGAATTGACGCGTTCACGCCCCCATCCCCCTTTCTGCGCCCCGAAATACTTTTGGGGTATTGCGCCCTATACCTTGCGTTTACGGGTGTTTTACAAGGGATTTTGCTTTGGGTAATCCACGCGGTAAACGGCAGGTTGGCCTTTCGCTACCGCCTTGCAAAATTAACCGAAGAACGCCGTTTGCAAGCGCGCCTACAAACCGAACGCGCGCAAGTTTTAGCGGTGGAAAAAGAAAACGCGGATTTGCCTACGCCTATAAAAGATAACGCGGAAGGGGAAGCGTTCAACGGGGCGCAAGCGGAAGAAAGGGCGCAAATCCCTTTACCCGTAGCGCCGCCCCTAGACGAACAAGTAGAAAACGCGTACGCTACGTGCGGTATTTCTGCCGAAGGGGTAACGGATTTGTTAAACCGCGCAAGAAAATTGCCTTTTTCGGAGGTAGACGCGCTGCGCTATAAAAAAATAGAGCTTGCCGTTCGGGATGCGTTAAGTATGCAAAATCCCCCAAGGGAAACGGTGTCCTCCCTTCTTGCCGCCTTACTGAAACTGTACGCGAAGTACGACGGAGTTGCGGGATGATATAGCCGTACGGCAAAGTCGCGTAAAAAGGAAGGAGTGGTTTTTTAAACTCGCTTTTGCTCGAATGATAAACGCTATGCGTTAGGATAATCAAATTCTGCGGAATTTGAAATAAAAAATGCAAGCCGATTGGCTTGCATTTTTTGGTACACCCGAGCGGGATCGAACCGCTACCACAGCCTCCGGAGGGCTGGGCACTATCCATTATGCTACGGGTGCGAATTTACGCGTGGGCTTGCACGCGAAAGGGCAAATTTTCATAAAACCGAAACAATTATACCAAACCGCGCGGTAAAACACAAGGGTTTTTAGGGGGTAGGGCAAAAAAGTTTTCCTTTGCCCCCGTTAGGTAAAGGAAATTCGTTCGGGATTCCCCGTTAAGGGGTTTTGGCAAGTAATCAAATACCCCCGTTTGCCGCTATCCGTTTTCACGGGAAGAAAATATCGGTATTCCTTGCCCTTTTCCGCGCTTGGGCTATCGGTGGGTAGGGCGTAGCAAAGGGTGAACACTTCGGATAGCGTAAGGGTGGGGATATCCTCCGCCGAAAGGGCGTCCCTTAACGTAATTACCCCAAAAATTAAGGGGGAGTGGGGCAGTTTTGCAAAATATCCCCCGGGCACCGCGCTGCATAGGGCGCGTTCTTTTTCCCCATCGGTCAAGGCTTGTATCACCGCGCTTTTTTTGCGGTTGAAAAAGGCGTTTTCCACGCTTTCGCCAAAAGGCCGTTCTTCTAAAATTCCCCCAAATTCTTTTTCCCCAAAAAGGGAAGTTAAGCCCTTCTGCCCGAAAAAAGCATCTTCATCCGTTTTAGGGTAAAGGCGCGGTTCCTCGCCTTGTTTTTCTTGGCTATTTTCCCCCGTAAAAGTAGCATTTGCCCCACTAAAATTCCCCTTCGGTTCATCCGCATTCTCCTTTAGCGCGTAGTAGTTTTCGGTGGCGATTGCTTCGTCCTCGTACGTCCTTTCGTTTGGGTTTGGGGGTAGGGGATTTTCTTGGCGGTACGTGGGCGAACGCAAAACGCGAAGAACCTCCCCCTTAATCCCCTCGCGGTGGTTTTGCACCCTTCCGCTAACCCCAAACGCAACGGGAACGGGCGCGCCGTTTTGCTCCGTCCAAACCAAAACCGCCAGGCCGCTATCCGCGTTAAGTTCTCCCCGTGCGCGTAGTGGGGAAACGGTCTGCGGGGCAAAGCGCAACGTTTCCGCTTTTTCGCCTACCAAAGTTACGTAGTATTCTCCCTCCGCTAGCCGTGAAAGGTTGGAAGAAGTTAAGTTTATTGCGTACTCCTTGCCTTGTTTTTCGCAAGAAAGAAGCGCAAGCAAGGGCTTGCCGTCCACCGTAAACCCTTGCGTTTTTTCGGTTAGCGCAATCACCCTTCTAAAAATTTGCGGTTGCATAAAACCCCCCTTTCGTAAATTCCTTTGGGTTATCATATCGCGTTTTTTTCAAAAAAATTCCGCAAAGAATGGGAAATTCCCGCCCATTTTGTCAAAACATTCCTCTCGCCCGTATTTTTTCTTCCCCTTTTATTTTATAAAAGTGCTTTACAATCGCGCGCGTTTGTGCTATACTTTTTTTAACCTTAAAACGTTGGAGGTTTAGGCATTATGGCTTTATTCTTAAAACTTGTTGAATGGAAGGACGATAGTAAAGATACGTTGGTTTACCGTTATCCCGTAAACGGAAAGGAAATCAACCACAAAAGTAAACTTACCGTACGCGAATCGCAAGCGGCGGTGTTCGTATATAAGGGTGAAATTGCGGACGTGTTTTTGCCCGGTCAATACGATTTGAAAACCGAAATTCTTCCCATTTTAAGCCGCCTTGCGGGGTGGAAGTACGGCTTTCAAACCCCCATCACGGTGGATATTTACTTTGTAAATACCCGTCAGTTCACCAATATTAAGTGGGGAACGCAAAACCCCATTTTAATGCGCGATCCCGAATTTGGGGTAATTCGCGTGCGCGGATTTGGGGCGTTCTCCTTCCGCGTCAAGGATCCCGGCGTGTTCTTAAAGGAATTGTTCGGTACGGGCGCGTCCTATCAAACGCAAGATATTGCAGATTACTTAAAAACCATCGTGCTTTCGGGCATTACGGACGCCGTTGGGGAAAGCAAGGTTTCCGCCGTGGATTTAGCGGGGAACACCTTGGAATTTAACGAAATCGTAAAGGCAACGGTGCAAGGGAAATTTAAGGAAATGGGCCTTGCGCTTGTGAACTTGTTCATTGAAAATATGTCCGTTCCCAAGGAAGTGGAAGAAGCCTTCGACCAACGCAGTAAGCTTGGTATTTTGGGGGATAAAACGGACGTTATGGCGAAGATTGCCGCTGCCGAAGCCATGCGCGATGCGGCTAAAAACCCCGGTATGGGCGGCGCAATGATGGGCGCGGGCGTCGGTATGGGCGCAGGCGTAAACATTGGCGCGATGATGGCGGATGCGCTTCGTCCTTCCGCACCTACGCAAGCGCCTGCGGCACCCCAAAAGGTATGCCCTTCGTGCGGTGCAAGCGTTTCCGCAAAGGCGAAATTTTGCCCCGAATGCGGCAAAACCATGGCGGAAGAAACCGCTAAATGCCCCTCCTGTGGCGAACCCGTAAAAAAGACCGCGAAATTCTGCCCGAACTGTGGCGCAAAACTTGGCAACAAAGTTTGTTCGGAATGTGGTGCGGAAGTGAAGGCGGGGGCGAAGTTTTGTCCCGAGTGCGGCACCAAACAGTAAGAAACCGTATAAACTACGCGCTACTTCGTTACTGTTTCAAAATACAATCTCGGCAACCAATAAGGTTCGCCTCGCCTGTATTTTTCACGAGCCTTGTATCGCTTGTTTCTCCGCTTTCTTAACACGGCGGTGT
>JAZUCI010000038.1:0-7832 GCA_045639045.1 Christensenellaceae bacterium
TTGGCCTCCGACTTCTCAATTCCGCTTTTTATTTCCACCGTTTCGCCTTACATAGTTCTTGCGGGGGCAACGGAAAGAATTTCAAACGCGCAAGTTCCGCCCATTACCAGACCAACTTCTTGGTAAATGCTAAAACGGACAGCGAACAAGCCGTTCACAAGATCTATGTTGCGGATGTTAAACGTAATGGTTCTTACCCGCCACACGTCCGTTTGTTCCATATTGGTATTGCTGATATTTTGCGTATAATCATCCTTGTTAACGTAGTTAAAATCGCTATGGAACAAAAACCTTGCGTTGGTAAGTTGGTTTTTATAAGCGTATCTTAATTCGTACGTTTGCCCTTCTTGTAAACCGGGGATAAAGTAGGTGGCAAGATACCCGTGATCCGTGCCCGAACCTACCTGGGTACAAGCGGATAAATCCGCCGAAATACCCACACCGCCACTATACGTATTTTGCGTGTAGGTAAAGGGGTTTATTTCTTCCGATTCGTAATTCCACGAAATAAAGGTGTTTGCATACGAAGATGCGTTATTCGCGGTAACACCCCAAGGCGGTAAATCTTCCACAAGCGCGCCCACCGTGGGCAGTTTGGGAAGCGCCGCACCACCTTGAATTTGTTCGGCGTGCAAGGCAATGGAAACGTCCGCAAGGGCGAAATCCCCGCCCACCCATTGATATGCGCCGTCTATCAGTTCTTCGGTACGGCTCATTCTATGTTTGGGGATAGCGAAGGTGATTAAGGGGTATTGCGATTCTTCTTCCCCCGGGCGTAAAACACCCACGCCGGGGAAGGTATACGTTTTGGTTTCCTGATTTGCAAACGCAGGGCTGTTCCCTTCTGCAAAAACGGATAAATAATCGGGGGCGTCGTCGGGCAAGTCCACAATAAAGGAATATTCCGTTTTAATGGTGGAAATTTTGCCTTGCGCGTTGGTATTGGAAACCTTTATGCGCCAATCCACAAAGTATTCGTCGTCCGAATCAAAAGCCGTGCCTTTCGTATCCAAATTCGCTACCGCGCAGTTCATGGTTAAGTTGGAAGTGGCTACGTCGTCCTCCAAAATAAAGGATGCTACGATGGCCGCTTCCTCCGCGCGCTTTTGGGTGTAATATTTTGCAAAGGAATCCCCCATGAACAGGGCCCCCGAAGAGGCAACGAAGAAAATTAGGACCATAACAAAGGAGCGTGAAATTACGCTTTTAGCCCATAACGGTTTCCCCATTTTCATTCTTCTTTCCTCCTTTTTGTTTTTTTGGAATACGGTTTTCGGCTATCAGCGGGCGCGGATGGGGGCTTCCCTTACGCGCGCGCCAATATTTTATATACCGTTTAGTGATTGCTTTTGGTTTTTAGCAACGTTGCTTGTGGCGATGGCGTTTGGTTTTTGTTAACGCCGCTTTTAGTGGTTGCGTTTGGCTTTTATCATTGCCGCCGCGAAAGGTTTTAACGTTTGGCTTTTAGGAATGCCGAAATTAACGTTTGCCGCGGTTTTTCCTTTTTAAGCGCATTGCCTTGCGGGTGGAAACGCTTACCGCGGGTATTTCTTCCTCATCCACGGGTTCTTCGGTGGGAATTTCTTCTTCCACGGGTTCTTCGGTGGGAACGTCCTCCTCGGTTTCTTCGGCGGGTTGTTCGGTTTCTTCCACCACGGTTTCTTCGGGTTCAACCGCTACGGGTTCTTCCGTTACGGCGATTTCTTCGACTTCTTCCACGATAGGTGCTTCCGCAATTTCTTCCACAGGTGTATCCGCTACGGTTTCTTCAATTTCTTCCGTTTCGGTTACCGCGATTTCTTCCACCGCTTCTACAACGGGGGGTTCGGCAACGGGCTCTACCACGTCTTCTACTACGGGGGTGGTTTCGGTTACCGATATTTCTTCGGTTTCCACCGCTTCAACCACTTCCGCTACGGGTGCTATTTCCGCGCTTTTTTCCATAGCGGCAAAGTTGGGTAGTTTATCCGTTTGCACCTTTTTCACCAAGCCGCGCTCTAAAAGCACTTTGGTGGTTTCGTAGGGCAAGCGGTAATCCACGGGGGCAACATCCCCAAGCGCTCTGCCAAGGTTTGCAAACAGTACGTCAATCAGTTCGCAAGCCCATTTTGCACCACGGTTGGATTTTACGCGCAAGCGCGTGGGTACGCCTTCGTATTTCTTTACGTCCGACGCGTCCTCGTAAATATACTTGGTATTTTCGTAGTCCGCAGGATTAAGCGCAAGATATACGGACAAAGTTTTGCCACGAATACCAAATTTCACGTACGTAGTTCTACCGATATAGAAAGATTCGTTCGGCCAGCTCATACGCGATTTTGCGCCGTACGCTAAAATGCGGTTTTTGATTTGGTTATAGTAATCTTTGGTTTCATCGCTTGCTTGATGCAATTTAGCGGTGAAACTGTAAGAATACAACCAGTAAATTTGTTTGCCATCCACCGTTTCAATTTCAAATTCGGGTTCGGCAATAGGTTCGGCTACTTCTTCTACCACGGGTGCGGTTTCGGTTTCTTCCGCTTCAACCGCGGGTTTTTCTTCCGCCGTCATTTCGCTAAAGTTGGGCAGTTTATCCGTTTGCACTTTCTTTACTAAGCCCTTTTCTAAAAGCACTTTGGTGGTTTCGTAGGGCAAGCGGTAATCCACGGGGGCAACGTCCCCAAGCGCTCTGCCAAGGTTTGCAAACAGCACGTCGATTAGTTCGCAAGCCCATTTTGCGCCACGGTTGGATTTTACGCGTAAGCGCATGGGTACGGCTTCGTATTTCTTTACGTCCGACGCGTCCTCGTAGATATACTTGGTGTTTTCGTAATCCGCGGGGTTAAGCGCAAGGTATACGGACAAAGTTTTGCCACGAATACCGAATTTCACGTACGTAGTTCTACCGATATAGAAGGATTCGTTCGGCCAACTCATACGCGATTTTGCACCGTACGCTAAAATGCGGTTTTTGATTTGGTTATAGTAATCTTTGGTTTCATCGCTTGCTTGATGCAATTTAGCGGTGAAACTGTAAGAATACAACCAGTAAATTTGCTTGCCGTCCACCGTTTCAATTTCGAATTCGGGTTCGGCAACGGGTTCCGCAGGCGTTTCTTCCGCTACGGTTTCAGTCGCAGCGGCTTCTTCCATAGCGGGCGCTACGTTAAGCAGTTCTTCCACTTCGTTATCCGCAGCGTTATCCACCGCCTTGGCAACTTCAATCACGGTGGTAGCAAGGCGATCTTCAATCATTTGCGCCGCTAACGCATCCGCGTTATGATCCAGCGCAGAAATCATTCTATCCAAACGTTCTTCGCTGGTGGTAAAATCTTCGTCCACAACCGTAAAGGCGGGCAGGCTATCCGTTTGCACCTTTTTAATCAAGCCGTCCGCAAGTAAATCCTCGGTGGTGCGGTATGCGGGGCGGAAGTCCTGCGCTTCCGTTTCTTTTTGGGCTATGCCCAACTTTTCAAACAGAATAGCCACAAGTTCGCACGCCCATTTTGCGCCACGGTTAGATTTCACACGAACGCGCATGGGAACGGCTTCGTATTTCTTTACGTCCCCTTCGTTTTCAAAAATGTACTTGGTATCCACGAATTCTTCGGTATCTAGGGCAAGATAGGTAGAAAGCGTTTTACCGCGAATCCCAAATTTTACGTAGGTGTTTCTACCAAGGTAGAAAGATTCGTTTGCCCAGCTCATACGGGGCTTTGCGCCGTAGGATAAAATGCAGTTTTTAATGCGGTTGTAATATTCCTTGGTTTCGTCCGAAGCTTGATGAAGCTTTGCGGTAAAGCTGTAAGAATACGAATAGTAAACGGGCTTGCCGTCCACGTATTCCACCGCGTATCCTTCGGGGATATTTGCGGGGAAAGAAACGGGGGCAGGATTTGCCAAAAGTTCCGCAATCTTTTCTTCTGCCATATCGTCCGCTAAGCTATCCACCATGGAAAGTAGATCGATTTCGGTTGCAGAATAATCCCCGCCCGCTATTTTACGGGGCGCGAACGCTTCTTTCAAGGTCAAACCAACAACGGCCAAAAGGAATACGCCGCACATAATTAAAAGCACCAGCTTAAAACGTGGACCCCAAACAAAGAAATCCATCACCTGTTGCCAAATATTTGACCAGTTTACCAAGAAATTCGTCATAGTAACCTCACCTTGCCAAACGCCATTTCATAAAGCCCAGCGCTTTAGGGCGTTCCTCTTCTAATTAGCCTAATTGCCGAAGGGGTTTTTAGCCACCTTCGGCGAACATAAGGGTTAATTCCAATCTTTTTTCTTTGCCACGTAGATAAGCCCAACGATCAGCGCGCCAAACGCAACCAGGTAAAGCGCACCGCCACCCGTGGAAATCCAGTTAATAAAGTGCCCCGCCTTGGGAATGTGGAATAAAACCACACCCACAACGTTTTCGGGTTTAACGGGATTGATATCCACCGAGTTTTGGGGGTTATCCCCTTTGGTTACGTAGGTGCCGTCCTCGTTCACGTCTACGATACGGTGGGTGGTGGGGAGTTTATCCTTCATCGCCTTGCCGTTTTTATCCACTTCCCAGAAAGTGATAACGTCGCCTTTCTTCAAGTTTTCCGCATCGGGATGGCGCCAAATAAAGATAACGTCCCCGCCCGCAAACGAACCCTTTTGGGTGCCGTTCATACTATCCGTTTTAACGTTTAACGCCGAAACGCCGTACGCTTGGGGAATGGTGGATTTCATAACCAGTTTATCAATGGCAAGCCAACCTGCCGCAACCACCAAGAATGCAAGAATGCCGTATCCCAGAATTGCAAAAATTCTACCGATAATTTTACCGGCCTTACCGCCTTCCTTATTGGGGCCTTGCTTTGCTTCTTCGGTGGGAACCGCTTGTTCTTCCGCGGGGGCGGAAGCTTCTTCTGCGCTTTCGGTGGTAGAAGGGGTTTCTTCCACGGGAATTGCTTCCACGGTTTCTACCGCGCTTTCTTCGGGCGCCGCTTCAACTACGGGCGCTTCCTCTACGGGAAGGGTTTCTACCACGGGGGTTTCTACCACGGGGGTTGCTACTTCTTCTACGGGAGCAGCCGCTTTCACTTCTTCCTTTTCCGCCACGGGGGTTGCCTTGGGTTTAGAACTACGGCTTACCGTGGTTTTAGAAGTGGACGTGCGCTTTGCCGTGGTGCTTTTTGCTGCCGTGGTTTTGCTTGCAGCAGTTTTGGTGCCACTTGCCTTTGCCGTGGTGCTTTTCGCCGCCGTGGTTTTGCTTGCAGCAGTTTTGGTGCCACTTGCCTTTGCCGTGGTTTTGGTTCCTGCCGCTTTGCTTGCGGTGGTTTTCGCTGCCGTGGTCTTTTTTGCCGCGGTGGTTTTAGTACCGCTTGCCTTTGCCGCGGTTTTGGTTGTGGTTTTCTTTTCTTCTTCCATAATTTTTGTTTCCTTTTAGGTTTTTATTATGTTAATCCGTTGTTCGGTTGTTTTTTACTGTGGTTTTGGGTTGTTTATAGGCCGCACCACCGTGAAGGTGGCGGAGTTGCAAGCAAGACGAGGCAAACGCGGATTTCGGAAGGGCGCATACTTTGCGTATGTAACCGCACCGAAAACGCAAGTTTAACAAAGTATTGCGTAGCAAATACGACACCGTATTACGCGTACGCGCGTATATATATACGGGCGCAAGCGCCCGTAACTTTCCGTTTTTCGCCCATTTTAGGCAAAAAATAGTAGTTTTATGCCCTTATAGGGCATAAAGGCCCATCCTTTGGGGGGGCTGTCAGCCTTTGTGCTGACTGGGGGAGTTTTTACTCCTTGTATAACAAGTATAACAACCCTTCCACCGCGAGGCGGTCCCCCTCCCCTTACACAGGGGCGGCTTTTTTTAGATTCTCCGCTTTGCCCATCACGTGGGTAGGCGAAGAATGACATATGGAAGGGAAAGCTTTGCCCAATTTCTAATTAAAACTTTCCAAATCGCCTTCCATAACCGTTGCGGTAAGGTGTAAGTTTAAGGAAAGCGTTCCTGCTTGGTTGCCAAGCAAGGTATCCAAATTATCGTCTACGTCAAAGGGCCAAATCCATTCCAAAGCAAATTGCTGTTTGCCTTGCAGTAAGGTAACGTTTTCAATATGCAAATCCCCGGGCAAAAGCCATCCGTCATCCCCCGCGCTTCCTACAACGTACACGTTGTTCATAAGCAGGCGGTAGCGGAAGGGGAAATGTTTATCCCCGATGTTATGCGAATAATCTTGCGTAATGTTAAAATCGTACTTTAGGCGCACCATATTCGCGTTTTCCACCGTAAAGTGGAACACACCCTTATCCCCGGGCTTAATTATCGCAGGGAATACGCCTATCTGCCCTTCGGCACCCCATTCGCCTTCCTCTACCCCCTCGGTTACGCTGAATAAGGGGCCTTCGGAAATCGGCTCGGGTAAATCCGCCAAAGCGATAAACAAAATGATTATCGCCATAAAAAAGCAGAGAAGTATGAACGGCAGTAAATACGTCCGTTGTTTTTGTTTGCGTTGTGCGCTCATTCTATTCTCCGTTTGGGGTTCATAGGGGGGTGTTTGGGTTTACTGTGAAAGGAAATTTGTCATTCCGGAGAATGACACCATTTTGCCTTCCCTTGTGAGGGAAGGGGGACCGCTTGCGGTGGATGAGTAGGTACAAATGCTTTGCAAGGGTTTTTAACCAAGCGATAGCACGCCTCATCCGTCAAGCGGTGCTTGACACCTTCTCCCACTGGAGAAGGCTTTTTAGTCAGGCAAAGAATGATATAAAGTATTGCGTAGCAAATACGACACCGTAAGCTTTCTTCTTTGGGGACTAATGGCTAAGGTGGTTCTTACCCATTATTTCCCCAAAAAACAAAGGGGCGCCCAGCCCCCATTTGGTGTTCCCATTTTGGGTGCAGGGCGCCGCATATTTGTTTTAAGTATTCACGTTATTACGTGATTTGGGTTTCCTTGTTCCGATTAGGGAGTAACGCCTTGGATTTGAGCTACACCCATATTCAAACCAACAGAAACGGTTTTTGCATCAGTTAATGCTTGTTGACCAAGAACGGTATCCGCTTCGTTGTTTTGTTCAAATTCCCACGTCCAAGTAACTTCATATTCGCCAGCAGCCGTTGCAGTATCACCAGCTTCAATTCTGTCTTGTGCAAACGTGTCAATGTATGCAGCGATAGAAGCAGCAGTGGTACCAGCAGCAGGAACAGCAACACCATCTTTCGTCAAACTCCATACGATGGGAGCATAGTCTTGAGCAATGGTTACACCTGCCGTAGCAGCTTCAGCAACCGTCAACACAACATTATCAG
Source organism: Christensenellaceae bacterium (assembly GCA_045639045.1). Classification (GTDB taxonomy): domain Bacteria; phylum Bacillota; class Clostridia; order Christensenellales; family Borkfalkiaceae; genus SIG402. The sequence continues at coordinate 7,286 of JAZUCI010000038.1, forward strand.
TAAATGCTGCATCTACGGTTAATGCAGCGTCAACTTCTGCAGTACCAGCGATAGTGAAAGTGAAAGAACCGGTAGTACCAGGAGCAACTACGTCAACAGCACCTTGAACGTCCACTTCGGAATCGCCAGATGCGGTAGTAACTACTGCAGTGTCTAAGTATTCATCACTAAACAATTCGTCAGCATTAATCGTAAAGGTGAAGCCCCATTTTGCCACTTGAGCGGTTTTAGCAGGCAAGTTTTTAGTGGTTACATATTTAGCGAAAGTGTTAGCACCAAGACCCATTACTAATACAAGGCCAAGTGCAAGGGTAGCCAAGATAAAAGGCTTTCTGCGATTGGTTTTCATAGGAAAAATTCCTCCTTAAAAAAATAAAATTTTATTTGTTAAAACGGAACCACCCGTTGTAACCTGATTTTAGGTTCTCCGTTCCCCATTAGGTAATGGCATTCACCATTATTACCTTACGCGTGGGCGTTGGGGTTTAGAACTATGTTTCATCCCCACATATATCCCCACTAAATGCTTGGAAAGGCTAAAAAAGGC
>JAZUCI010000039.1:0-7136 GCA_045639045.1 Christensenellaceae bacterium
CCATTTCTAAAAAGCCGGGCTTTTCGTATTGGGGTTCGTTACCCGTATCTTCCAAATCCAAGCCTTCGTGGGATAAGTGCCACAAGTTTTTATCCTTGGAATAGTTGGTTTCGCGGTTGATTTTCAAAGGAACGTTATGCGCTTCCGCGTAATCAATTTCTTCTTCTCTGGATTTGATGTTCCATTCACGCCAAGGCGCGATGATGGGCATATTGGGGGCAAAATGCTTTAAGGTAAGTTCAAAACGAACTTGGTCGTTCCCTTTCCCCGTGCAACCGTGCGCGATTGCATCCGCATTTTCTTTCAGCGCGATTTCCGCCAAGCCCTTTGCAATGCAAGGACGCGCGTGGCTGGTGCCAAGCAAATATTCTTCGTAAATCGCACCCGCCTTCATGCAGGGAATAATATAATCGTCTACGTATTCTTCGCTTAAATCCAAAACGTACAGCTTGCTTGCGCCCGTTTTCAAAGCCTTTTCTTCAAGGCCTTCCAATTCGTCCGCTTGCCCTACGTTGCCCGCAACCGCGATAACTTCGCAGTTGTTGTAATTTTCTTTCAGCCAAGGAATGATGATGGAAGTATCCAAACCACCCGAATAAGCCAAAACTACCTTTTTGATATCTTCTTTTTTCATAAAAAAGCCTCCGCTTCTTGTTTTTTCCGTTAGTATTGTAACACGCGCGTTTGCCTTTGTCAAACGTTTTTGCGCGGAATTTTATATTTTTTTGATATTTATGCAAAAAATTTGAAAATAAATGCATAAAATATTGCATAAAGTGAATAAATTTGCATAATATTGCAAAATTATGCGCAATTTATAAGTGGGGGAATTCGGTACGGCGGCGATAGATTTCTTTGCCCCTCGTTTATAATAAGTTTACCCCGTCTTGCGGGGCGGTTTTTACGTCCGAAAAATCTTCCCCTTGGTGTTTACAATCGTATTGCAAGCAGTAGCGGTGAAGGGCTGCCGCTTCCTTTTCGTACGTTAGGTCCTGCGCGCGCATTAAGGCGGTTAAAAATCCTTTATCCTTTCCGTTTTCGCTTGCCAAAAGGGCAAAGTGAGATAGGCAAAAACCCCCTTTTTCCACCGCGCTTCCTATTACGGAGGCGGGGGATTGGCGGTAGGCAATCGCCGTTTCCTTCGCATATCGCGCCATGGTTTTTTCCGCAAGTTCACAAGCAATACAGGTTTTGGTTGCGGCAAGCAGTTCGCTAACCGCCTTTTTCGCATTTTTCGCCTTGGTTACGCTTTCGCGAAGAACGGAAAAACGCGTTTCTAATTGCAAAGCAAGCCCCAGTTTTCCGCTTTTGGCGTGCATTAAGGTGGCGTGGTGGTTGCAAAACCCTTTTTTGCCCACTTCGGCGCGGACCTCGTCCACCATAACGGCTTCCCCTAAAAAGCGGTTGGCGATATCGTCGTCCACGGCGCGGGCAAGCTGGCAAAACGCGCAACCTTTGGCGCGCGCAAAGCATTCGTGCATTAGCGCGGTATTGATATGTTCTTGCATAGTGATAACCCCTTTTGCATACCTTTTAAGGTATGAAAAATTTCTATTTCCCTTATTATACCTTAATTTCGCGAAAAAGCAAGGGGGTTTTCCTTTCTTTTTTTATTTTTTGCGTATTTACTTGCGCTATTTTGCTGCCTTTTGCCTTGCAAAGGGGGAAGGATCGGCTTTTGCCCCGCAGGGAATATTATTTGCTGTGTTTTTACGAAGGGAAGGATGCAACGGCGGCAAAGCAAGCGGCGGATGCCTTATCCTTGCGCGGGGGCGCGGGAAGGATATGCGAAGAAGGGGGCGCGTATAAAGTGTACGCGTGCGCTTACGAACGGAATCAAGAAGCGGTAGAAGTGCAAAATCGCATTAAAAAAGCGGGTGGTGATTGTGTGGTATCCCTTTTGGTTTTGCCCTCCCTTTCCGCGCGGAAAACCGAAGGGGAAAACCAAGCCCTTTTGCTTGCGGAAAATTGTTTTTCTATGTGTTTTTCGGCGTTTACCCAAGGGTATAAGGATGCGGAAAAGGGCAAGGAGCGGGCGCTGATATGCGCCGACCTTTCCTTGGTAAGGGAAAAGGTTGCCACCCTAAAAAAGGCGGTAGGGGAAAGCGCGAAAAGGGAAAAGGAAAGCAACGTTTTTTCCACGGTAAGCGCGTTTATTGCGGAGTGCGAAAGGATGGTAGACGGCTTACTTTTGGAAAGTACGCACGCGGCGCTTTCCATTGGCGCGAAACGCGCCCAGCTATCCCTTTTGTTTTCGTACCGCGCCCTTTTATCCACCTTTCCCCGTAAGTGAAAAAACTTTGGGTAAGGTGGGGAAAATTTAGGGAAAAACATTGAAATTTTCTTTATTTTATGCTATACTATGTAAAGAACTTTTTGTGGGGTGTGTTATGCAGGCTTACACGGTGGATTTATACGAATATTTCGGCCTTCCGCGCGGAAACGCCAAAGGCGGAACGTTAGATTGCTTCGTTCGCGGTAAGGGGCACGGTGTGATTTCCCGCCCCGCTATGTTGGTTTTACCCGGCGGTGGCTACCGTAGTTGCAGCGATAGGGAAGCGGAACCCGTTGCGGTCCGTTTTATGCAACAAGGCTTTCACGCCTTCGTTTTAACCTACTCGGTTGCGCCCGAATCCGCCTATCCCTCTCCCTTTTTGGAAGCGTCCTTAGCGGTTGCGTATATTCGCCGCAACGCGGAAACTTTGGGGGTAAACCAAGGGCAAATTGCCGCCGTAGGATTTTCTGCGGGTGGGCATTTACTCGGCTTGATTTCCAACGCCTTTCCATACAGCCCCGCGAAGGAATTGCTTGGGGAGGACGGGTTGTTTTTCCGCCCGGACGCGGCAATTTATTCGTACCCCGTAATTACCGCAAATCCCGAACACGCGCATATGGATTCCTTTCTTTCCTTGGTGGGGGAGGACGAAGAGAAGCAAAAATTCGTATCCATTGAAAATAGGGTGAATAAGGATTCCGCCCCCGCGTTTATTTGGCATACCGTAACGGACGGGCTGGTTCCCGTGGAAAATTCCTTAATTTTGGCAAGCGCGCTTAAAAAAGCGGGCGTTTCCTTTGCTTTGCACGTGTTCCCTAACGGCCCCCACGGGCTTTCCCTTTGCAATGAAGAAACGGTGTGCGGCGTTCCCGATTATATTAACCCTTCGGTTAGTAGTTGGATTGCCTTGGCGCAAGAGTGGTTAAAGGAACGGGGCTTTATACAAAAGACGATTTAAAAGGAAAAAGATATGAACTGCTTGTTTATTTACAATCCCTTTAGCGGAAAGGGAAAAATGAAAAAATACGCGGGTGCGGTAAAGGAAATTTTAGAAAAGAAATTTGATAGCGTGGAAGTGCGCCCTTCCGAAAAGATAGGGGATTTAACCGCTTTTTCGCGCGAAGCGTGCGGTAAGTACGACGTGCTTGTGTTTTCGGGTGGGGACGGCACCTTTAACGACGTATTGCAAGGTTTAGCAGGGCAGGAAAAAAAGCCCGTTCTTGGCTATATTCCCACGGGTACTTGCAACGATATCGCGCGTACGTACGGGATTTCCTTCAAAATTAAACGCGCGGCAAAACAGATTATCGGTGGTATTCCCAAGGAAATCGATTGCTTTAAGGTGAACGAAAAGTACGCGGAATACGTGGTTTGCGCGGGCGCGTTTACCGCCACCACTTACGAAACCAACCAACAAAGCAAGCGGAAGTTCGGCAAAATCGCCTATTTTTACGATGGGATTCGCAAAAACTTAAAGCCCCCCGTGTTTAACGTGGATATTAAAAGTGAAAGTGGGGAAATTAAGGCGGAAACCAACTTTATTACCTTTATCAACAGCCGTTCGGTTGCAGGGTTTCCCATCAACCGCCACGTGGTGTTAGATGATGGTCTTGTAGATATGCTTTGCGTAAAACTGCGCCATACCCCCAAACACAGCGGTAAGGTGCGCGCGTTTTTCAAGGTGCTTAAAATTTTCCTGTTTGGCAACGGAAAAGCATTGATGCGGGATAGCGATATCATTAAATTGCGCGGCAATCACTTTGAAGTTGCTGTGGATGATACCGTTTGTTGGAACTACGATGGGGAAAAGGGGGAATGCGGCCCCATTACGCTGGATATTTTACAGCGCCACGTATCCCTGTTAATCCCCGCAAAACGCTTAAGAAAAATGGAAAAGAAAAAAAGTTTTTCAAAATAAGGCGAAATAAGTTGACAAATGAAAAAAAATCCCGTAATATATACGGGCATGCTACTATGGCTCAGTTGGTAGAGCAGCTGATTCGTAATCAGCAGGTCGCCGGTTCGAGTCCGGCTAGTAGCTCCATAAAAATAAGGACGGCACTCCGCCGTCCTTATTTTTATGTGCTCCTAACACGCACTCTCACCGCTTGGCAAAGCCAAGGGTTCGGAAAATCCGCTTGGTTTATTATTTTACTATTGTTAAAAATCCTTGAGAAATGGCATTTGGATAAACAAAAACTTTTTCTCCAAAGGGAAAGGACACTATGATGTGTTTTGGGTTAAGGGTAATTGCTTTGATTTTCCCGATTCCAAAGGTTTTATGTTTTACTGTTGTTCCTATAGCGAAAGGTAATGGTTCTTCGTGTTTTTCTTCTGTTGTTTTTGTATTTTTCGGTAGGGTTGTTGCATTAGAATGCTTGCTGATTGATTCTTTTTGTGCGGAAAACAATTCTATTGGATTAAGAGCCTTCTTTATTTCTAGGATATTCATATTTTCTCCATTGGGAAGGCGGTGGATGATGGCGTGGCAGTTGGGACAAACAGGAATTAAATCGTCTTTATAATTAACGACATAGTCTTTTTTAATGGTGTGTAAAGGCTTTAAGTGGTGTATATGGATAAATCCTTCTCCTAATTTTCCGTATTTTGCACCAAAATTAAGACCGCAAATTAGACAAGAAGATCCATGATATTCAATACATTTTCGTCTAGCAATTGAACTACGTTCATAAGCGTCGACTAGGATTTTTTTGACATGCCCTTCATGGTAGCCTTTGCTCTCATCAACATCGGTAAAAAAATCTTTGGAATAGTAGTCGTTAAAATGTTTGTCTATATAATTACTAAGTAGAGGAAGAACTTTAATTGGGCCTTGTGGGGCGGATTTTAATCCGTAGTTTTTTAGGGTGTCTAAATTTAAAAGTTGCGTATCTACTTGTGCTAAGAGTTGTAGTCTAGCGAAATTGCCAGTTTTAGATTTTTCGTATTCGCTACGGTCAAGCCAAAAAAGAGAGTCGTCAAAAGCCTCTGAAAAAGGGAAAGAATGTTTGACAACTTTGCATTTATACATTACTCGCTTGAATGGTTGGGTGCAATAAATGTAAACAGTGTCTCCTATGTTATACTTAGCTTTTTGTCTCCAATCAATAAACCCGTTAGTTGCAAAAGATCTTGCATGATCATACATTTTTCCATTTGCGGAAATCATCCAAATCATGTTGTTTCTCCTTGAAGTCAATATTTGTTAATGCTTTAATTATAGCACAAAAAAATAAAAATACAATATTTTGAAGTGTTATTTTATTCATAGCTCTGTCGAAGACTTAATTTCTTGACACCCTTCAACCTTTCATGTTATAATAAATAAAAAACGAACGGGGGCGCGTATGGGCGTTTATTTGTTTGATTTTGACGGCACTTTGGTGGATTCTATGCCCACTTATATCGCGGTAATGTTACGCGTTTTAGATGAAAACCACGTTGCTTACGGGGAGGATATCGTAAAAATTATCACCCCCCTTGGCTATAAGGGTACGGCGGAATACTACAAAAAATTGGGCGTTCGTATGTCCGTGGAAGAAATTTTGGCGCGCTTTGACGCGTACGCAAAAAAGGAATACACCGAAAACGTGCAAGCAAAAGTTAGCGTAAAGGAAGTATTAACCCAAATGAAAGCGCGTGGCGATCGGTTAAATGTATTAACCGCAAGCCCGCACGCTATGTTGGATCCGTGCTTAAAGCGACTTGGTATGTACGAACTGTTTGATAACGTTTGGTCTTGCGACGATTTCAATACCACCAAAGCCAACCCCGAAATTTACAAAATGGCAGCCGAAAAAATGGGCGCGCCCGTTAAAGAAATCATCTTTTTAGACGATAATTTTAACGCGTTAAAAACGGCAAAGCAAGCGGGAATGCGCGTGTTCGGTGTGTACGACGCCTCCTCCGAAAGTTATCGGGAAGAAATTCGGGGGATTACCGAACGCTATATTGAAAACTTTTCTCAACTTGTATAACGCGCTGTTGCGATGCGCGTCAATATATAAGCAAAGACTTGCAACGCGTCAATATATAAGCAAAGAACTATAGCGCGTCAATAAAAAATTTTACGGAGAATCTAGTTGGATTCTCCGTTTTTTTTGTGATTTTTTTCGTGCGCGCGCATAATTCCGTTTGACATTTTTTTTGCGATGTACTATAATTCCTACAAGTAGGAAAAGTAGGAATTATTTCGGGGGAACTCCCCGCCCTTCTTTTCATAGAAAAGGAGTAAAAAATGGCAGGTGGAAAACACGTTTTGGGCAAACAGTCCGAACGCTACGTCTTCGGCACCGTAAAGGTGGGGGAAAAGGGGCAAATCGTAATCCCCAAGGAAGCGCGCGAACTGTTTGGCATCAATGCAGGGGATACCTTGCTGGTTTTGGGCGATGCGCGCACGGGTGTGGTAATTTCCCGCCCCGAAGTAGTCAGCGGCGCGGCAAAGCAGGTGTTTCGCAATTTAGAAAAGGAGAAAGATGATGGAAACGGAAATTTATAACAAGCTGGGGGTTTCCCCCCGCGTACTTGCTTATGGGGAAGAACTGTTAAAAGAACTTGCCCCCAGATTTCAAGAAATTGATAATATTGCAGAATACAACCAAGCAAAAGTGGTATACGGTATGCAAAAAAACCGCGTATCTTCCGCGTGCTTCGTTCCCACCACGGGTTACGGACATAACGACGTAGGTAGGGATACGTTAGAAGCGGTTTACGCAACGGTATTCAAAACCGAAGCGGCGTTGGTGCGCCCCCAAATTACTTGCGGTACGCACGCGTTATATTTGGCGCTTGCGGCAAACCTTCTTCCCGGGGACGAATTGCTTTCCCCCGTGGGTAGACCTTACGATACGTTAGAAGAGGT